>NZ_OY781461.1:1943750-2266041 GCF_963676955.1 uncultured Desulfuromonas sp. | reverse complement strand
TACCGCCCAACTTGTCCCGCCAAAAGGTTCCAGAACAAATCCCAAGGTTTCAAAACGCTCCAGGCATTCCTGCAATTCGGCGTCTTCACGTAGATTAAGTTCAATCACTTCGGGAAATAACAACTCCTGCTGCTCAATTTTTCCCTGTGCCAGCTGATTTTTCAAGCGCTCAAACCCGATCCGCTCATGGGCGGCGTGTTGATCAATCAACACCAGGTCGTCACCGTCTTCACAGAGAATGTAACTGCGATGGAACTGTCCAATGACGCGCAAATTGGAAAAAAAGGTTGAAGTATCTTCCAGACCGAGTGTTTTTTCATGTGGCCCATCGCCGTGATCAACGGGTGCCAAGAGGGATGACGTGACGGAAACCGGTGCGGCATCCCGCGCATAGCCTCCGAAGGGCTCGCGAACCTGCTCCTCATCCGCCGGAGAAGGGGATGGTGTTGCTCCCACAGGAGCTTGACGATCGACGATTGATGAGGAAGGATTGGGTTGTTGCGGCGCGTCGTATCCAGTAACAGGGAGGGCAGGTTGCACCGCCCTGCCTACTTGGGCGGCCATCTGTCGCCCGTCATCACAGAATGGACCCTGCTGACAACGACGCAACTGCCGGCGTAGGACCGTGCTGACAAAATCATGCACCCCGCGCTGATCATGAAAACGCACCTCATGCTTGGTCGGATGAACATTGACGTCGACCTTTTCCGGCTCCAGCTGGAGGAACAGGACACACACCGGATAACGTCCCTTCATCAACAAATGACGATAACCGTCGAGAATGGCATGTTGCAGGACCCGATCCTTGACAAACCGGCCATTAATAAAACTGTAGATCCCCTGGGTGGATGATCGGTTCAACGTCGGGTCGGCAATAAACCCCGAAAGACGCAGGTTATTGTCGCCGCAGTCGATATCAATCAGCTTCTCAACCACCGAACGCCCCAGGATATCCGCCACGCGCGCCTTGAGAGATTTTTGCCGGTAGAGATCAAGAATGGTCCGCTGATTGTGGATCAGGCGAAAATGAACCTGCGGATGAGCCAGACTTAAGCGGGTGATAATCTCGGCAATATGGCCGAATTCGGTTTCATCGCGCCGCAAAAATTTACGTCGGGCCGGCAGGTTGAAAAACAGATCACGAATTTCAAAGCGTGTCCCCACCGACGCGGCTTCCGGCTCATGGTGGCGCACTTCTCCGGCAACCAACTCGAGACGGTTGCCGGTTTCCTCACCTGCTTGAGCGCTGATGACCGCCAGCCGCGAAACAGCGGCAATCGACGGCAGCGCTTCGCCGCGGAACCCCAGGGAGCTCAAATGAAACAGATCGTTTTCACTGCGAATTTTGCTGGTCGCATGGCGTTCGAAGCATAAGAACAGATCTTCCTTACTCATACCAAAGCCATTGTCGCTGACACGGATCCTTTTTTTGCCTCCCCGATCAACATCGACACTGATCTCTGTCGCCTGGGCATCCAGGGCATTTTCCACCAGCTCTTTAACAACGGATGCCGGTCGCTCAACCACTTCACCAGCGGCAATCTGGTTACACAGGGTTTCCGGCAGGATGGCGATTCGATTTTTTTGCGGCATAGACAATGTCACCGTGATTCAATTCTGACAAAAAAAGGCCGGCACTCGCCAGCCTTTCTGGTTCATTCATATCCGGCAGAGCACTCAGGAACGCCGTTGCTCCATCTTGGACAACATCGTCTCAATTTTGCTCAGGTGTGCATCAACCCCCTGAGTTGCCTGAGTGGTCGGCAACTGGGTCAACCCCAAGTCGCCGGCAACACTTTGCACAATCTGCGGCACCACGCCTGAAAGCTTCTGCAAATACGCTTCAAACAGACAATTATCGCACAGCGTATTGATCAAACGCGGTACCCCGGCGGAATATTGGAAAATCAGCTTAACCGCCGGCCCGGCAAATAACATATTCTTGGCTCCAGCCACCTGGAGACGATGCTTGATATAGGCCAGCGTTGATTCTTCATTCAAGGAATGCAGATAATAGCGCATGGCCACCCGCTGGGCGAGAGGTTCATCAAGGCGCAGACACTCCTCAACTTCCGGCAGGCCGAAAAAAATCAGATTAAGCAATTTTTTGCCGGGGATTTCCAGATTGAGCAAGCCACGAAACTCTTCCATCAAGGCCCGGGTTTGCAGCATCTGGGCCTCATCGATCAACACCACGGCACGCCGGCCCTGCTTGTCGATCTCCAGCAACCGCTCATAAAGTTGCTTGAGCACCGTCATACGATCCGCGGCCGGCTTGGCAACGCCGAGCTGCATGGCAATACGGGTCAGAATCCATTCCGGTGTGATTCCGGAATGAACCATCACCAGCAGAGAGGATTCATACATCTCCGCAGGTAGAGTATCCAGCATACGCCGTGCCAGGGTTGTCTTTCCCGACCCAATACCACCCACCAGAACAGCCAGCCCCTTATTGGAGTCAACGGCCCGCAAAACCCGGGTCAAGGCCTGACTGTGTTGTTCACTGTCAAAGTAAAAGCGGGCATCCGGAGCATTTGAAAAGGCCTCTCGTTCCAGGCCAAAATATTCGGTATAGCTCATATCAAAAATCTCAATAAATAATGTCGGCTCTAGTATCACCAGGCCGACATCATCAGGTCAAGGTCTTATTCTTATAAATAGGAAACTCGTGATTCACCGGAGGGTGAACCAGAGTCATCGTCAACCAGCTCCTTGAGTTCAATGATTTTGATACTGACATCACGGAACGTCGCGTCGTTATCCGCCACCACCTGATAGCTGGCCAAGGCATCCGCATAGCGATGCCATGCTTCGTAAAGCAGACCGGTTTCGTAATACAGCACAACCCGATCTTTGGTACTCAGCAACGAATCCGACAACCCCAAGGTCAAAACATCCTCAGCCTGATCGAATTTCTGTTGATCGATAAAACATGCCGCTTTCAGGGTCAAACTGTCAATTTTGCGCAATGGACTGCGCATGGCCTTATCAAATTCAGCAACGGCATCATCATAAAGCCCCATCTCTTTATAGGCTACCCCGAGATTATAGGCCGATTCGGTATCCTCCTCACCAATAACCGTCTGGATGCCACGCTGGGAATCCGCCAGATCATGCACTTCTTCATCGAAAGTCGACTGCCCCAAGGTGCCTTCGAGACTGGAATCGATATCCTCTTCCCCCATATTGAGATCGACATTTTCCAGAGGAGCGACAAAGGAATCATCGATCACCATATCGAGATCGAACGATTCATCACTGTCCACAGCTTGAACCTGGACTCGTGTTGTGGCGGGTGGCATGTCAGCAGGGCTAAGAGCTTCAGGCTTGTCCCCTTGGCGTTGAGACGCTATGGCGTCGAGACGCTGTTGAACCTCGGCATTGCCGGGACACGACTGGGCCAGTCGCTTGCAGACTTGCTCAGCTTCGTCGAGAAGGCCCTGCTGCAGATAAAAATCCGCTTCTTCCAGGTCGGTCTGAATATCAACAGGCGCCGCACCCCCGTCATCGTCACTGATATCGAAGCTGATATCATCAAACGAGCTCTCATCACCCCCACCCTGGGCATCATCGACCAGATCAAACTCCAGTTCATCAAATTCCAAAGAGTTATCAGACGAAGTTTCCTCGCTGACAGAAGGAGTCACATCATCAAAGCTGACGGTATCGAAATCGCTGACCTCCCCGCCAGAGAACTCCTGTTCACCACCTCCGGCAAAAAGATCCTCCTCTTCGGACTCTTCGCTGGAGAGGATATTAAACAACTTCTCCCCTTCACCAAGACGCTCATAGACGGCATGCAGGGACGGCAACAGGTCTTTGTTGTCGGGAAAAACCTCGTACATTTTTTCGTAATAAGGTTTCAGTTCGGCAACACGGTCAGCGGCAAAAAATGCCTCGCGGTTTTTCTCCAGAGAAGTCAGGGTCAGCTCGTACTGCTGACCATCAACACCGGCCTGAAAAAGACGCAGCCAGAAGTCCAGATTGTCGGGCGCGCTCTGAAGCAGTTTTTGCAGACACTCAAGTTCATTGGAGAAGTCACTACAGGCATGATAGCCAAGAGCCAGAGCCGACAGAACAGCCAGGTCCTGAGGGTGCTGACGGTGAAGGTTGGTCAAAAATTGAACACCGCCCAGAGGCTCACCAAACTCGACCATCGCAGTGCCGTAATTCACCTGGACAGTCAGGTTGTCAGGCCAGACCTGGGTGAACCGCTCGTAAAATTTTTGCAATTGTTTGTAATTGCCCAAATCGCGAATACGCTGTTCCACCGCCTCAAAGGCGTGCATGGCGTCATCGGTCTTATCGATCTTGGCATAGAACTCGGCTGTTTGCATACCGATGGTAATATTCTCAGGATCAAGCTCCTGCATGCGGAGCAGAACCTTAATCGCTTCATCATGCTCTTCATACTGCTGATGATGTTGCAGCAACACACGATACTCGGACAAGGCATTGCCAACCAGACCCTGCTGTTCATTAAGCTTGGCCAATTTCAGGGCATAAGCGGTATTCTGCGGATCAAGCTTCTGCATCTGCTTGTAAACCGCAATCGCCTTGAGATAGAAGGTGTTTTCAGCGTAGTGCGCTGCCACCTTTTCATATTCGGTCAATGCCTCTTCAGCTTTACCGAGCCGGCTGTAGAGTTCAGCAAGCTTTTGACGACTGCGCACATCCCGCTCGTCGATCTTCAGCACCTTCAGGTACTCCTTGATCGCTCTGGAGATGTTATTTTTCTGCAGATACTTTTGAGCTGCTGCTAAGATTTTATCTTTATTCGCCACAGGATCCTCTAAAACAAAGAGTGGAGATCGTGCTCCGTTGACAACGATGAAACGTCCTTTAATGCTAAAGCACAGACCGGATTAGGTCAAGTGCATAATCCATTGAATTCCCAAAGGAAAACCCCTCATCGCACCAACAAAAAACGCCCCACTCTCTAACCTTTCTCAACGGTTTCATGAACACAAAAGGCTCTAAAAGTCTTGTGTCTCAACTAAGACTTAAGCGCCTGAATTTCCTTGGGAGTCAAAAAACGACACTGCCCCTTGGCCAGCGTCCCCAATTCCAGCGAGCCGATACGGATACGCTTTAAGGCACTCACTTCATAGCCTACAGCACGACACATACGCCGCACCTGTCGATTACGCCCTTCACGAATTTCCAGGTCAAACCAGCTGTTGCGCGGCGAATGATGAACATTGCGCACCACTGCGGGAGCCGTCACACCATCCTCCAGCTCTACCCCCTGTTCAAGATGGCGACAGGCCTCTGCACTGATCCGGCCACTGACCTTGACGCGGTAGGTTTTACTGACCTGATGGCGAGGATGCAACAAGTGCTGGGTCAGAGCGCCGTCATTGGTCAACAGCAGCAATCCCTCGCTGTTGACGTCCAAGCGCCCCACCGGATACACCCGCTGGGGAATCCCCTTTAAAAAACGCCGGATGGTCGGCCGCCCCTGGGGATCTTTGAGCGTCGTCACATAGCCCAGCGGCTTGTTCAACAACAGATAGAGTTTCTGTTCCGCCCGCGGCAACGGCTTACCGTCCACTTCAATCCGATCACTGGACGGATCGGCTTTGTCACCGAGAGTCACCGAACGACCATTGACACGCACCCTGCCGTCTTTGAGCCATTGTTCGGCCTGGCGACGCGATGCCAGGCCCGCCTGGGCGATCAGTTTTTGCAAACGCTCAGTTGCTGCCATGACCGTCAAAATCCATTTCCAAAGAAAGAGCGCCGTCTTCAGGGTCTGCAAACTCCTGCAAGTTGGGCAACTCCGTTAAATCCTTCAAACCAAAAAATTCGAGAAAATGACGGCTGGTTCCATAAAGCAGAGGGCGTCCGGGAACATCTTTCTTGCCGACAATTTTCACCAGCTGTTTTTCCATCAGCATGCGCACCACGCCGCCGGAGTCGACACCGCGCAAATATTCAATTTCCGCGCGGGTGACCGGTTGGCGATAGGCGATAATGGCCAGGCTTTCCGTCGCCGCCTTGGACAGGCGGGTCACACGGGTTTTGTTGAGTTTCAAAATCCACGGTGCGTATTCGGCCCGGGTTCGAATCTGAAAACCACCGGCGACCTCCTGCAACACCACGCCCCGGTTTTCTTGGGCATATTCGACCATCAGCTCCTGCAAGGCCTGGCGCAGAGCCGTGGCCTCGACCTCAAATAACGCCAGTAAACGATCAAACCGCAACGGTTCGTCACTGCTGAACAGAACCGCCTCCAGGCGCGCTTTAAGCTGGCTGCTAGTGGTATCCATGATCGACTCCCTCAAGCCGCTCCACCTCGCCGCGACGCACGGATTCCGCCGGATAAAGATAAAGGGTCGCTTTCTGATTGAGCTGGACCACCCGACACAGCTGCAGCTTCACCAGCTCAAGAACCGCAATAAAAGTGATCACAATTTCATCGCGTCGCGGCGATGGCGCAAAGCAATCGCGAAACGACACCATCTCCTCATGACGCAACCGGGCCAACAAACGACGAATCCCCTGAGCCACGGTCAGAGCCGACTTGCTGACCGCATGGACCGGAGGTGCCGGAGCTTCCTCAAGTAATTCGCGCAGAGCTTTGACCAGATCATAGACGCCCACGTCATGGACCATAGGTTCCTGTTCAGCATCAGCAACCTCTTCGATCCCATCCGGACGCACAAACACATCGCGATTCAGCTGAGGATAGCCTTCCAGTTGCTCGGCACTGTCTTTATAACGGCGATATTCGAGCAGACGCTGGACGAGTTCCGCCCGAGGATCAATCTCTTCCTCTTCGCCCTCATCCGGGTCACGCCGCGGCAACAGCATCCGCGACTTGATGTGCATCAGTGTCGCGGCCATGACGAGAAACTCACTGGCAATATCGAGGTTGTGTTCCTTCATCTGGTCGAGATGGTCAAGATATTGCCGGGTGATCTGCGCCATGGAGATATCGTAGATATCCATCTCGTTCTTGTGCACCAGATGCAACAACAGATCAAGAGGCCCGTCAAAACTCTCCAGGTGCACCTGATAGGCAGCAGGAGGCGGGGTTTCGAGCAACTTATCCACGACTGAACAGGAAGTGAATCACCGCCTCAACCACACCCCACTGGTGACCGGCGAAAAAAGCGACCAACCCAATGATGACCGGTCCGAGCAGGGTTTGCCAGACATCGGTAAAGAAAACCACGCCAATGACAATAAAAAAACCAAAGGGTTCGAGCTTCATCAACATCGCGGCATAACGGATCGGCAACATGGCGGCCAGCACACGACCACCATCCAGAGGTGGAACCGGGATCAGATTGAACACGGCAAGGATGACATTGATATACAGGCTGAAGGCGGCCATTAACGAGGCGGGATGCGTCACAACGTTCAACCAGGCCAGACCGAGTCCTTCAATAAAACCAAGCACCTGGAGCAACAGCGCCGACAGCAGCGCCAAGGTGAAATTCGCCGTCGGACCGGCCAGAGCCACCCACAACATGCTACGATGAGGATGACGCAAATTCGTGACATTGACCGGAACCGGACGCGCCCAACCAAAGCCGACAAACAGCAAGGCCAGGGTGCCGACAGGGTCCAGATGGCGCAATGGATTCAGGGTCAACCGTCCCAGCAACCGTGCCGTCGGATCTCCGAGACGGTCGGCCGCATAACCATGGGCGACTTCATGCACCGTGACCGCCAGCAGAGCCGGCACCAGCATGATCGAAATTTTAAGAAAAATCTGTTCCATAACTCAGTGGAACACTCCCTCTTTCATCTCAGGGTTTCAGCAAGAGGTCTGACAGGAACGCACCAGATCGACCTCATCCTGCCGCGACGAAACCTCCCCGTCAAGACGCGCATCACGCAACCGGCTAAGAACATCGCCGACTTTCGGACCACGGTCAATGCCAAGGGCAATCAGATCGTCGCCATTGAGAAGCGGCTTCACATCGCGCCATTGAGTTAAATACTGGGAGATCGCCAGACGAACCTCATCACTGCGTGTACGGGCCATGGCATAAAGCAACATTTCATCACCGATGCCTTTGAGTCGATGCGCCAGCTCACTGGCTCTACATGCGGCCAAGCTCTTCTGATCGCGCTCCAGGTGATGAAAGGTCGTCATCACCCGACGACGTTCGCAAACAAGAATATCCTGCCAGCGTTGAGGAACCGACAGTTTATCACAAACCGAAGCCATTGCGTCATCGGATAATGGCTGACTTAAACATAAAAAATACACCACCCAACGCTCGACAGGACTGCCGGTATAGAGCAGCTCATGCCAGTGCAGGGCTTTTTCCGCCTGGCGAAACGACTCTTTGAGGTGGCCATCGACCCGCCATTGATCACACAGACAGGCCAGCAGGCCCAAGGCCTCAAGGCGGGAGATCGCCGGAAACGGCTCTTCCTCATTGAGGATAATCGTCAATTCATTGAACAGTCGCAACGGGCCGACCCGCTGGACAAAGTCCATTTCCACGGCACTGCGCAACAGGTTTTCCGTGTGCATGCCGAGCTTGAACCCCAGACGCTGCTCAAAGCGAACCGCGCGAAACATGCGCGTCGGGTCCTCAACAAAACTCAGATTATGCAGAACGCGAATCGCCTTGTCGTGCAGATCGCGCTGGGCGCCGAAATAATCGAGCAATTCACCGTAGCTGTCGTGATTCAACGCCAACGCCAGCGTGTTGATGGTAAAGTCACGCCGGTAAAGATCAAGCTTGATCGACGCTTCCTCGACATTGGGCAGAGCTCCCGGCTCCAGATAATATTCCGTGCGTGTTGACGCCACATCCAGCTTGTAGCCATCGTCAAAGATGATCACCGCCGTGACAAACTTTTCATGGGCACGCACCCGGCAGGCATGTTGCTCGGCAAACCGGCGGGCAAAGGCAATGGCATTGCCCTCCACGACAATATCCACATCAAGGTTTTTCTTATGCAGCAACAAATCACGCACAAAGCCGCCCACCGCATAAACAGGGCAGCCCACTTCGTCGGCAACGGTGGAGATTTGCCGGAGCAACTCCTGAATCCGCTTCGGCAGCCGGGTCTGAATCAGGCGCTGGACATGACGAGGGTGCAGCCCGATCCCGTCGCCGGCCAATACCTGATCCGTGGTTTGCCGCAAGGCACGCCCGCCGGACACCAGATGACGCAACAAGTCGGCCCGGGTGATCACACCGACCACCGCTTGGCCATCAACAACCGGCACAAAGCGCTGGCGCTGCTCGACAATCAGCTGCTGCACCTGGGACAGATCCGCATCCGGGGGCACTTGACCAAACTCCGTTGACATATAATCGCGCACGGCACTGGTACTCAGGCCGTGATGAATGGCCCGCTCCACGGTCTGACGGGTGATATAGCCCTTCAGGTCCGCTCCCTCAACGACCAGCAACGCATTAATATTGTAGCGGGTGAGTAAATCGCGCGCCTTGCTCAGCGAAGCCAACCCTTCGACAGAACGTGCCGGTGCCGACATCAGATGGCGCGCCTGCCACTGTGGTGCAATCACCTCATCCAGCAAGGCCGGCAAACCGTCCATCACCTGAACAAGGGTCTTGTCGCGGACGGTCGCCGAGGCCGCCGTGGCATGACCACCGCCCCCCAGAGCAGCCATCACCTGACCGACATGCACCTGCTCCAACCTCGACCGGGCCACTAGAAACACACGATCCTCCAGACGCACCGCCACAATCAGCACGTCGAGATTTTCCATGTCGCGAATTTTGTGCGCCAGAACAGCAATGTCACCAACATAGCGATCAATGGAAGCATGGGCCAGATTGACCTCCACCCCCTTGATGGTCATCACCTGACGTGAATTGAGTAACTGGTGGAGCAGATCCACCTGCGCGGCGGACAGCTCGCGATTGAGATAGTCGGACACCACATCCAGCTGAGCGCCGCACTCCAACAAAAATGACCCCGCGGCATAATCCGCGACCGTCGTCGACGAAAACAGCAGATTGCCGGTGTCTTCATACAGGCCAAGCATCATCATGGTCGCCTGGCGGGCGTCGGGCAGGATGCCGCGTTCTTTGAGCAGATCACACATCAGGGTGACGGTGGATCCGACCCGGCGCACCACCTCAACGTCGGGAACGCGCTCACTTGCGACAATGGGATGATGATCGTAGAGATGAAATTCAATGGCCGGATTCTGCAGCAACGGCTCAAACGGGCCGATACGTGACGCTCGGTTGACGTCCACCAGAATCAGGCGACGGATCTGTTTGGGATCAAGCTCTTTGAAACGGGTAAATTCCACGCCATGAGCATAATGTTTCAGGAAGTCACGCAACGCCGGCTCCTGGGCACCGGCAAACACCAGACGCGCCTCAGGATACAACAGACGTGCCGCGATCATGGCGCCCAGGCAGTCAAAATCGGCATTAATGTGGGTGGTTACAACATCCATCCAGGGTCCGGTTCTCCATGAGAGAGGTCAAAAACGATCATTCCTGCAACGACCCGATCCACTGATTGATATCGTCGATCCCTTTATCCCGGCAAAACTGCTCCATGCCGTCAACAATCTCCGCCATGACACCGGGATTAACCAGATTGGCGGTTCCCACCTGAACGGCCGTCGCACCGACGAGGAGAAACTCCAGAGCATCCTTGGCGGTCATGATTCCGCCGATACCGATCACCGGCACCGTGACGGCCCGCACCACCTGATAGACCATGCGCAACGCCACCGGCTTGATGGCCGGCCCCGACAGTCCACCGGTGCCATTGGCCAGATGCAGACGTTGCTTTTCAATATCCACGGCCATGCCGGTCAAGGTATTGACACAGCTGATCACATCGGCTCCGGCCTCTTCCACGGCCCGTGCCATGACCGTAATATCGGTCACATTGGGAGTCAACTTGACGATCAGCGGTTTGTTAAGCACCTTACGCACGCCGCTGACCACCTCGGCGGCGGCACAGGGTTCGGTTCCGAACACAATCCCGCCCTGTTTGACGTTGGGACAGGAGATGTTGAGCTCCACGGCATCTACCGCCTCAATATCGGAGAGCTTCTCGGCCACCTCAATATACTCGTGGAGCTGGTTGCCGAAGAAATTGACAATCACCGGCGTGTCCAACGTCTGCAGGTACGGCACCTTGTCGCGGATAAAAGCGTCAATGCCGACGTTCTGCAAACCAATCGCATTGAGCATCCCGGAGGAGGTTTCCGCAATGCGCGGCGTCGGGTTACCGGCCTTGGGGCGCAGGGAGATGCCTTTGGTCATCACCGCGCCGATTTTTTCCAGATCAAGGTACGGCGCGAATTCGCGGCCATAGCCAAAAGTTCCCGACGCCGGCATCACCGGATTGCGCAACGTCAGTCCGGCCAGATCGACCGCCAGAGAAGGTGTGTGCTGACTCATGCGGCACCTCCCGTCTCCGGCCACTGCAGCAGTTCGGCATCAAACACCGGCCCCTGACGACAGGTACACAGATAGTCCGGTTCCTCCTCGCGATGTTCCTTGCCCGGCACAACACAGCCCAGACAGGCGCCGACACCACACGCCATCAGCGCTTCCAGCGACACCTGCAACGGCGTGTTATGTGTCGCACAGATCGCCTGCACCGCGTTGAGCATCGGCGTCGGGCCGCAGGCATAGACCTGGGCTCCGGGATATTTAGCCAGTTTGCGCTCCAGCACCGCCGTCACCAGTCCCTCCTCGCCGAGACTGCCGTCATCCGTGGACACATAGGTTTCCACACCGAGACGTTCGAATTCAGTAATGCCGAGAATATCATCGCGGGTACGCCCGCCCATCAGCAAACGCACTTTCTTGCCCTGTCCACACAGATCCTCAGCCAACTTGAACAACGGCACCAGACCGATGCCGCCGCCGACCAGAATCGGGTTGTCGTCGGCGGTGGCGACAAAGCCCTCGCCCAAAGGACCGAGCAATTCAACCTGATCACCGCGCTGAAGAGTCGCCATCAGCTCGGTGCCGCTGCCGACCACCTTATACACCAGCTCGACAAACTCGCGTGGCGGCATGCCACTGCATTCCGGCGGCAACGTTCCGGTCTTAAAAATGCCGAAGGGGCGCCGCAACAACGGCTGGGTCTGAAGCTGCACCCGCAACATGACAAACTGTCCGGCTTTTGCCATCTGCGGATAGCCGGGAGCAAGAATCGCCATCCGGTAATAACCGGGGGCGATTTCACGGTTATGCAGGATCACCGTTTTCAGGTTTTGCATAAAAACTGCGCCTTTCATGACAGTGCCTTAATCGGCACGACGATCAACTGGAAGATACGGCCAGGTCGCAATGCATCAACAGAGCATCCTCGCCGTCTTGATAATAGCCTTTTCGGCAACTGGACGTTTCAAAGCCCCACCGTTGATAGAGCTGGATTGCCGCCTGATTGGAAGCGCGTACTTCGAGCAGAATCCGCTCAACCCCTTCGTCGCGCACGTGATGAAAGAGCTCCCCCATCAGAAAGGAGGCCACCCCACGACGTTGCCAATGGCACGCGGTGGCAATGTTGTGAATTTCCGCTTCGTCGGCAACAACCCACACACACAGATAGCCGACAATTTCCTCCTTTGCCACAACCACCCACAACCGCGACAACGGATTGGCCAGCTCACGTTCAAACAGATGGCGACTCCACGGATGCTGATGACTGCCCTGCTCTATTTTTACCACGGCGGCCAGGTCGTCAGCCTCCATCGGTCGGAGAACATAGGGATTCATGGACAACATCCTGACCGGTCGCTGCAACCACAATGGGACAAAAAAAATTACTCCCGTAATCAGCCCAGACGACCAAAAAGTGTTAAAATAAGGCTGTGATCATAAAGCTGATCATTACCAGAGTGGCGAACAAACAGGATAACTCCCTGAATTGCATAAAGCTTCAAAAAATCGCAGCAGCCCCACAGTCTTCAGCAGCGTTTTTGACAGGCTCAGACAATTCAGTGACGTGTGCTGTTTCATGTCGTTCCACTCGGAAAATTCAGGATGAACGCTGATTGCATTCTAAGCCAGGCCCCACGCCGTGTAAAGCAACAATCCCGCGATTCTGGTGGAGTTTGGCGTTGACATCTCCCGGCCCATGTTTTATTACTTGACGCCACTTTTAACGAGGAGTTTTAACCGTGGAAAAGAAAAGCGTTACCTATAAAGACGCCGGTGTGGACATTGATGCCGGCAACCGTTTTGTCAACATGATCAAGCCGATGGTCAAGGCGACATCCCGCCCCGAAGTTTTGACCGACATTGGCGGATTTGGCGGGCTGTTCTCCTTCCACGCCGACAAATATAAAAAACCGACCCTGGTTTCCTCAACCGATGGTGTCGGCACCAAGCTCAAGCTGGCGTTCATGATGGACAAGCATGACACCGTGGGCATCGATCTGGTGGCCATGTGCGTCAACGACATCATTGTTCAGGGCGCTGAGCCGCTGTTTTTTCTCGATTACATGGCCACCGGCAAACTGGCTCCGGAAAAAGCCGCCGAAGTCGTCAAGGGGATTTCCGAGGGCTGCCAGCAGGCCGGCTGTGCCCTGATCGGTGGAGAAACCGCAGAAATGCCCGGCTTCTATGCCGAAGGTGAATATGACGTCGCCGGCTTCACCGTGGGCGCGGTCGATAACGACAACATTATTGACGGTTCCTCCATCACCGTGGGCGATAAAATTATCGGCATCGCATCAAGCGGCCTGCACTCCAACGGCTACTCCCTGGCGCGCAAAGTCTTTTTTGAGCACATGGGACTCAACGTCAACGACACCCTGCCGGAATTCGACCAGAGCATCGGCCTGGAAATGCTGACCCCGACACGCATTTACGTCAAAACCGTCCTGAATCTGATTCGTGACTTCACCATCAAAGGGATGGCACACATTACCGGCGGCGGCCTGCTGGAGAATGTTCCGCGCGTGCTGCCGAAACACTGCAACGCGGTGATCCACCGCGACAGCTGGGAAAAGCCGGTTATCTTCGACGTCCTGCAAAAGGGTGGCAACATCGAGGACACAGAGATGCACCGCACCTTCAACAACGGTCTCGGCATGGTGCTGATTGTTCCCAGTGAGCAATGTGAAGATATTCTGATCCGACTGTCCGGCCTCAATGAAAAAGCCTGGGAAATCGGCGAAATCAGCAAAAACGTTGATGAGATCCCGGCAGTCCTGCTCGACTGATACAATCTGAGGTGGTGGGTGTGAATTCCAAACTGCGCATTGGTGTCCTCGCTTCCGGCGGCGGCACCAATCTACAATCGATTATTGATGGATGCCGGAGTGGGCAGATTGACGGGGAAATTGTCACCGTCCTGTCCAACAACCCGGATGCCGGCGCCCTGCATCGGGCGGCCAAAGCAGAGATCGCCCATCAGTGCATCAACCACCGTGAGTTTGACAGCCGAGACGACTTTGACAGCGCCGTGGTTTCTGCTCTGATTGAGGCCAACGTCGAGCTGGTGGTCCTCGCCGGATTTATGCGCATCATCGGCCGGCGCTTTCTTGACGCGTTCCCCGGCCGGATCATGAACATTCACCCGGCCCTGCTTCCGGCCTTTCCCGGTTTGCATGTCCAGCAGAAAGCACTCGATTACGGTGCCCGTTTCTCCGGCTGTACGGTTCACTTTGTCGATGGTGGGGTCGATACCGGGCCGATTATCCTTCAGGCCGTGGTTCCCGTGTTGGACGACGATGACGAGGCCAGCCTGAGCGCCCGCATTCTTGAGCAGGAGCACAAAATCTATCCCCAGGCGATCCAATGGTTTGCTGAAGGAGCGATTCGCATTAACGGACGCCGCGTTATCATAGACCAAAAAGCCCAGCCACCCCAGGCGGCCATCAACCCGCCGCTCAGTCCGACGTCATGACACCGCTTCTGGTCAGTGCCTGCCTTCTCGGTCTGAACACCCGCTACAACGCTGAAACAAAAATCAATCCTCAGGTCGTCAGCCTGATTGAGCGTCCTGAAATTGTTCCGGTGATTGTCTGTCCGGAACAGTTGGCCGGTTTCAGCACGCCGCGGCCCAGTTGTGAATTTGCACGAGGCGAGGGACAACAGGTCTGGCAGGGGTTGGGACAACTGAAAAACACCCAAGGCGAAGATGTCACCGCGGCGTTTTGTCGCGGCGCGCAAGAAACCGTAAAAATAGCCCGTATGACCGGATGCCGCGTCGCGCTGCTTAAAGAGCGCAGCCCATCGTGCGGGAGCCATACCGTCCACTGCCAGGGGAAACTGGTCTCCGGACAAGGCGTTACAACAGCCCTGTTGCAACAGCAGGGCCTGACGATATTCAGCGAGGAACAGCTTGATGAGCTTACACGAATTCTTGGCAATTAGTCCTTGATTCGGCGATTGAATCGTGCTACTTATACGCGTTCCAAATATTCAGGAGGTCTAGAACAATGTCCAGAACATGTGAAATTTGCGGCAAAAAACCGGTAACCGGCAACAACGTCAGCCATGCACATAATAAAACCCGTAAAGTATGGTATCCCAACCTGCAAAAGGTTCGGGCTGTGCAGAATGGCAGCGTTAAGACCATGAAAGTCTGCACCCGCTGCATCCGTTCCGGGGCGGTTGTTAAAGGTTAATCGCACAACGGCAAAAAATTCCATCAAAAAGGGGAGCTGACCACAGGGTCAGCTCCCCTTTTTGCGTTTTCTTTTTTGTTTATTCTTTTCAACGCAACACGACCTGAACGAATCAGCACGCCCGGATTTTCCACAAAGAACGTCGCGAGAAATGCGCGCTAACCGCGTCTCTCACGCACCCGCTCAACACGATAAACCCCCTTCAGAGCCTTGAGAGCCGCCATCACCTCTTTAAGATGCTCGACATTGTTCACATCGATCTCAAACTCATTGAGCCCTTTACTGCCGGACGAAACATTGACTCGGGCGCTGGTAATATTCGCCTCGCACTTGGTGATACAACTGGTAATCTCGGCCAGGACCCCTTTTTGGTCATGGCAATAGACGTTGATCCGCACACTGCGCGACGAAACGGATCCCTCATCCCATTCCACCTCAACACGGCGTTGCGGATCGGTTTCCAGCAGATGCGGGCAGTCGGCCGAATGAACCGTGATGCCGTGACCACGGGTAATAAAGCCGACAATATCATCTCCCGGCAGCGGATTGCAGCATTTGGCAAAACGCACCAGCACGTCGTCGATGCCCTGAATACGGATCGCGCTATGCGAGGGTTTTTTGCGGATCTTGTTGATGACCCGCCCGAGGCCGGACAGCTTGGAACGATGGCTGCGCAACTGATCCGCCGGCACAATACGACCGACAACCTGTCCCGCCGACAGTTTTCCGTAACCGACAGCGGCCAGCAGTTCCGCCACCTCTTTAAAACCAAGATCCTTGGCGGCTTCCGCCATGACCGGATCATTTAGCGTCTTGTTGAGACTTTTACCGTATTTGCGCAACTCCTTGTCCAGCAGACCATGGGCGACCTCAATGCTTTTTTCGCGCTCCTGGGTTTTGACCCAGTGGCGAATGCGGTTACGCGCCTTGGAGGTTTTGACAATCTTAAGCCAATCCTTGCTGGGATTCTGATGGGGCGAAGTCAACACCTCCACCACATCACCATTGTGCAGCTCGGTCTTCAACGACACCATCTTGTTGTTCACCTTGGCACCAACGCAGCGATGGCCGATATCCCCATGGATTGCGTACGCAAAATCGATCGGACAAGCCCCCTTGGGCAGTTCACGCACATGGCCCTGCGGGGTAAACACGTAGACCTCTTCCGGAAACAGATCAATATGGGTGTCGGCGGTGACAGCCAGAGAATCATCCATCTCCTTCTGCCATTCCACCATCTGGCGCAACCAGCTGAAACGTTTCTCCTCACCGGACTCCGAGGTCCGCCCCTCTTTATACATCCAATGAGCGGCGATCCCCTCTTCAGCAATGCGGTGCATCTCTTTGGTGCGGATCTGCACTTCCATGCGCTTGCCATACGGACCGATCACCGAGGTATGCAGCGACTGATACATATTGGCCTTCGGCATGGCGATATAGTCCTTAAACCGCCCTGCCACCGGTTTCCATTCCGCATGAACAATCCCCAGTGCCGCGTAACACTCGCGCACCGATGTTACGATCACCCGAAAGGCAATCAGATCATACATCTGGTCGAGATCAATCTTCTGGCGTTGCAGTTTGCGGTACACGGAATAAATATGTTTAGAGCGTCCCGACACATCGCCTTCAATCCCCTGCTTGGCGAGAATAGCATGCAACTCGTCTTTGACCCGCTGGACATACAGATCGCAGGCATCGGTTTTGAATGCCATCACCTTATCGTTGAGCTCGGCATACTCGTCCGGATAAAGGTGCTGAAACGACAGGTCTTCAAGCTGACTTTTCATCCAGCTGATACCCATACGGTTGGCCAACGGCGCATACACGTCCATGGTTTCACGGGCAATGCGCTGTTGTTGCGCCTCGGACAGACAACTTAAATTCTGCATACCGTGAAGGCGATCGGCCAGCTTGATGAGAATAATGCGAAAGTCGCGGGCAATCGCCAGCAGCATTTTACGGAAGCTCTCGGCCTGACGTTCTTCACCGCGCTTGAAAATGATGGTATTAATCTTGGTCAGACCTTCGACCAGCATGTGCACCTGATCGCCGAAACGCTCCTTGAGCTCCGCGGAGGTCACCATCTCTTTTTGCAGCACATCATGGAGCAAACCGGCGGCAATGGTCGGCACGTCCATTTTCAGACGCAGCAACAGCTCCGCTACAGCCACGGGATGACTGAACGCAGGCTTGCCGCAAGGCAGATCCTGACCCTGATGAAGTTGCTGGCTAAATGGATAGGCACGCTGGATCAGGTCAAGATCCGCATCGGGAAGGTATTCTTTGACGCTATTGAGGATATCTTCGAGTGACTTCAATGAGACTCTTTCACCACTCTGACCCGTCTACCACAACGCACATCATGGCAAACAGGGTATGCTGGTGGTCGCCCTTGGCAGGACGACCACGTGAACAGTTGGCTGCGGCACCTCCCGGCACCAACACCGATCCTAATGGGTGCGGGTATCAGGGGCTTCGAATTCGATTTTGCCGGCGGCGATCTCACGCAACGCCTGAACGACTTTTTTATTGCCGGACACGTTTTCAATCAGCGGTGTCGCACCACGGTAAAGTTGCTTGGCGCGCTTGGCGGCAACCATGGCCAACAGAAAACGGTTATCAATCTTCTCCAGACAGTCTTCAACAGTAACACGTGCCATAACTTGTTATTCTCCTTAAAGCGGCTTGCGCCGTTATTTCTGCGTCTTTTGAGACTCTTTATCTAGCGGTGCTCAAACATGTGTTCAACGAAGGGATACACATGTCGTTCCCGACACATCTCCGCTTCGATAATTCCCTGCAGTTGCTTGGCGGCATGATCGATATCATCATTGATCACGATATAATCATACCACTGCGCTTCACGTAATTCACCTGCCGCATTGTCAAGTCGGCGGGCAATGACCTCATCGCTGTCCGTTCCACGTTGGCGCAATCGGCGCTCCAGCTCGGTCATATTCGGTGGCGCAATAAACACAAACACGGCGCCGACATCCTGCTTCTTCAGCTGGGCCGCCCCCTGGAAATCAATATCCAGCAGGACATCAGACCCCTGCCGGCGTGCCTCTTCCAAGGTCTGCAGCGCCGTGCCGTAATAATTGTCGTGAACCTGAGCCCACTCGACAAACGCGTCGTCGTCGATCATACGGCGAAAGGTGTCGGCATTGACAAAATGGTAATCAATCCCATCTTTCTCGCTGCCACGCGGCGCTCGCGTCGTAAAAGAGATAGAATGCCCCAAGTTGGGGAATAAGTCAATCATCCGCTTGCACAGCGTTGTTTTCCCCGCCCCGGACGGTGCCGACACAACGAAAAGAATTCCTTCACGTTTCATGCGTCTGCCCTATTCAATATTCTGTACTTGCTCGCGAATTTTTTCCAGCTCGGCCTTGATGGCCACAACCTCGCGGGTCAACTCGGCGTCATTGGACTTGGAGCCCATGGTATTGGTTTCGCGGTTGAGTTCCTGAATGAGAAAATCCATCTGTCGACCAACGGCATCCTCTTTTTCAAACAGTTGGCGAAACTGAACCAGGTGGCTTTTAAAGCGGACCACTTCTTCGCTGATATCACAGCGGTCGGCAAAAATGGCCACTTCCTGCGCAACCCGTTGCGGATCGGTTTCCACATCACCCTGCAAACGCTCCAGGCGTTGCCGCAATTTCTGCTGCCATTCTTCCACCACCAAAGGTGCGCGCTCTTCAATCACCTGCAGCAGACCTTCCATCTCGTTTAAGCGGTCCTGAATATCCTGCTGCAGAGCTTCGCCCTCTTTGAGGCGCATGGCCTCAACGGCATCAATCGCTTTTTCCAGAGTCTGATGCAACGTCTCACGGACCAGATCTTCGTCGAGGTTGGCCTCTTTGAGCGTCACGACATCTTTTTGCGCGACCAGCAACGACAGCGGAATATCACCACTGAGATGGTAACGCTCGCTCATGGCGCGAAACAGGTGAACATATTCCGTTGCCAGGGCCTCATTGGCCACCGGAGTGACCACGGCCTGTTCAGTCGACTCGCGATTGACAAACACATCAATCTTGCCACGGGTCAGACGTTCCGAGGCCCATTTTTTCAGATCACGCTCAAGAAACATCAACGTTCGCGGCACCTTAACGGTGATATCCGCGTAACGATGGTTCACCGTCTTAATTTCGATACTGTAATGCGCATCGTTTCCAGTCACCTGCCCCTTGCCATAACCTGTCATGCTTTTGATCATAATTGGTCCGTTTCTATCACAACGATGCCACCGCATAGCGTGCGACGCGATCACACCATGTGAAAATATTTGGGAAAATTTACCTTTAGCTTACCCTCAGAGTTGTATCACAACGACGAATCCCTGTATATGAAGAGGTTTTGACACGCACGGTTTTGAACTCTGCGATTTTCAAAACCTCGTAAAATCGTCGATCCGCATCCCACCCCGACTTTTTTCGAGGAGGTCAACACTCTTTTTTGTTTGACTTTCAAAACAAACCACTGTCAAATAGTTTGAAACTCAAACTACAGGAGCCTCGGCATGGCGATCCCTCACGACCTGACACATCTTTTAATTGAATTGTACGATAAAATCTCCTCCTGGGAACTGACCGTGGTCAAAGACAGCGGGTTATCTCCGGCACAGATGCATGCCGTTGAAATCGTCGGCCACCATGGCGAGATGCGCATGAAGGAGATGGCCCAACGTATGGGCATTACCACCGGCACCTTAACCGTCATGGTTGACCGCCTTGAGACTCTGGAGGTTCTGCAACGACAGCCCAATCCGCAAGACCGTCGATCTTATGTCATTGTCCTTACCGACAAAGGACAGCAGCTCTTTACGGAGCACCACAAATTACACGATTTGCTGACAAGGGAGTTAACCGCAACATTCGATGACGAAGAAAAAAACCTGTTGCAGCACCTCCTGACCCGACTGGTCAGTCAATTTTAGAAGGAGCGTTAGACATGAATCTCCCCCCTGTTGATCACTGGCAGCACGACCATCGTTTCCACCAGGACAGCCATCAGGCGGAACGCAACACCCATCGGGTGATCCTTCTCACCCTGGTGATGATGGTCATTGAAATTCTAGCCGGTTGGCTGTCTGGTTCCATGGCTCTGCTCGCCGACGGCTGGCATATGGGAACGCATGTTTTCGCGTTAGGCATCACGGCGGCGGCCTATGCCTACAGCCGTCGTCACGCAGCAGACCCGAGCTACAGTTACGGGACGGGAAAAGTCGGCGTTCTCAGTGGCTACACCAGCGCGATTCTTCTGACGGGTGTTGCCGCCCTGATGATCGGTGAGTCTCTCGAGCGGTTGATCCACCCCAATGCGATTCACTTCAACGAAGCCCTGCTGGTTGCCGTCATCGGTCTCATCGTCAACCTGGCCAGCGCCGTGATGCTGCAGGCCGGTGGGGACGGTCACGGCCATAATCATCATGGTCACCATCACGACCACAACCTTAAGGCCGCCTACTTACACGTGATTGCCGACGCCTTAACGTCAGTAACAGCCATTGCCGCCCTGTTATGCGGCAAATATTTCGGCTGGCTGTGGCTGGACCCGACCATGGGAATCGTTGGAGCGATCATCATCGGCATCTGGGCCTGGGGACTTCTCAAAGACACCAGCACTATATTGCTGGACCGACAACCCGACGTCACGATCAATCAACAGATTCGTGAGACTCTGGAAAACGACCGCACCAAAGTTGCCGACCTCCATGTCAGACACATCAGTGCCCACGCCCTGGCGGCAGAAATCACTGTGGTCGGGAGGGAGCCGCAAACACCCGTCATCTACAAAGAAAAGCTGCACAAGTTCAAAAACTTACAACACATAACGATCGAGACGCATTGTTTCAGTGACATGCCGTCAAGTCCCACTTTGTGCTCTTAACCCAAAGATTCCGAGGAGAACACCCATGGGAAAATGTCTGAAAGGAAAGTCCACAGTCAAAAAAAGTGAGGCCAAGGTTCAATGTCAACGTTGCGGTGCCTTGACCGATAAAAAAAAGAACGTCTGCTGCGGGGAAAAAATCACGTCAAAATCAATGAAAAAAAATCCCGACGACAAAAAGAACAAATCGTAACAGGCGAGATCGTCTGACAGAGACCTGCCCACGCAAACAGCCCCGAGCCCATGGGCAGACGACGGGTTGACCATTCCGTGCGCTCACCGTTGCATTTAAGAGTGTGCACGCCGGTTTTTTTTCGCCAGATCAGATACCTCCACGGCCCTAAAAATATCTAATCACATTGTACTGCCTTTCCTGGGGGAACAATGCTATGATCCCCAGCCTTTGTCGAAATCTTCGACAACAAGAAACCATGTAATCCGATAATATTTCATCGCCATTTTTCTGGAGAACGCACCCTTTATGAAAAGCACCACCCTTAGCGCCGGATCTACGATTGACGCACGCTGCACCAAGTGCCGCGAGATCACCAACCACACCGTCATCGCCATGGTTGACGACCAGCCCGCTCTGGTCATGTGCAACGTTTGCCAGGGCCGCCATAAATACCGGATGCCCAAGGCAGACAAGCCGACAACGACAACCCCGAGTCAAAAAAAAGCACCGGCCCAAAAACGCCTGAGCGCAGAGCAGCGTGAACAACAGCAATGGCAGGACCTCAACCTTGAGTCACGCAGCAACGTTAAAATCTACACCATTGATGTCCCCTTGGCGGTCAAGGACGTTGTCCGTCATGCAACGTTTGGTCTGGGTCAGGTCACGGGAAAAACAGGCCGGGATAAGGCCACGGTGTTGTTTGAGGGGGGCAGTAAAATCCTGCGTTGCGCAAAGGACTGACAGGGGGTTGTTCAGTGCGCCCATCCACGACTCAGGGCAACAGCCCGGGACCAGCGCTGCAGCAGTTGTTCGGCCTGCGGGCGAGGCATCTCAGCCGCATAACGCTGCCGACCGACCTGGCAGCGCTGCAAGTCCTCTGAGGAGGTCCACAGTCCTTCAGCCAGCCCGGCTAACGCCGCAGCACCAAAAGCGGTCGTCTCACTGATGGGCGGCACAATCACCGGAACACCGAGGACATCGGCCTGAAACTGCATTAAAAAAGCATTGCTGACCGCGCCGCCATCGGCGCGCAGTTCCGTTAGAGGCACGCCGGATTCGCGTGACATGATCCGGGCGACGTCACTTACCTGATACGCCATACTCTCCAAAGCCGCCCGCACCAGGTGGGCTCGGGTTGTGCCCCGGGTCAAGCCGACCAGCACACCGCGAGCGTAAGGATCCCAATGCGGCGCACCGAGACCGGTCAATGCCGGGACGAAATAAACATCGTCATTGCCGGCTACGGACTCGGCAAGCGCAGCACTGTCAGCCGCAGTTTCAAGCAAACCAAGCCCGTCGCGCAGCCATTGAATGGCCGCGCCGGTGACAAAAATAGAGCCTTCCAGGGCATAGGTGACCGGACGACCTTCCAGTTGCCAGGCGATCGTCGTCAGCAGGTGGTCACAGATCACCGGCGTATTTCCGGTGTTGAGCAACAAAAAGGAGCCGGTGCCATAGGTATTCTTGGCCATGCCGGGTTCATGGCAGATCTGCCCGAACAAGGCCGCCTGTTGATCACCGGCAACCCCGGAAATCGGAATGCGCACACCGGCAAACAGATCGGGATCCGTTTCGGTCATAAAGCCGGCGGAGGAACGAACCTGCGGCAAAATGGCCTGAGGAATATCCAGTCGCCTGAGAATGGCCTCATCCCAACAGCCCTGATGAATATCATACAGCAGCGTTCGTGACGCATTGGTCACATCGGTGGCATGGCAGCGCCCCCCTGAAAACTTCCACAGC
Source organism: uncultured Desulfuromonas sp. (assembly GCF_963676955.1). Lineage (NCBI taxonomy): Bacteria > Pseudomonadati > Thermodesulfobacteriota > Desulfuromonadia > Desulfuromonadales > Desulfuromonadaceae > Desulfuromonas > uncultured Desulfuromonas sp. The sequence goes on along the minus strand of NZ_OY781461.1, from coordinate 2,242,663 downwards.
AACCAGCTGTCGATGGTGCCGAAAGCCAACTCGCCCTGACGGGCTCGCTGCCGCAGCGTTTCCGATTGTTGGAGCAGCCAGTGTAATTTGGTTGCGGAAAAGTAGGGATCGATGCGCAACCCGGTGCGTTGCTGCCAGTCCGCCTCCAGACCTTCATCTTTGAGCTCTGCGCACAGGTCGGCGGTGCGACGATCCTGCCAGACAATGGCCGGAGCCACAGGGCGAGACGTGAGACGGTCCCACACGACCACGGTTTCACGCTGATTGGTGATGCCGATGGAGCGAAGCTGCTGCGGAGAAATGCCTCCCTGAGCCAGGGCCTGCCGCATGACGCCCAGAGTCACATTCCAGATCTCTTCGGCATCATGCTCCACCCAGCCGGGTTGGGGATAGGATTGGTGAAATTCGCTGTAGGCCTGGGCACACAACGCCCCCTCGCGATCAAAGACCAGAACCGTCGTGCCGGTGGTTCCCTGGTCAACGGCCAGAACATACGATTTCATCCGCGCCTCCTGTAGCGGAAATGCCTCAGCGATTCACTCTCCATCCAACAGGGTACGAATTTCCTCCCGTTGTCGATCAGAAATGACCGAAAAATGGAGTCCGACACCAGGGACCATCATCGACTGGCCCCACTCACGACACCAACGAACCTCAACCATGATCGGTGAGTTATCCATCAATTCAATGATACGAATCCACAGCCGCTCTCCCACCTCCAAAGCCTCGGTCGTCATCAAAAAGCAGCCACCGGCAGACAGATCCATGGTAACGGAACGTTGTACCACTTCTGAAGCAAGTTGATCGTGAAAGGAATAAAGCACATTACAGTGAATCGCTTTGCGCTGGCACATACGCAGGCAGCGCGGCGGGAAATTGGTGCAATAGGTTTCGACAAACTGCCGAATGGAAATGTTCTGCCCGGGACCGGCGCCGGTCATCAGGGTACGAATCTCTCCTGTGCCCGGATCAAGGCGCAAGCGTAGTGACGGATAGACTTCCAATAGCTCCTGAATCACTTCACGGTCAAAGTGACTGGCGCGAATACTGCTGACGACGTCAAGCAACACACCGCTACAGGGGATGGTGTTGGATTCTCTGAAAAACTCCTTGAAATCCGACACCACAACCGCCATGGCGCCCTCTTCCGGCAACGCCTTAAGGTAATGTTTCTGCACCTCGGGATCGTGGGTGTACAACAATAACTTCAGCATCGGCAAGTCATTCCTGTAAAGAACGCAATTCTTCCACGCGCCTGTTAAAAACCACCCAGGGGCCGACGTTTCTTGCGGGAAAATTTGCCGGCAACCCAGCCGACAAACAACACGCCGCCACCGGCAACAAACCACTTAATCATTGCAGTGTTCAACACCTCGGCATTTTGCTGTTCCAGATGTTGCGTCTTCTCACTGAGCTGGGCAAATTCTTTTTTCAGTTGTTGCCGTTCCTTGTCGATCAGGACAACATTTTCCGCTTTATCCTGCAGCTCGCTGTAGGCTTTCTGGATTTGTTGCAGTGTTTGTTGCGTCTGCTCAAGCTCTCGCCGGGTTTGAATCAGGGATTCTTCGAGCTGGGCATTGGATTCACTGAGCGTCGAGACCGAACCATGGCGATCCGCCAGCTTTTTCTCGAGAGCGGCAACATCCTGCTTCAGCTTGGCGATCACCGTTGTCTTGGGGACCGTCCGTGAAATGTATTGTTTGAGCACATAGCCTTCAATACCGTCTGCCAGTCGCACCCGCAGATAGCGCCCCTGTTCATCAAGCACGTCGACAGCGGTATCGGAGGGAATCGTTTTCACCACCCGATATTCATTGCCCATGCCTTCGCGCACGGTAATCACCAGACGATCCGAGACATAGCGGGTATCCGCCCAGGCTCCGGTCGCGTAGAACAACACTAAAAGCATCACCACGATCAAGCCGTGAAACTTCATCAACAGACTCCTTTGCAGTGTGATTTATCGTTACAGTTGTTACCTATCGTCAGTGGAACGAATTTTCTTTAACCGGTCAAAGGGCAGCCGCCCCAGCTCCATCAAAAAGTCAATTAATCCAGCGGCCAGTCCGTTTCATAACCGGAGGGATAAAAATTCTCCCGCGTCCGGTTGAAATAACCGTACTGAATCGCCGGAACCTGTTGCTTAACATGGTCGAGCATCGCCTTCATGCCCATGCCCGGCTCGCCCTGCGGCATGGCCTGAAGATACATCAATGGATCAAGACACAGATTGCGCATCTGGATCAAATCCACCCTCCGGTTGTCGATCACCTTAAGCAACGCCTCCACTTCGGCGGGTTGATCGGTAATGCCGGGGAACACCAGATAATTGAGCATGACAAACAGGCCGTTATCTTTGGCCAGGCGGATCGATTCCAACACATCGGCAAACACATAACCGCGTGGGCGATAATAGGCAGTATAAAACGGTTCGCGCAATGAATTCAATGAGATACGAATCGAATCAATGCCCGCCTCGGCCAACTTGACCACTTTATCCGGCAATGAGGCATTGGAATTAAAATTGATGGTACCGCGCGAGGTCTGCCGACGCATGGCGCGCACCGCCTCGCAAATCATATCGGCCTGCATGATCGGGTCACCTTCACAGCCCTGACCAAACGACACAATCGCGTTTTCCGCCTGCTCCAGATGCGGCACGGCGGTCTGGCACAACTCTTCGACGGTCGGCACAAAGGTCAGGCGTTCCTGACTGGACGGACAACATTCGTTTTCCTCGGCCTGATAGGACAAACAGCCCAGGCAGCGTGAGTTACATACCGGCGATGTCGGCAACGGCGCTTCCCAACGACCGAGAAACAGATTCTTGGCGGCAAAACAGTGATAATCGAGAGCACAGCGCGACAACTGATCCAGCAGACGGTTGTCCGGGTGTTGGCCCAAGATTTTTTCAACACCGGGCGCGACCTCGCGGTCATCGAAGCGATCCGGTTCCCATTGGACGTTGCGATCAACCTTCTGGGCCGCCACGTAAAAGCGCTCTTCCTCCAAACACCAGCCCACTGCGGTGTAAGCCCATAGCGGCAAGGTCTGGCGCTCCTTGCGATAAGCCGCTGCCGGCAACAATGTCCGGGTAAAGGCCGGGGCCATAAAGGCGCACACCGCTTCGATTTTTTCACCACCCCAGCGCCGCGGCAGGCGCTCTGCCGTGACAAAGCGGTTTTGACTCGGGTCAAAGCCCACCGGCGGGGTCTGCGGCAGAGTAAACAGGCGACTACCTTCCGGCAGCGGGATCAGCTCTTCGTCCAACGGTCGACACAGGGTCATGCCGTTCATACCGGCCATGAGCAGATCGGGATGTTCAAACACCTCACCATCTGCGGTGGCCACTACCATGTGAATCGTTTTACCGTGCGCTGTCTGCCGTTGCCGCTGTTTTGCCATCTACTGAACCACCTTGCGAATTTTTATAAAGTTAAAGAGTCTATGCTACCCGAAAAGCGGCCTCAACAACACCATTTAATTGTTATTTCAGCCTCTTTTCCCTTTTCTCAGACAGCAGGCTCGGCTAGACTGACCGCCATGCGAACCCTGTTGACCACCCTGCACAGCAAATATATCCATCCCAGCTTGGCCCTGCCCTATTTGGCCGCCTATTGCCGCCAGGATAAGACCGTTGACTGCGGCGAACTGCTCATTCGCGAGTTCACTCTGCACGAGCCGAAAGAAAACGTGCTCTACGAACTGCTCAAGGAGCAGCCTGATGTGATTGCGTTTTCCGTTTACCTGTGGAACCGCGTCGCCACTCTGGAGTTGGTCGATGCCCTGCATGTGGCGGCGCCGCACGTCCGCATCATCCTCGGCGGGCCGGAAGTCAGTTACGAAACCGCGCCGCTGTGGCCGCACCATCTGGGAATCGACGCCATTATCCATGGCGAAGGAGAACAACCGCTACGCGCCCTGCTCCATGCCTGGCACACAGATCAACAACCCAACCCGATACCGGGCATTGAACAACGCGATGACGAGCAGCTCATCGACGGTGGTGTCGGCCCGCTGCTCGAATCGCTGGACAGCATTCCCTCCCCGTTTGAAAGCGGTGACATGGACTGCGAACGCGGCTTTGTCTATTACGAAACCAGCCGCGGCTGCCCGTACAGTTGTGCTTTCTGTATGAGTGCGCTGGATACGCGGGTGCGCTCGTTTTCCATGGAGCGTATCGAGCGTGATCTGCTGTGGCTGATGGAGCGCGAGATTCCCAAGATCAAACTGGTGGATCGCACCTTCAACTACGACCCGCGCCGCGCCTACCACATCTTCAGTTTCATCCTGAAGCACAACCGTTGCAGCCATTTCCATTTTGAGATCGGTGCCCATTTGCTCGACGCAGCCACGCTGGAACTGCTCAAAACCGTGCCGGACGACATGTTCCAGTTCGAGATCGGCATCCAGTCCACCCTGCCGGAGACGTTGAAAACCATCAAGCGTCATGCCCCGCAGCAGCAGTTGTTTGACAATGTGCAAGCCTTGATTGAAACGACTCATGTCCACCTGCACCTCGACTTGATTGCCGGATTGCCGGGTGAAGACATGGCCCAGATGGTCAAGGGATTTGATCAGGTGATGGCCCTCAATCCCGACCACCTACAAATTGAAACGGTAAAACTATTGCCGGGCGCACCGCTGCGTCAGCAGGCAGAACAACACCAACTGGTGTTCGACCCCAACCCGCCCTACCGGGTGTTGGCGACACCAACCATGAACTATAATGATCTGGAAGAAATCCGCGCCCTGAGTCGGGTGCTGGATTTGACCTGGAATTGCGGCCGGGCACGCAACCTTCTGCGCTATTTAGGGGAACAGTACCAAAGCATGGGAAAAGCCTTTCTGGCCATTGCCCAAGACTGGCAGCAGCGTAATGTGCTGCGCTTTCCGCTGGGACAAAAGGAACTGTTTGAACAGCTGGCGGCGTTTATCCGCCATCAGGCCGACGAAGACCAGCAGCCGATCCTGCTCGACCTCCTTGCCCGCGATTGCGCCCTCACCGAGCGGCTGACGCCGGGCAATGCACCGGACTTTTTTGATCTGGACCTCGACCGCGATCAGCAGACACGCCTCAAGCAATGCGTCGCTGACCAGTTACAACACATCCAGGGGCAAGGAATCAAGCTGCAGCATTTTGCTGCCCGCTTTCACCACCTGCCGGACCGGGAACCAGCCGTGCATGTATTTTTCTATCTGACGGGAAGTGGACGTAAGATGGAGGTACTGGAGAAGGTACTTAGCTGAAAAGTGACTTCTGATTTTTACCATCCTGCCAAATCTGAAGTTCAACCTCACTCAATCCCATGGGGAGGCAAAAATGACGACTTTGACAAAATCACAAAGAAAGCATCTCCAACAAATTGCAGAGCAATGCTACGAAAAAGAAATGTCCCTTGCGCTTGAAGCGCTCTACGAACATTTTCAAGAATGGAAAAATCGGAAATAAACCCATGGGATTTGAATGACAAAATCCATGAATACCACAACAAGACGGCAAGAGAACTCTGGAAGTCTTATGAGCAAATGAATGATCCGGCGTTTGTGGTTTCAATGGCCCTGGCAAAAGGCATCATAAAAATCGAAGACGTTGAAAAAAATTGCAGAGAATTGGTTGGACGAATGGTTGAGGCCCACGGATTTTTTCAGGGAAAATGCGCAACGTCAAAATCAACAGAAAGAGAATGAGCGGACGGCCTTTCTAAAAATACTCGGAGCAAAGGGGTCAAGTCTTCTTTTGGCTAACCTTTAGTTTTAAACAAATCTTTTTGTACAATGCCCCAAAGATTCAACGCGTAACGTCCCCGACATGAGAACAACTTACCCCGCATCTAACATTAGTCAACGGCAGACCTGACCCCTTCTAGTCATTCGAGCGGGAACCAGCCGTGCATGTGTTTTTCTATCTGACGGGGAGTGGGCGTAAGATGGAGGTGCTGGAGACGGTACTTAGCGAAGAAAGTGACATTTGATCGTTACTTGAGAAAAACTCTTGCATAACGTTTTGATAAGCCGTGGGGCAGAGGCTTTGCGGGTTGGTAGAAACATTTACGAGAACCGCAGAGCTATCCGCCATCGGCTTAATTACATGGTTAGCTGCTTTTTCCCTTAGACGTACTCTCTTGTTTTATGACCTCAAGTATTTCTTCGCTAGTAAAGTTATTAATTTCGTTCTCTGGAATAATAAAGTCAAAATTGCTACTTGTTACACCGACGCAAAACTTCCAAGGTGATTCGAAATAATTTGGATCTTCAGGACGATTAAAAATGACTTCTTGTGGCTCCGAGCCGCTAGACATTTTTAAGAATGAAACAATATTATTTATTGATATAGAGATTAAATTGAGCGAGTGTGCAATTGCTTCTGGGTTCCAATTTAGGGAATTCCTTCTCGCCCTGAAATTTGGCCCTTTTTTGTTAATTAGGTTTTCAGAAACAAAAAATGAAGACCCAAATTCGCTATAGCCAAGAGGTTGTGGTTGTTCATTTGGGTCTGGCACACCCAGTTCTCTCTCTTTTTGAATAGTGATACCAAACCCACCCGATCGGGCTCTAAAACCATGCTTGATATTGTTGTACTCACGGTTGTTGTTTTCGTCGGTATATTGATAAGAAAACCGCTGCCACAATTTTGCAAAACACTCAATATTTTCTTTTACTTTGTTTTGGTCCTTGTTTGAATAAACGTGGATCCCTTGAGATATGTCGTCCCAGCTAATTTTTGTTTTTCCATATTTGTTATAGATTGGTTTTCCGTTATTGATTTTGTCAATTATTGACTTTATGTCTTTTGGATAGCACTTCAACGAATAAGCAAATACAGCCAATGGAGCTTGAACTAGTGCTGCAATAAGCATAAATAATGTTTCTAGTCCGTGGTGGTAACTGCTACGGAGTGCAATTGCTGCTCTTTTTTTATCATCTCCGTCAATTTCTGAGAAATTGACGGCTGAAATATACTCAAAATATTTACAGTCAATTCCATTCAAAAATTCCATATTCCGTTCGAGCATATCATGCTCCCATACGCAATATGGAGTTTCATCGACTGCAAACATGTAGTGATGCATTAATATCCTTTTGTAGCTAACGTTTAAGCTGTGGGGCGCAAGCAGCAACGCGGCGCAGCGTCCCGCACGAGCGCCTTGTTGGGCGCTTTTGCTATGATTGATAGATTGACCATGTTTTTCTGCTCTTTAAGTAAGAGTCATCATTGTTGTAAATCGCAAAAAATTCTGAAAGGTGTGGAATAAAATCCATTTGCTCCTGATATGCTGCAAATGTTAGGCAACTTATAACATGCGAGAAGAACCTGGCAATCTGGAGGACGTACATTCTTGCATAAGGTCCAGCGAACTCCACTAGACCTGTCTGCACTGAAGCATCATATACGGTGCCTAAATGAGTACCTGACTCGGATGTGTGGGATACATGAGATACTGGTTGCATAAATCCTGAAATTATTCTTGCGTTATTCTCGATTTTTGAACGACGTTGAGCATTTAAGTGCTCTTTAAGTATTTGGCTTGTTACTGTTTGAAACCATGTTCCAATAGGGTCTCCCTGTGCATTTTGATGAACATTACCCATCACAAGATCTAGGTTGTAGTATCTGGTTATGTTACTTGCAAATTCAGTAAGCACACTGATGATGCTTTGGTGTATAGCAGAGTTTGGTAAACGCTCGTTGGCTGGAAGACCCCGACGCTCCGCCATACGGTCTACCTCAATAAGTAAGTCTCGCAGATTATGGCCGAAATCCCGTAAAGCCTTGGGAGTTGGGAAGTTGCCACTATTATTTAAGGCATGATCAACAGCTAGAGCTAGTTTTGCACCTCTCTCAATGCCTGTTGAAAGAGCGAAGAATGCCTGCCCATAGTGCGCATGGTGTGCGTAGTTAGCCTTTCCCAATATTGTTGCGCCAGTACCAAGGTGCTCAGCAGAAATTGCTGCCTCTCTAGCTAGTGCGTTCCAAATGGAGTTCTTCATATTGACGCCCAACAAGTTATTAGTTTGTTTCTTCATATCCCGTTTGAGGTGTCGTTGACGACAACACTTCAATAAGCCAACCTTAACTATGGTTCCTTAAAAAAAATCACGTAGGTATACGTAAAGTCAAGAATAAAACTTGAAGATCGACTTGAAGACCGCTTTCTGGATATCACAGCAAAAAAAGGATAAAAAAGAATAAGGATATTACTTTTGATCAAGCTATCGAAAACGCTTTTAGAGAAATTCAACGTTTAGCAAGAGCGAGAGATGGTCGATATTCATCGTCATGGTGAGAGAATCCACCTTCACTGATTTAGTTATCTGATCACTCCTGCCACTGATGCAACGTTGTGTGAATGACGTCGAAATAACCCGGAGCCCTCACGACTTCCTGATATCCCGGCACAGCTCCCACCCACTTGCCGAGGCGAACGTTGGGGGTCTGGGTGAGATAAAGGGTGGGCAATCCCATCAAAGCCGGGCCATCCATGCCAGCCGTGGTGACACCGATCTGGCCCAGCAGGCCATGGCGACATCTCAACGATTCGAACAGTTGCAGTTGCGCTCGGCGCATGTCCGGTCCTTGAAAGAGCGGCTCTTTCCAACACAAGGTCAGGTTGATTGCGTTTGGCGGAACAACCTCTAACGGAACAGCATCGCCGAAAAATATCGGGGTGAGTCCGGCCTTCAAAACCAGCTCAGCAAGCTGACGCAATTCATCGAAACAGGTGTTGCGCTCGGCATCGTGATCACCCGTTCGGACCCAAAGCAGCACCTTGCGGCCTGGCTTCCCTCCCACATGATGATCGATCCATGAAGTTAAGGAATCCGCCGGTAATTCGTCTCCCAGGAACGCTGCGCGAAGGATCCCCTGTGCGCCTGCTGCATCTGCGCGAAAAGCCTGAGCGATGAGATGCGTCAGATGCTTGGGGCTCGCCGGACGTGGCCGATAGGGACGGAGAGAGTCTGCCAATCCGGCATCGAGAAGAAATCGTTTAGCCTGCACTTCCTGAGCAGCGCCGGGTCTGATCTGGATGGGGACACCAGCTAACAGTGCTGCAGCAGCCAGATACCAGCCTTCGCCAAAGGAAAAGCCAGGATCAGCATGGAAGGTATAGGCACGGTTGCGCTCTGAGACGATTGCTCTGGCGTTTTTTGCGGCGACTTGTGCTTTATCCGCAAGCGCTAGCACTTTGGCTGTATCAAGCTGCCGGGCAAGCTCTGCGGCCACCAATGCTGCCTCTTCCGCCGTGCAAACGATCTGCTCGACGCGCTGCCAGCCGTCTTCGCAATCGGCCAATGTGGGCGCCCGCTGCGATCCACGTGAGAGCTGACCGGCACCATAGCGCGCATCCTCTGCTCTGGCCGTATGAGCTTGGAGCAAAATCCATTGGAGTGAGTCAATTTCCTGGTCTTCTACCCCGTTCTCCATCGCCCTGGTGCCGAGCACAACAACCTGCTCCAACCGGGATCGATAGTCATCGCGCACGCCAGGCAGATGCAGTTTTCCCTCTAATGCCTTAGCTGCCGCCCAAAGTGTGGCGGCCTCTTGGCTATCGAGCAGTCGAGTGTCCCGTGTGTTTAATCGTGACGCATCATTCTGAGTCATTTTGTTTTCTGTCAAGGCGCGCCGATGCAGTCCTAGCGTGCGTTAAGTCAAAGAGGCGCAACGCAGACAGGGAGCAAAAGGGCCAGAATTAAAGGATAGGATTAGCCGCACTGGATACTCATCACAATATCTTCTTCGACCAGGTTTTCGGCGCGAGCGGCCCGTCGATTTCCAGCTCTACATTATGCAAAAACGGACGCGGGCCACGGGATTTGATCCAGTCGATCATCACAGCCAAGCCCTCTTCGAGTTTCACCTTTGGCTGGTAATCGAGCAGTCGCCGGGCTTTGTCGGCGCAACAGTTGGCGAACAAAACCTCCTGAGGGCGTCCATCAATCCGGTTCGGCTGCAGATCAAAATCGAGCAGCCGGGCGATCATGGCAGCAAGCTCGTTGATGGTGACAAACTCATCGTCGGGGCCAATATTGATCACCTCTGCGACACAGCGGTCATCTGTGGCCATCCGCAGCAGCGGGTCGACCACATCGGAGACATAACTGAAACAACGCTTTTGATGGCCCCCGCCGTAGATATAGGGTTGCCGCCCCTGCAACATCAGGTTGATGAAAATGGCGGCCACGTTGCGATAAGGATCGTCGTAGCGCTGCCGCGGCCCGATAATGTTGTGCGGAACCGCCACCACCCATTCCATGCCATGCGTTTCGGCAATATTGGCAAGCAATCGTTCCGCGCTCCATTTGGCGATGCCGTAAGGGTCCTGAGGAGCCGGGATCATATCCTCGGTAAACGGAACCTGATTGGTGCCGTACCTGGCCATGGACGAACAGAGCACGAAGCGCCTCACGCCCCCCGCCGCTGCCGCGGAAACAACGCCTGTGGTCGCCGTGACGACATTGCGGGTGACCAGATGCGGGCTGAAGACGGAGAGGCCTTCATAGGCGGTGGCAGCGCAATGGTAGACAACATCGACGTCTTTGAGCAAAGCGACCAACGCTGCAAAATCGTTGCAGTCGATGTGATGAAACTCAGCGCCGTCCGGGACATTGTCCAGGTAACCACCGGTCAGATTGTCACAGCCCGCAACGCTGTAGCCTTCGGCCTGACAGCGTTCCGCAATATGACTCCCTAAAAAGCCTGCGATGCCGGTAATGAAAATTCGTTTTTCGTTCAATTGAGGCATACCATATTGGATGGATTATTCGAACTGCAGAAGGGGGTTATACGGTTGGGCCATTTCCATTTCTCGGCACACCCTTTCATACATTTATCAGTGAGCACTTTCTATTAAACAACGCGACACACAGGTAAATGTGACGCCTTATTCTACTTGCAACACCAACCCACCGACATATTCCGGCACCAGTTCATACAGCTTATTTCCCCAGATGGCCAAACAGTAGTGGACAAACAGCGTGGTCCCCGGAGCCAGAGACTCAAGCCAGCGACTTGTTTCCCGCGCAACACTGTCATATTCTGATCGTTGCGCATCAGAGTGGGCAAAAGGGAACAGGCTAGCTTTGCGCCCCCCCCCAGAGATAACACAAAGGAGAAATACATGTCAGCGAGGCTTACGCACTCTCAGCTTCTCGCTTTCATCATGCTTGCATTATCGAAAAAGTAGCCGCCCCCCCCCTTCGTCCAATTGATTATTTTTTTAGATGCTTTTGGTAAAAATTCCTGATTGAGTTCCTGATTTTTATTCTGGAATATTCATAGTCGAAAGAAAAAATTATTAGCTCATGCTTTGTTATGATAGTTTTTCTTTTAACAACCCTAAGGTCTAAATATATTGAAAATATCAGAAAGACAATTGCTATAACTAGACACAGAATAGCAAGTCTGTAATGTTCATTAGATATCGCCGCTGGAATTAGGCCTAATGCTACACCACCCATAATTAAAGATGCTGCAAGTGTTCCAACTATCAGCTGGTTATATACAAAAAATGGGATTTCAGTTTCTTCATAATTTCTTCTAATCATAAATCCGTGAATCAACTTTGCTGTCAACCCAATAATAAATAGTGAAACATAGTATACTTGCATTTCTACAGAAGTTACATACCCTGTAACAATATTAAATTTACCTCGTGATGAAAAAATAAAAGATGGAATTGTTCCAAAGATAGATGCTGTAAATATATTTGAAAATATTACAAACCCTTTTGATTGCATATAACACCACCTCATTCATTTTATTAAATCTAACGGTTGTGACAACATTCAGCGACGAAAAGCTCTAATACCACCGCAATTTTAGATTCTGTTTTTCAATTTATTACAAACGTATTTTCCCTCGATTAATTTGATGGTTATGCAGCGTTATTAATTAGTATTATTTTCTGAATCCACTTTTTTCTCTAGATTTTTTTCGAAAACGACTTCTGGCCATTCATCTGTTGTGAAATCGATAAACTTATTTTTATAGCCTGACACCAAAAACATGAGGCGGTAGAAAAGGTTTAGGCAGTTAAAAGTCTTGTCAATATATTCCTGAATCTCTTCGTCATCAAAATTGTCTGAATGGGCAGCCATATTTCTAAGCACCGTCCAGTCTTCAACTAGTCCCTTTGGGAAAAAACCATGATCGGCTAAATAATAAAGCGCACTTTTCGGGGTGCTTGATTTTGCTTGACCTATGCTTCCGTACAACCTTCCCCTGATCCTGTCCCCTAGATCTAGTTCTTTTAATTTCTCTTTTGCGTCATCGGCTTGATCAATAAATTCAGAGTCAGGAAAACCTTTCTCTTTAAAGTAGTTCTTTGTCACGCCTTCTATAGCTACGGTAATGGCTAAAGCAGCATTCTCTATTCCAGCCTGCCAAGCTCGGTTAATCTTGTGCCAATAGCCAAACATATCTGAATTTGGTTCTTCGAATGTTTTAATGTATTGCTCGATAAGCTCTCTAAAGGGTTCTGTTTCGCTGGGATATGAATGCCTTATAGGTTCTGTGATTTTTGCATTGGAGAACTTGTTAGAAACCGAACGAATTGTAATTTCATCGATGTCGCCATGAGTTTTTGCGATGCAATGAGGATGAACAAACTTCCCAAAAATAACAGACAGGACCTCAAGTAATATTCTGTCTGAATTACTGGAAAAATTTTCTGATGGGCCCTTTAGGTTAATAGTTAACTTACCATCCTTAACCCTTAAACTGAGAACACTTCCTTGAATAGTAAGACTTGTGGTATTTAAGCTTCTTGAGCCGTTTGGGCCTTCCTCAATTTCATTACACGGAAGGTCAAAGTCGCCAAACACAGACATGAAGATAGAGCTTTTCTCCCGTGGGGCCTCTTTTGACCTATCGGTTTGATTAACGATTTCTCTCAGGCTTGTTTCAATGACTTTACCTGCCGCAGGCCAAGAAAACTCCGCTGACACTTGGATTCTTTTTGAAACCCACGTATCACCTCTCATGTCAACACCTTCTAGGTTAAAATAATGTTGATCACCTAATATTTTCCCCGGTGAAGTTTTTCCTCCTCTTAGAAACAACTCTTTTTTTACATCGATAAATGAATGGTACATTTTCAAATGAAGAACACCGGTGGAATCTAGATAAATCGTTCCAGGCCCTGAGTAGATTACCGGTTCTTCGACAGCTAATTGGGTCAAAGTCAGACTGATAAAATCTAAAGTAAAGCTATGGTCTAGTAAGCTATCGATTAATTTGTTATTCAAATTCAAGACGTTATCCTTTTTGCTACATAACAATGATCTATGTACAAACGGCAAAGAGTTCGACCAGGAAAGAGCCTCGTAGCCCTCTGGATTTCTGAAAGAGCAGCTGAGACTGCACAAGCTGACGTGGCCTATAAAAGGAATGCGACACCGTACAGGTCAGGGTTTTCACAACGCAGTTTCCGCCGTCAGTACCGCAGAAGTCGTGTTGCGCTACCCTACGCGCAACACCAGCCCACCAACATATTCCGGCACCAGATCATCCGCTTCCAGCTCACACAGCTCATTTTCCCAGATGGCCAAGCAGTAGTGGACAAACGGTGTGGTGCCCGGTGCCAGGGATTCAAGCCAGCGGCTTGTTTCATCGCGCAAGGCGGTCATGGCCTCGTCGTTGCGTGTTAACGTGGCGTGCAACTGACTGAGTTCCTGAATCGGCAACGGTCGGAAGGCAAAATCGCGGCCCATGATGCGCTGGGCCAGCGCGGTGAGGAAGATTTCCGACAGGGTCAGCTCACTGCCCAGATCGGGCACGCAGCCTTCAAGATCAAGATCTTCCGGTGCGCCGAGTGGCAACAGCCCCTGTTCGCCAAACACGGCTTGCAACATGTCGATGCACTGCAGTTCCTCATCGACCAGAGTCACCTCGACCATGGTGGCAAAGGGGCGCTGGTCGGCGCGAGATTCATCCATCAGGCCGTTGAAGAAGCGTGGTTTATCCTGGCACAGCGCCGTGATCACCGCCGCATCCGGGCCATCGAGATACGGCCCCAACACACTTTGCGAAATGGCGCGCGCCCGCTGGCGCAGGGAGGCGGTCAGGCTGTAGCCGAGTTGAAACAGATGCTGCAGATAAACACTGTGGAACAGCTCGGTGGCTTTTTCGGCATCGGTACCGGCCAGAAAGCCCAGTGCCAGATTGAGGTAGTGATAGACATCCTCCATGGTTTGACGGACGTCATTCGGTTCGCCATAATCGACGCCATCGGCACTCATGGCGCGATTGAGCAGGAAGGTCAGTTCATGGGCGAGGTCTTCACTCAGGCCTCCAGACATGACATCGGCGAGCAGGTCATGCGGCTGCACCGTGGTTACCAGGAATCCGGGAGCTACGCCACCGGTGCTTTGCGCCGTATAAATGCCCTGCGGCTTGACATGCTGCTGCGGATCAAAGCGTTGCGGATCGATCACGTCATAGAGAGAACGTGCCTCAAAGCGCTCGACAAAGCCGAGGTCACCAAGGCGGCCGGTGCGCAGGTGAAAGACATCTTCCTGCAGGGCGCTGTCGAACTCGTGGCGGACGGCTTCCATCAGGCGCAGATACAGTTCCTGACGCTCGCGAAACAGCACATCCTGAAACGCTTCCATCAGCTTGGCGACATCACTGTTGCGATAGTCGCATTCATACACCTGGTCAAAGCGCTTGCGGTTGGCCAGCAGGTCTTCGTCATCGTCGGTCAGTGATTCCAGGCCGCTGACCACGGTCAGCTGCTTTTTGACCATCATCACCAACAGCTCAAAATCAAAGTCATCGATCAGGCGCAGAAATTCCTCTTCGTCCTGAATCAACAGCAGATGCAGCCACACCAGTGCGTTTTCCGCATCGAGCTGATCACCATCCCAGCAATCCATATCGACACACAGTGTCACCTGCTCCGGACTGGCCAGACCGATCAGATCAACGGCATCGAGGGCACCGAGTTCCTTAACAAGCAGGAAGATCTCCTGAGCGGGCAAGCTGCGCACCAGGGCGGCGCTGTTGGCGGCGTTGAGAATCATCTGATATTTTTGCCGGCCACGGCTGGCCTGCACCTGTTGCAGGTACGGGTCTGAAGCGGGCACGGTAGCAAGCGATTGAGGGGTTTGGTCTTCCATAGCAGATCCTGTCGGTTGGTCGTTCACGGTTACGCCCAATGTAGGTCGCCGTGATTTGTGGGTCAAGGGAACAGCACGAAAAATGATTTATTTTTGGACGTGAATCGGCAGCACGGTATACTTGGATTCATGAGACGCGTCAAGAATAAAACAATTCACCTGATCCTGCTGCTCTGGCTGCTGGTGCCGACACTCGCGGTCTGTGCGACGGATTCCGCACCTGCGGAGTTCACCGCCGCAGACCTGCAAAATCTGGTGCGCCAGGTGGAAACCCAGTACAACGGCAACTCGGCTCATGGTCGCATGACCATGACGATTGCCACCGAGCACTGGCAACGCACCCTGACCATGGAGATGTGGTCGTGGCAGCGCGAGCGGTTTCTCACCCGCATTGAAGCGCCGGCCAAGGAGCGCGGCGTCGCCACGCTTAAGATTGATCGCGAGGTATGGAATTACCTGCCCAAGGTGGACCGCACCATCAAGATTCCATCGTCAATGATGGGCGGCTCGTGGATGGGCAGCCACATCACCAATGACGATCTGGTCAAATCGAGTCAGGTGGACAAGGAGTATGACTTCTCTTTGGTGCGTGCCGATGAGACAGAGATTGTCATCGACTGCCTGCCCAAACCCGATACCGTCACCGTGTGGGGCAAGCTGGTTTACACCATTGACCGGCCGACCATGACCCCGGCGCAAATCGACTATTTTGATGAAGACCTGAAGCTGGTGCGCCATCTCTACTTTGACCGCATTGAGCAGATCGGTGAGCGCATCATCCCCATGCGCATGCGTGTCGAGCCGGTGGACAAGCCCGGCGAGTACACCGAACTCAATTACGACCAGATTGCCTTCGATATCGGCCTGACGCCCGATTACTTCTCTCTGCGCAATCTGAAAAAGCGCTAGCCATGCTGATCAAACTGGCGTTTCTCAACCTCGGCCGCAACCGGCGCCGCACCTTGCTGACCCTGAGTTCACTGGTGATTTCGGCAGCCATGCTGATTTTGTCGCTGGGGATTTTCTCCGGCATGTTCGATGACATGCTGTCGTCGGCCACGGACAACTACACCGGGCACATCACCATCAGCCGTCCCGATTACCAGCAGGAACACGATCTGTATCTCAATTTCACTCCCACGCCCGCCCTGCTCGACCAACTGCAACACACTAGCGGCGTCACCGGCCTGTCTGAGCGGCTGCGCGCCTTCGGTCTGCTCAGCGGCCAAGACCAGAGTCGGCCCGCCGAACTGCTCGGCGTCGATTTTGCCCAGGAACCACAGGTCACCACGTTGAATCAAAAACTCATTGCCGGAACCTTCCCGACGGGTGACGCAGCTGGACAAGGCATCATCGGCAGCGCCTTGGCGCGGCGGCTCGACGTCACGGTCGGCGATGAACTGGTGCTGGTTTCCCAGGCCGCGGACGGCTCCATTGCCAATGCCCTGCTCACGGTCAGCGGCATTTTCGACAGCGGTGATCAGCTGCTTAACACCCGCCTGGCCCTGGTGGACCTGCACTGGCTGCAAAACACCATGGCATTGCCGGGTAAAGTGCATGAGATCGTGTTGCGCTGTCAGCAACCGTTGCGCGCAGCCACCCTGGCCGCCACCCTCCAGCAGCAGTTGGGTGACACGGTGGACGTGCTCGACTGGGGCAAGCGCTTGCCGCAAATGCAGGAGGTGATCGCCTCCTACGACATCAGCCGCCTGATCTTCGTCGCCATCCTCTACAGCGCCGCCGCCCTCGGCGTGCTCAACACCTTTTACATGGCGGTGCTGGAGCGCGCCACCGAGTTTGGCGTGTTGCTGGCGCTGGGCATGCCGCCGCTCCGCTTGCGCTGGCTGGTGGTGCTCGAAAGCTTACTGCTTGGTGCATTGGCGCTGGTCGGTGCCTTGTTGTTGGGTGGCGCGTTGACTTGGTGGATGAGCCACTACGGCATCGACCTCAGCAATCAGCTCAGCGCCGTCACCTATGCCGGTGGCACCATCCCGCCACGGCTGCACGCGGTGCATGACTGGAATAACTATCTGATCCCGTCGTTGTGCCTGCTGCTGGTCAGTATCGCGGCCAGCTACCTGCCGGCGCGACGCGCCTCACGTCTGCAACCTGTTGATGTGTTGAGGAGGTTGTAGATGGACGCTCTGTTGTTTGCCTGGCGCAATCTGTGGCATAACCGCCGCCGCACCCTGATCACCCTGGCGGCGGTCAGCCTGACCCTGATGCTGACTCAGGCGATGCACAATATGGCCATTGGCAGCTATCAGCAGATGATCTACAGCGGCGTGCGCTCCGGTTCCGGTCATCTGACCGTCTACCACACCGACTACCGCCAGGACCGTAGCGAATCGCTCAGCTTTGCCCGTCAACCGGTGGAGCAGCGGGTCCACGCCAGCGTCCCGTCCGTGCAAAGCGCACCGCGCATTTACCTGAATGCCCTGGCCCAGTCGAGCTATGACAGCCGCGCCGTGGCTTTGACCGGCATCGACATGGCCACGGAGAGCACGTTTAACCCGTATCTCAAGAAATTACCTGCGGACGAGTACCTGCGCCCGGACGAACGGCGCGACGCTCTGGTCGGAGAAAAACTGTGTCGCGAACTGAAGCTGCGTCCGGGACAGAAACTGGTGGTGACACTGCAGAACGCCGAAGGCGAAATGGTCAGTGAACTGTTGCGCATTCGCGGCGTGCTACGCACCGGGGTCAATGAGGTGGACAGCAGCCTGATCATGATCAATCTGGCCATGGCGCAGAAACTGCTCGGGCGGCCCGGCCATATCCACGAACTGGCCCTGCTTGTCGAGCATGACGATACCATCGACGCCACGGTAGCTACATTGGCTGCCCAGCTTCGCGACCAGCCGCAACTGGAAGTCGTGTCCTGGCAGGTGGCCATGCCCAACCTGGCCGACGCCATCCGCCTCGACTACGCCAGCCAGAATGTCATTCTGGTGATCATGATGGTGATCGTCACCATCGGCATCGTCAACACCCTGCTGATGTCGGTGATGGAACGGATTCACGAGTTCGGCATCATGCTGGCGGTGGGTGCAGGGCGTGGTCGACTGGTGCAACTGGTGGCCTGCGAAGCCTCTTTGCTCGGCATCCTGTCCGCGATCATCGGCAGCTGTTGCGGCAGCCTGTTGACCTGGTACCTGGTTGTCGCCGGCATCGACTTGCGCGACTTCATGTCGGAAAATATGGAGTTCGGCGGCGTGGTGTTCGATCCGATCATGCGTGCAGCCTGGGACCCTTTATGGATGACGCAAACCACCCTGTATATTATCCTGTTATGCCTGATTGCGGCACTGTATCCGGCGTGGAAAGCCACGCGGCTGGCAGTCGTGGATGCGATTCGGCATCATTAAGGAGGTTGCTGTGCAGAAGCAACTCCATTAAGTAATAGATTAGGCAAAAAAATGACGCAAAATTCTTTTATAGATAAAAATTTTTTAGAGGTCTGGCGCGCCCTGAAAAAAGAAAGTGTGAGAGGTAGCGTGATAATCGCTGCAGCCGAGATCGAAGGTCAGCTGGAAGAGTTGCTAAAAAATAGATTTTTACTTTGTTGCGAAGATAGTGACTTACTGTTTGATGGAGGAAATGCGCCAATTGGCACAATGTCATCAAAAATAGAATTGGCATATCGCACTGGCTGCATTGGTGCAAAGCTGAGAAAAAGTCTTCATATACTAAGAAAATTAAGAAACGATTTTGCTCATTTATCGAATGAAATAAGCTTTGACACCCAATCTGTAAAAGATAGAACAAGAAATCTGTTGAAATTGAATTCTGAGTTTGTGGAATTAATCTGGAGGGAATCACGTGATGAAATATTTTCGGCAGTTGGAATAACCGAATCACCCAAATGCAAAGACTACTTTACCGACATGCTACAGAATGCCGGTTATCGACACACTTTCGAAATATGGGCTAGCGCTGTAGCTTGGTCATTGGCAGAAAGATGCTCAGAGATTGTACGCTTAGAGGCTAATGACGATGCCTAACAAAGCCAAGCACAATCACTCATGCAAAAAATGCATGGGCGGGGCCTCGCTGACGCTTGGCCCGTGCTGGCAGCGCTATCCACTCACATAGCACCCAAGCCCTCCCGTACTGCAGCGCTGAACGCAATGAGCGTCACCGCGATGGTCGTCGGCAAACTGTTTGAGCGCCAGCGAGTTTTTGCCGACATCGCGGGGTAAGCAACTGAAGTGAGGGGACCCGAAGGGCGCGAAGCCCGGGAGTCGTTTTTGCGTCACTTTTGACGACGCAAAAGTGACCCGACGTGCGGGCGCGGAAGCCCGCGTCATGTGGGCACCAACAATGTAAAAGGATGAAGTTCGCCGATGCAAGCGGCCCCAAGGCCAGGACTACAGATGATTAAGATCAAGGCCAAAGTCAATATCGCCGGGCTTCGCCCACCCCACGGACAATAAAATTAGTAATATTGCGACAACTTTGGAAAACCATAAATAACAGCGGACGGGAGAAATACCATGGCCCTGATCGAACTGAGCCAACTGTGCAAAACCTACCAGAGCGGCGAGCAACAGATCAAAGCCGTCGACCATGTCGATCTGACCATCGAAGCAGGAGAGTTCTGCGTACTGGCCGGTCCGTCCGGCAGCGGCAAGACCACCCTGCTCAATCTGATCGGCTGCCTTGATGAGCCCACTTCGGGCACCATTCGCCTTGACGGCGAGGAGACCAGCACCCGCACGGTGCGCGAACTGGCCGACTTCCGTCTGCACAACATCGGCTTCATTTTCCAAGCCTACAACCTGATCCCGGTACTCACCGCCGAAGAAAACGCCGCCTTTGCCCTGATGCTGCTCAAAGTGCCGGTGGAACAACGCCGCCAACGTGTTCGCGAACTGTTCGCCACTCTGGGACTTGAAGGATTGGAAAAGCGCAAACCGGCCGACCTGTCCGGTGGCCAACAGCAACGGGTGGCGGTGGCCCGCGCCATGGCCAGTTCTCCTGCCGTGATTCTCGCTGACGAACCGACGGCCAACCTCGATTCAGCCACCAGTGAGCATCTGCTGGAGATGATGCATCAGCTCAACCGCGAACAGGGCACCACTTTTGTCTTCAGCTCCCATGATCCCTTGGTGATCAATATGGCCGACCGGGTGATCGAACTTCACGATGGGCAACTACACGGTGATACCCGGCGAGAAAAATGATGCGTGTTCTCATTGTTCTCAGCTTTTTTTTCATCCTCTTTCCGGCGCAATTTGCCGCGGCGGTTCAGGGCCACAGTCGCCTGCTGACCACCTATCAGGACAGCTCGCCTGTTCAGCCCAGTCAATGGATCGGCGCCGTAGAACTCCGCCTGCACGATAATCAGCCGCTGACATCCTCTTTATCCTGGCAATGGGGCGCCACGGCAACCGGTTGGTATCGTCAACATCCAACCACCTGGGCGGATGTCCAATCCAACCAGCGGATGGACCTCACCCACGTCACCGGTGACGAACGGCATTGGACCACCCAGGCAGAAATTGATCGCCTGGCGCTTCACGCGAACATCGGCCGCCATCAAATCACCTTGGGCCGTCAGGCCATCGGCTTTGGTCGCATTGCGCTCTACTCACCGCTTGACATCATTGCGCCGTTTGCCCCGGACGCGTTGATCACCGATGTCCGTCCCGGGATTGATGCGCTGCGCTGGAATATCAATCTTACCGCCTCCAGCCAGCTTCAGGCCATTCAGATCTGGGGACAGGACAGCGGCGACAACAGCCTCCTGCTGGCGCTGGAAACACTCTTTGACTGGGGCGATCTGCTGCTGCTCGGCGGCGAACTGGCTGGGAGACCGATGCTCGGGGCCGGGATCGCCAGCCAGTGGGCCGGCATCGGCATTAAATGTGAAGCCACCACCTATGGCCGTAAGCCGCAACAGGACGGTAACGATCCCCACGATGAATTTACCATTGCCGCCGTTGAATGCGATGCACGTCTGTTTGCCGACGTCTACCTGACCATGGACTATCTGTTTAACGGCTGCGGCAGTGATCACCCTCACGAAGCCAAGACGATTCTCGCCAGTGCGTTTTATCAGGAACAGCGGGCCTATCTCACCGGCCGTCATTATCTGATTTCATCGTTGAGCGCAGAACTTCATCCCCTGCTGACCGTTGAACTGTTTAGCCTGATCAACCTGGGTGATCACTCAGCGATGATCCGCCCGGGGCTGAGCATCTCTTTGTCCGATAACCTGAGCCTGGACCTCCATTATGCCTGGCTTGATGGTCATCACGGGACAGCGTTGCAACCGGCAAGTGAATTCGGTGATCAGGGCGATCTGAGCTCACTGTTTTTGAGTTATTATTTCTGACGATATGATGGCCATTGCCGTGTAATTTCACGGCAAAAAGTGTCCGCTTCGAATATGGATTGAACATTCAATTCCGCCATAAAAAGACTCGTCAATGGCTCCTGTCACATGATATAGTTTAGCCAGATTAAAACAGGGTCGTTTCTTGTTTTGAATGCAACAGAGTAAACGACCTTGCATCCGCTCCCTTAGACCTGAAATAACACGGATACCGAATCATGCTTAAATCCATTCTGATCGTCGATGACTCCCCTGTTGCCCGCATGATCATGAAAAAATGCCTTCCCGCGGATCATGGACTGACTATTTATGAGGCGTCCAATGGTCAGGAGGGAGTCGCCCAATACGAAGCTCAAAAACCGGATGTGACGTTTATGGATCTCACCATGCCGGTGATGGACGGCTTTCAGGCACTGGCTGAAATCAAGAAAAAAGATCCCCAAGCCGTGGTCATTGTCGCCACAGCGGACATTCAGGAAAAAGTTCTCAGCCGGGTTGCCACCCTCGGTGCGCTCCATACGATCAAGAAGCCACCCTCCAAGGCCGCCCTGAAAGAAGCGCTGGACCTTGCCGCATCCGCCCTGCCATCGTAAAGGAGACTCCGCATGAGTTCGGAAAATCTCGAAGACATTTTTGCGCAGGATGAAAAAGATATTCTTCAGGAGGTGATGAATATCGCCTTTGGCCAAGCCTCAGCAGAGCTGGCCGAAGTGATTGATATTTTTGTTATCCTCAGCGTGCCGGACATTCAGGTTCTCAAGGGAAACGAACTGCCTGACTACCTGTGCGGTGAACTGCAATCCAACGGTACGGTGAATATTATTGAACAAAGCTTTCTCGGCAAATTTGCCGGACAAGCTCTGCTTATTTTCCCCACGGGTGCGGAAAAAGACCTGCTGACCCTGTTCAATCAGGACCAGGACGACATCCAAGACAATAACGATGTCGACATGGACACTCTGGAGCAGGAAACCCTGATTGAAGTGGGCAATATTCTCATTGGCGCCTGTATCGGCAAAATCGCCGAACTCCTCGACGATGTGGTGACCTACGATCCTCCCCGATTAATGGCCAAAGATCTGTGCCTGGACGATTGTACCCAATCGCCGGTTGCCGCGGAAAGTTTCGTTATTTCCATCCGTACCGTGTTCCGCTTTGAACAACAGAATGTTGAAGGGTATCTGTTTCTCATCACCAACCAGCAATCCATTGACTGGTTGAAGAAAGCCTTATTGGCCTTTTTGGAGTCGTTCGGGTGATTTTTTCGCAAATTTTTGAAACCATCAATACCGGTCTGGTTGTTCTTGACAAAGAGATGACGGTCCGCCACTGGAACCGCTGGATGGCCCTGCACAGCCAGATTGACAAGGAAGAGATCGTCGGCAAAAACCTGTTTGAACTTTTTCCCGAACTTGACCGCCCCCACTTCCAGAGAAACTGCCGTTCCGTTTTGGCGTTCGGCCACTTCTGTTTTTTTTCGCAAAAACTGCACAAATACCTGTTCCCCATGCCTCCCGCGGGCTCCCTGGCCGAAGAGTTTAACTATATGCAGCAAAGCTGTTCCATGGGACCATTGCGCAACGCTGAGGGTCAGATCGAATTCCTCTACCTCTCCGTCCAGGACGTCAGTGAGGTTGTCTCCTACCAGAAAAAACTGGTGCGCATGAATCAGACCGATCCGCTCACCGGCGTTTACAATCGCAATTTCATGGAATCACAACTGGAAAAAGAAGTGGTGCGTTGTCAACGCTTCAAGCATGACCTCAGTCTGCTGATGATCGATGTCGACCTGTTTAAAAACGTCAATGACAGCTACGGCCATCAATGCGGTGATTT
Organism: uncultured Desulfuromonas sp.; assembly: GCF_963676955.1. Classification (NCBI taxonomy): domain Bacteria; kingdom Pseudomonadati; phylum Thermodesulfobacteriota; class Desulfuromonadia; order Desulfuromonadales; family Desulfuromonadaceae; genus Desulfuromonas; species uncultured Desulfuromonas sp. Next base: position 2,219,367 of record NZ_OY781461.1, on the reverse strand, counting down.
TGCCTTAAAAGAGATGACCCAGCGTATTTCCGCCAAAATACGCCAAACGGATTTTCTCATCCGTTACGGTGGCGACGAATTCTGCTGCCTGCTGACGGAAACAGCCCCGGATAAAGCCATCAAAGTCGCGCAATTGCTTCGCCGACAAATCTGTGACAGCCCCTTCCTGTTTAAAGACATCACATTCAATGTCACCATCAGCATCGGTGTTGCCGGATTTGATGAAAAAGACATTGATGTTGAAAGCCTGTTGCGCAAAGCGGACAGTGCCCTCTATCTAGCCAAACAAAGCGGCCGCAACACCGTGGTCGACACCTTTTCCTGATAGTCACGATAACGTTTTTCCCAATTGAAAACTTTTTTCAATTTAATTGTTGACCCTTTTAGTTATCTTTGGTAAAACAACAAACATATCGACAATAAAACGAAGCACTAACGTGATCACTGACAATAATCAAACAAGGAGAATGAACATGAGTGTACTGGTTGCCCAACAAGCCCCCGAATTTACCGCCCCTGCAGTGATGGCTGACGGCACGATCAATCCCGAATTCAAACTGAGCGACCTCAAGGGAAAATATGTGGTTCTGTTTTTCTGGCCGATGGACTTCACCTTTGTCTGCCCGTCGGAAATCATTGCTCATAATCATCGGGTAAGCCAACTGAAAGAGCGTGGCGTTGAAATCGTCGGCATCTCCATTGACTCCCAGTTCACCCATCTGGCCTGGCGCAACACTGCCGTTGAAGATGGCGGTATCGGCCCGGTTGAGTTCCCCATGGTCGCTGATGTCAAGCACGAGATCTGCCAGGCGTACGGCATTGAGCATCCTCAAGCCGGTGTCGCCATGCGCGCGTCCTTCATCATTGATCAGAACGGCATGGTTCAGCACCAGGTGGTCAACAACCTGCCTCTGGGCCGCAACATTGACGAGATGGTCCGCATGATCGACGCTCTGCAGTTCTTTGAACAATATGGTGAAGTCTGCCCGGCAGGCTGGAACAAGGGCGACGCCGGTATGAAAGCTTCCCCGCAAGGTGTTGCCGAATACCTGAGCGAGCACGCCGACAAACTGTAAGAAGACTCTCCCCCCACCCTGCAACACAAAAAAATCCCGCTTTTTTAAGCGGGATTTTTTTTGCCTGAAACATCAGTACGTATCCACTGTACCGCCACCAGCGAAATACCGCTCATGACCGAGCCGGCAATAAACGGGATGGAATAATCGATCATCCACAGGGCGCCGCCGATCACCGGCATCACCACCGCGGCGATATGGTTGATGGTGAATCCCACCGCCATACTCGGTGCCACATCACGCGGGTCCGCCACTTTCTGAAAATAGGTGCGTATGGCCATGGCAAAGGAAAACAGAATATGGTCGATGACATAAAGTCCCATCACCACCCACAAGGAATCCGCCCAGGCATAACCAAGAAACACCGCAATCAGGCTGCCATATTCCAACGACAACACTTTTCTCTCGCCAAAACGGACGATGGCTCGACCGATCATCGGGCTGACAAAATAATTGATCAGGTTATTCACGACAAACAGCGCGGCAACCTGTGTCACACTGCAATGAAACTCCTTGACCAGCAAAAAAACCGAAAAGGCAATAAAGATCTGCCGCCGCGCTCCGGCCATACAGGTCAAAAAGTAGAACAAAAAATATTTACGCCGCAGAACCATTCTCTGGCGCTGCGGCACCACATCGGCACTGGATGGATTCTGCCCCAGCCCCCACAGACCTACGCAGGCGACAACCACCCCGATCAGAATAAAAATCGTCTGATACTCAAGAAACAGGCCGAGAACAAAAACCGTCACTCCCATGGCGATATTGACCGCGGAAGTCAGGCTTTTCAACCGGCCGAAAATCAACGGTGAGGTGTGGATATCGAAATATTGCAGAGTCAACGACTGGTTGGTGGTCTCATAGTAATGAAAACCAAAACTGATCACCAACGTGGAAAAAATCAGACCGCTATAGCTGGGTAAAAAACCGGTAACAACGCTGCCCAGACCAATCACTACGACAGACAGTGCCGCCAGGCGATGTTCACTGATCAGCAACAGCACGTAAACGACCAGCAAGGCCAGTAAACCGGGAATTTCCCGCACCGAGCCGATCACCCCAACCTGCTGACCGTTGAGTCCGGCGACATCGACGGCAAAATTGTTAAACAGAATCATCCAGGTTTGCAGACCCATGCCGGAAGCAATGGTCAGCAAAATCAGAAATTTCAACATGGCCGGTTGGCCATAATCAGGCTTGATCATGATGACTCACTTATTTTCTGGATAACCACCGTGCCAAGTCCCCACAAAAATGGGACCTCGGCCTTGATCACACGTCTTTGCTCATCGCACCAGACCGTTAACGAGGTGCAGTTGCCCGGCAAACATCCGGAAGCAGAGGTGATCCGGCATCGCCATAGAGCACCATGAGATGCTCCAGGCTCTTGTGCCTCGACGTCTTCCACTCGGACCTCGAGACGTCCCACCCCTTGTAACGCAAAAAAAGGGTAGCGGTAAACATGCGACACCTGCAAGGGCTCGTCATGGTGTTGAAAAACATAAAGAACACTGAGAAAATCGCCGTAGCAGTCCGCTGGAATCTGACACAAACGGGTTTCGACGACCTCGCCACCCCATACGCGGTGCGCATTGACGTGGCCACCATCATCAAACGTCATCAACCAGCCATATTGAATCCGCCGACCACGCGAATTAATCTGCGTCGACCGGCGGTGCGCCAGCGTGGCAAAGCGGCCCTGATTGTCCTGATGAAGAATGGAGAGATAATGCTGTTGGCGATTCCCATCAAGGACGGCCATCATTCCCAGCGCATCACCCGCCAACTCAATCTGGACCCGCTGAGAGTCCAGAAAGCGCGTTTCCAGCGTCAGCTCACCAAGGATTCCAAATAGAATGTGAGAACAGCGATAGCGCTCTACCGCGTTGGCACCATTACCGGCGAAGGCTTGAGAACAGGCAATAATCCAGGCGAAGACAACAAAGAGAGCGCGCTGAAAAATCATCGCAACGTCATTGCGATGATAAACAGAACATAAGCAATCAGTAAAACGGCACCTTTCCATCGACCAATCACATGACGATGCCAGCACAACGGCACCAGAGCCACACTGAACACCATCACCACCGGCAATTCAAGACGCAGGATCGACGGTTCGACAGCAATCGGCTGGAAAACAGGACAAACGCCCAACACAAAGAGAATATTGAAAATATTACTGCCGATCACATTGCCGATACTGATCTCCATCTCGCCTTTGGCCGCACTCATCATCGATGCCGCCAATTCCGGCAGACTCGTTCCGAGAGCAACAATGGTCATGCCGATAAACAGCTCGGACAAACCGATGGCGCGTGCGATGATGACGGCCGAACTGACCATCCAGTTGGCGCCGACTCCGAGACCGATAATCCCGCCGACAACATAAAACACGTCGCGCCCACGATGACCGACTTCCGGCTCAACCAATGACTCCGGCGCTTCGGGATTCAGCCCCGCCTGGCGGGCAAAACGCAGACAGTAACCGATAAACAGCCCCAATAAGACCAAAAGAATCACACCATCGGTGCGGTTTAACGTCCCGTCCACGCTCAGTCCATACAGCAGCGCTGTCGCAGCAATCATAATCGGCAACTCACGCCACAACAAGCCACGCGGAACCGTCAGCGGCATCAGCAGAGCCGAAGCGCCAAGAATTAAACCGATATTGGCAATATTGGAACCAACAATATTACCAACAGCGATATCAGAAGAACCTTTGCCAATGGCCAGAAGCGACACCATCATCTCCGGCATGCTGGTGGCAAAGGACACAATCGTCATGCCGATGATCAACGGACGCACTCCAAATGACAGTGCCAGACGAGAACTGCCGTCGACGAGAAAATCCGCACCGTAATAGAGTAAAACCAATCCGACAAAGAACAAAACAATTGTAAAAGTCATGAAGAAACCTCAGAAAAAACCCGATGAAGAGATACAGAGCAACCTGCCTTGACAACGCTGAAAACGATACGCACAACCTCCTGAAAAGGCAAGAGAAATAGATTTTTTAGTCTTGACGAAAAAACAGTTTTCCATCTATATTCATATATTCAATTTTAGCGTCACCATCTGGTGGCATTCTCTGTGGAACAGCTGGAAGGATTGAAATATGGAACCTGTTGTTTTTGACAAAGACCAGAATTACGATCGGGAAGCTGAAATCCTCAAGGTTCTCGGCCATCCGATTCGTCTGAAAATTATCGCCGGGCTGATCTCCCAGGCCTGCAATGTCAAAAAGATCTGGGAATGCCTGCAATTGCCGCAGGCAACGGTGTCCCAACATCTGGCCCTGTTGAAAAACAAAGGGATCATTGAAGGGCAACGTGATGGCGTTGAGGTTTATTACCATGTTGTTTCCGAACAGGCCCGACAAATTGTGCAATGCCTGTTCACCATTGAAGGCTGTGGTGGCAACAAGAACAGCTAACAGTTTTCCCCAAAGGGCTACAACGAACATCCGTTTTGTTGTGGCCCTTTTTCACACTCTCTTTTCTCTTCCACCTTTTCCTCCTCACGTGACAGCCTGTTACAGTATGATGCTACTTTTGTTCGCAATTTGGAACTGTGCTACACTTTGAACATCATTAACCAAACAGAAAGGAACTGACAATGGAGCTTTTTGATGCCATTTGTCTACGCCACAGCTATCGTGGCCCCATGGAATCCACCCCGGTCCCGCGTGAGGATCTGGAACGTATTGTCGGCGCAGGTATTCGTGCCCCCTCTGGAAAAAATGCTCAAACAACCCGGTTTGTCATCATCGATGATAAAGAGATCCTTCGCGTTCTCCAGGGATTGCATCCGGCAAACAAAGCCATGCAACAAGCTCCGGCAATGATTGCCTGCGTCATCGACAAACAGCCGGACAAAATTTACGAAGGGTACGACTTCCAACTCGAAGATTGCGCCGCCGCAACGGAAAATATGCTATTGGCCATTACCGCACTGGGTTATGCCAGTGTCTGGATCGATGGTTGGCTACGCGTCGAAGGACGTGCTGACACGGTCGCCAACCTTCTTCAACTCCCCGCAGAAAAAAAAGTGCAGATTCTACTGCCCGTCGGCCGTCCTCAAGAACAATGGCAACAGAAAGAACGCCGACCGTTTTCGACACGTGTCAGCTACAATCGCTACCCCCAACCCCAGGAGCCATTATGAAACGCAGCCTTTTTCTCGCCATATGCAGCATCTTGCTGCTTATTTTTACGCAGTCGGCATGGTCGACGGAAGCCACCTGGCTGGAAGACATTGATCAGGCAAAAGCCGTCGCCCAGAAAGAAAGCAAAACCATTTTCATCAATTTCAGCGGTTCTGACTGGTGCCATTGGTGCATCAAGCTGGATAAAGACATTCTCAGCAAGCAGGAATTTATCGACTATGCCCAAAAAAACCTGGTCTTACTGAAGGTTGATTTCCCGAAACGGACTCGTCAGAGTAAAGAGCTGATGGCCCAGAATGAAGAGCTGGCGCGTCAATACAATGTCCGCGGGTTCCCGACGGTCATCCTGCTGAATTCTCAAGGGAAGCAGATCGGCGCCACCGGTTATCGCTACGGTAGCGTTGCCGATTACATCGATCATCTTCAGACCCTGATCACACAATAATGACAGACAGAAGGATAAAATAGGCAAAAAAAGAGGAGTGATTGCATCACTCCTCTTTTTTTATAATGGCGGGGCTGACGGGACTCGAACCCGCGACCTCCGGCGTGACAGGCCGGCGTTGTAACCGACTCTACTACAGCCCCTGATTATGGTGGGCGAAACAGGGCTCGAACCTGTGACCCTCGGTGTGTAAGACCGATGCTCTCCCAGCTGAGCTATTCGCCCATAGTGTTTTGTATTATCGAATGGCGGGGCTGACGGGACTCGAACCCGCGACCTCCGGCGTGACAGGCCGGCGTTGTAACCGACTCTACTACAGCCCCACTCGATCAACGCGCTGAAAACTACCAGATTAACCTAACGATGTAAAGAACTTATTACACCGACCAGCGCTTTTTTTTTGACTTAATTTACAGCGTCTTTCAGAGCTTTTCCAGCTTTGAATTTAGGAACTTTTGCAGCAGGAATTTTGATCTCAGCACCGGTTTGAGGATTTTTGCCAACACGGGCAGCACGGTCACCTACGCTGAAAGTGCCAAAGCCAACCAGAGCGATTTTATCACCACCCTTGAGAGCCTCGGTTACGGTGTCAACAAAAGCTTTCAGGGCTTTTTCGGAATCGGACTTGCTCAGTTCAGACTTTTCGGCAATTGCAGTTACGAGCTCAGTTTTTGTCACGGCTAACCTCCTAGTTTTCAATGAGTTTTGCGTTGCTGAAACGCGCCAGTTATAACAGAGAATGGTTGAGAGCACAAGGACTAAAACAGCCCTCTCGCCAGCAAAATGAATAATTATTTATCTGCTTTCTCCCCATGGCCATCGCAGGGTTGTTCTAGCAACGCACGTGCCAAAACCTGGTCCATATGGCCGACGCAGCAGATCTCCAACCCCTTTTTCAAACTCTCCGGAATCTCTTTGAGATCCTTTTCATTCTCTTGTGGAACCAATACCATTTCCAATCCGGCCCGTTTTGCAGCCAGAAGTTTCTCTTTCAAGCCACCGATAGCGAGCACCTCGCCACGCAGGTTGATTTCTCCGGTCATTCCCAGGTTGCAATCAACCGGACGCCGGGTCAACGCCGAGGAAATTGCCGTGGCCATGGTAATACCCGCCGAGGGGCCATCTTTAGGGATAGCACCTTCAGGTACGTGAATATGCACATCTATTTGGCGATAGAAGTCCTTTTCAAGGCCCAATTCCTGCCATCGTGAACGGACGTAGGCCATGGCCGCCTGAGCGGATTCCTGCATCACTTCACCAAGCTTTCCGGTGATGGTCAACTTGCCCTGTCCGGGCAACTCAAGCACTTCAATCATGAGGATTTCGCCACCGGATTGCGTCCAGGCCAGACCGGTAGCAACGCCACTTTGTGACGACTGGTCTTTGCGGCCAAACCGGTAAACAGGCACCCCTAAAAATTTATTGACCTGAGGCACGCCTATGGAAATTTTTTCTTTCCCTGCACTGTCTTTAACCAGTTGGCGCGCAATTTTACGGCAAATGGCGGCAATACGACGCTCCAAATCGCGGACACCCGACTCGCGGGTATAACGACGAATAATCTCTTTAAGTGCCGAGGCGCTGAAACGGACGCCACGTCCTTCGAGCCCATGATCTTTCACCTGCTTGCTGATCAGGTGCTCACAGGCAATCTGCAGTTTTTCCTCTTCGGTATAGCCGTCCAGCTGGACAATTTCCATACGATCCAACAGCGGAGCCGGAATCCCCTGCAATGAATTTGCCGTGGTGATAAACATCACGTGGGACAGATCGTAGTCCATATCCAGAAAATGGTCGCCAAAGGTTTTATTCTGCTCGGGATCGAGCACCTCCAGCAGAGCCGATGAGGGGTCGCCGCGAAAATCCATGGACATCTTGTCGATCTCATCGAGCAAAAACACCGGATTACGCACACCGGCTTTCTTCATGCTCTGAATCACCTTGCCCGGCATGGCACCAATGTACGTACGACGATGACCGCGAATCTCGGCTTCATCACGCACGCCACCGAGGGAGATGCGGATAAACTTGCGATTAATCGCACGAGCGATAGATCGCCCCAGAGAGGTTTTACCCACGCCAGGCGGACCCACCAGGCACAGAATCGGCCCTTTGATCTTCTTCACCAGCGTCTGTACCGCCAGATGCTCAAGAATGCGTTCTTTGACTTTGTCGAGACCGTAATGATCCTCGTCAAGAATCGCCTTGGCACGCTCCAAATCAGTGCTGTCGCGCGTGCTTTTCTGCCACGGCATCGACAACACCCAGTCAATGTAGTTGCGCACCACCGTCGCTTCCGCGGACATCGGTGACATCATTTTCAGCTTACGCAGCTCTGCTGTCGCCTTCTCAGTCGCTTCGCGCGACATTTTGCGTTTTTCAATCTGTTCTTCGAGCTCGATCAGCTCCTGCTTAAACTCGTCCTTGTCGCCAAGCTCTTTCTGGATGGCGCGCATCTGCTCGTTGAGATAATATTCTTTCTGTGTGCGCTCCATCTGGTTTTTAACCCGCTTGCGAATCTTCTTCTCAATCTTGAGAATCTCGACTTCGCGCTCCATCAATTCCAGCAACAACTCAAGGCGGTCACAAACGTCAATCTGTTCGAGAACTTCCTGCTTCTCGTCGACGCGGAGGTTGAGATGGGCGGTAATAATGTCGGCCAGATTGCCGGCACTGGTGACATTTTCCACGGCGGTCACCACCTCTGCCGGAACCTTGCTGCTGAAAGACACATAGGCGTCAAACAGCTCTTTGGCGCTGCGCACCAGAGCTTGCGTTTCCAAAGACCCGCAACTGCCCTCCTGAATCTCTTCACAGCACGCCAGAGTGCAGGTTTCTTCTTCGACCAGCTCGAGCAGCTCTGCGCGCACCATCCCTTCCACCAGAAGCTTCATGGTGCCATCGGGCAATTTGAGCAACTGGGAGATTTTGGCCACGGTACCGATGGAGAACAGGTCATCACGTGCCGGTTCATCAACCTCGGCGTCATTCTGGGCTACCAGAAAGATCAGCCGTTGCCCGTCCATGGCCTTTTCGAGAGCCGCAATGGAGCGTGGGCGACCAACGAAGAGCGGGGTGACCATCTCAGGAAAAATTACAATATCGCGCAAAGGGAGCAGGGGGATCGCCCCTGCTCCCTCAAAACGTTCAGGAGTGTCAGAAATTTCTGTCATCAATTTTCCAAAAAGTTATGAAATCAGGCCGATTCAGCACAGTCGTAAACAATCAGCGGGGCCGTTTTTTTCACCACGACATCTTCGCTGATGACAACTTCCTTCACATGGTCCTGCGATGGGATGTCATACATGATATCCAGCATGACCTCTTCAAGGATGGAGCGTAAACCGCGCGCCCCTGTTTTGCGCCGTGCCGCTTCTTTGGCGACAGCCACCAGAGCGCCATCGGTAAACTTGAGCGCGACATCTTCCAGGTCAAGCAGCTTCTGATACTGGCGAACCAGGGCATTTTTCGGTTCTTTAAGGATCAAGACCAATGCTTCCTCATCCAGCTCTTCAAGCGTGGCAATCACCGGCAGGCGACCGATAAATTCGGGAATCAAGCCATATTTGAGCAAATCACCCGGCTCGATATCTTTGAGCAGTTTGCCCAACGTCGCTTCACTGGGCATACGCACGTTGGCACCAAAACCGATGCTCTTTTTGCCGATACGCTGGGAGATGACATCTTCCAGACCGGAAAATGCCCCACCACAGATAAACAGGATATTGGAGGTATCGACCTTGATGAATTCCTGCTGAGGGTGCTTGCGGCCCCCTTTCGGCGGGATACTCGCCGTGGTCCCTTCAATAATTTTCAACAGGGCCTGTTGCACCCCTTCACCGGAAACATCGCGGGTAATGGACGGGGATTCGCTTTTGCGGGCAATTTTATCAATCTCATCAATATAGATGATGCCGCGCTGAGCTTTTTCAATGTCGTAATCAGCCGCTTGAACCAGGCTCAAGACGATATTCTCGACATCCTCGCCGACATAACCGGCTTCGGTCAAATTGGTGGCATCGGCCATGGCAAAGGGCACATTAAGCACCCGTGCCAGTGTCTGCGCCAGCAGGGTTTTACCACTGCCGGTCGGACCGAGAAGCAGAATATTGCTTTTCTGAATCTCGACGTCATCATTTTTAGCCGCGTATCTGATCCGCTTATAATGATTATAAACGGCCACGGACAACACTTTCTTTGCCCAGTTCTGACCGACCACATAATCATCGAGGGTTGCCCGAATCTCGGCCGGCGCCGGCAGCTTTTCCGCTTCCGTCACCTCTTGGGCACCGAGTTCCTCGGCAATGATCTCCTGACACAGATCGATACACTCATCGCAGATATAAACCGACGGTCCGGCAATGAGCTTTTTGACATCATCCTGCGATTTGCCGCAGAACGAGCAGGTCAAATCTCCGCTATGATCATCATTGTGCTCCATAACGTCCCTCCGTTTTTATCCGACCTCGGCCCGCGTGACAATCTTGTCGATGAGGCCGTACTTTTGCGCATCTTCGGCACCCATGAAGAAATCACGCTCCGTGTCACGGGCAATGGTCTCAATATCCTGGCCACAATGATGTGCCAGAATGCGATTCAGATCTTCTCGCAGACGAAGTATTTCCTGAGCATGGATACTGATGTCACTCGCCTGTCCCTGAAAGCCGCCCAACGGCTGATGGATCATAATCCGCGAATTCGGCAGGGTAAAACGTTTCCCTTCCGCACCCGCAGCCAGCAAAACAGCTCCCATACTGGCCGCCTGTCCGACACAAATCGTCGAAACCGGCGCCTTGATATACTGCATGGTATCATAAATCGCCATACCGGCGGTAACGACACCACCAGGGGAGTTGATATACAGGTGGATATCCTTCTCGGGATCTTCCGACTCCAAAAACAACAATTGGGCGATAACCAGATTGGAAATCTGGTCATCAATCCCACCACCGAGAAAAATGATCCGATCCTTAAGCAGACGCGAATAGATGTCGTAAGAACGTTCTCCCCGTCCGGTTTGCTCGACAACGATCGGGACAAGACTCATAGATTACTCCTGTTCTTCGTCAGCAGGCTTCTCCGCCAACGCTTCTTTGGTCACTTCCTCGATTTTTGATTGACCCAGCAAATAGGTAATCACTTTTTCTTCTTCAATCTGAGCCAGCAGCCCTTTGCGCGCCTCGTCGGAAGCATAATACTTCTTCACTTCATCGAGAGGGGCATTGGCCATCTCAGCGATCTCTTCAAGACGGCTGTCGATCTCATCCTCATCGACGGAGATGTTCTCCTGCCGACCAATTGCCTCAAGCAGCAGGCTGCCTTGAACTTGCTTAACCGCGGTTTCGCGATACATGACGCGAAACGCCTCTTCGTTCATGCCCATCATCTCCAGGGTCATCCCTTGAGACTGCAGACGGTTGGCAATATTCTTGTGCATGAAGTCAAGCTGACGCTCGATCATGGTGTCAGGAACTTCCACCTCATTGCGTTCAACCAGAACCGTGATGAGACGTTCTTTGAGATCATCATCAATGCGGGAGGTTTCCTGTTTTTTATAGCCATCACTGATCTTTTCACGCAGATCTTCGGCACTTTCAGCACCATAACCTTTTGCGAACTCATCATCAAGCTCAGGCATTTCTTTTACTTTAATCTCTTTCATGGCAATCTTGAAAGTAGATTCTTTACCGGCAAGGTCTTTATTTCCATAATCTTCGGGGAAGGTCACGGAAATTTCACTTTCCTCACCACGCTTCATGCCGATCAACTGGTCTTCAAAACCGGGGATAAAGCTGCCGGAACCGAGCTCCAGCTCATGTCCCTCGGCGGCACCGCCGTCAAACGCTTCACCATCCACGAAGCCTTCAAAGTCGATGGTCACAAAATCACCCTTTTGCGCATCATCGCGTTCAGCCACTTCCATGGTCGCACGCGTGCTGAGCATTTCGTTCAGACGTTCGTCAACGATCTTTTCGTCAAAATCAAAGATTTCTTTTTGCAGCTCAATGCCGGTGTAGTCCTTCGCCGACACTTCCGGCTTCACTTCAACATGCGCTTCATAAGTAAACGGCTTATCCTTTTCCAGGTCGCTGCTGTCTTCAATAGAAGGTTCGGAAATTGCCGCAATATCGTTATCCACCAGCGCCTGGTAGTACGTTTCGTTGATCAGGCGACCGACAACGTCCTGCTTCATCTGGTCAACATAATAGTTCTCAACCACCGACATGGGAACCTTACCGGCACGGAAACCTTTTACCTTGGCGGACTTGGCAATTTTTTTATAGGCCTTGGCGATTTCTTCACTGACGCGGTCTGCACTGATTTCGACGGAAATTTTCTTTTTGACGGAACTTACGTTTTCTACCTGAACATTCATGCGGATAACCTCACTTGATTAAAATATCGATAACCTGACGAACCGGAAAATCTCAGACAAAACAGGGGCACTATGGCCCCTGGATTTTTTTGGTGCGAGAGGGGAGACTCGAACTCCCACGGTTGCCCGCTGGATCCTAAATCCAGTGCGTCTGCCAATTCCGCCACTCTCGCGCAACAGCTGTATCCCGCCATCTTTGGCGGGTTCAAGGCTTCACGGTCAAGGATGACAAGCTATCATCTTGTCCCCGGAAGCCAAAATCAAAAAAGACTCGATTATCGCTACCCTCGCCGGGAGTCCGACAAGAACATCGACGATCGAGTCTATCATGGTTAAATGGGGTGAGTGAAGGGATTTGAACCCTCGACAACTGGAGTCACAATCCAGCGCTCTACCAACTGAGCTACACCCACCACAAACAAGGTGGCCAATACTACTGACAGGCCTATTCATTGTCAACAAAAAACAGGGTTGTTGAGTGGCGCGCCAGGAAGGACTCGAACCCTCGACCCTGTGATTAGAAGTCACATGCTCTATCCAGCTGAGCTACTGGCGCTTGTATTAGTGGTCGGGGCGAGAGGATTTGAACCTCCGACCCCCTGCTCCCAAGGCAGGTGCGCTACCAGGCTGCGCTACACCCCGACATACAAGACGCTGTTGTTTATCATTCTGAATTCAAAAATGCAACTTTTTTTTAGCCGGCCGCCAAGTCCGCCAGACAACCGATTATTTCAAGGTATAATCGACGTCTATAATCTCGGAAGCAGATGACTCAGAATGCGCCGGAGTGCCGGTCAACACATCTTTCTTGAGCAGAGCAAACTCTTCCTTGCTGATCAAACCTTTATCATACATATCGGCCAAGCGATCCAGGCTGCGCAAACGCGACGTCTCCGGATCCTCCAGTTGCAACGGCGCACCGTCAACCCGACGCGCTCCGGAAGCCACACCAACCCGCACCGAAGCCAGGCCACCCAGCAGACTGATCTCCATGGGCCGATCCGGCACCTGAGCGTCCAAGGTTTCTTTAATGGTCTTCTTGCTGCGCTTAAGATAACGATAAAACAGATACCCGGACAGCGTCAACAACGCCAGACCGCCACCGAGAATCCACGGCATATATTGAACCAATCCCCGAAAAAACACCACAAACAGGCCCAGAAGCACCAACAGGACCACATGGAGAATCAGAACAAAATAGCCGACAAAAATATTTTTAGCGATACCGGTATCGCTGGAGTTTTCTGCCATAACATCAATATTCCACAATGACGCACACTGGACAGCTGAACCCTCTCCACCACGACGAGAGCCCCTCAAACTGCGGCGCCCACTATAACAGGAAACCTCAGAAGGGCAAACCATTAATGCCCTACCGTTTACCACAGTTCAGAAAAATTGAACCCACTTCCGCTCTATGATAAAGTCCGCTCTCACAAGCTAAAAACAAGCAAACCCGAGAATAAAAGGCGTTAAATTCAGTTTTTCATCCGACCAAGGAGAACCATCATGGCAAACAACCCCAAAGTCTCTCTGGAGACCTCCCAAGGCACCATCATTCTGGAACTGGATGCGGAAAACGCGCCCATTTCCACCGACAACTTCCTGGCCTATGTCCAAAGCGGCTTCTATGCAGACACCATTTTTCACCGGGTCATTCCCGGCTTCATGATTCAAGGTGGCGGCATGAACGCCGACATGGAAGAAACCCACGGCAAGACGCCGATTAAAAACGAGGCGGCCAACGGCCTGAAAAACCTCTACGGCACCATCGCCATGGCACGCACCCAGGTGGTGGACAGTGCCACATCCCAATTCTTTATCAATGTCAACGACAACGACTTCCTCAACCATCGCGACCCGCGGCCTGAAGCCTTCGGCTATGCCGTATTCGGCAAAGTGGTCGAGGGGATGGACGTGGTCCACGCCATTGAAAAGGTGGCCACCGGCAACAAAGGCTATCATCAGGATGTGCCGCTGGAACCGATCACCATCCTCAAGGCCAGTGTGGTCGAAGGCTAAAAGCTCAAAGGGAGTCGCCATTCGCGACTCCCTTTTATTTTTCAAAGACGAGAGAAACAACCGGCCAAGCGCACGCTCGGCCGTTCAGGACGTGACCAGCGCTGACGGAGCCCTGCGAAACGGGTTCACCCGAACCTGCAGTGAATAGAGATAGGGATAATCCTGTTGCAGATGCTCGAGGTAGTCAAACCATTGCGGTAACAAAAGCCGATAAACCCGCACCGCATCATTGCTCAAATGGTGCAGATCACTTTCGGGTAATTCCATATCATGCGCGCGAAAGCCGAGCTCCTGTTCAAAGTGAAACAATGCCAGCAGCAATTCCGAAAACGCACCGTGCTCCAACACCGCCGGATTCTCAAGTAAACGGATCAGCAACGGCTTGACGGCGGGGATCGCCTGCCAACTTGACGCCACTAACTGCTCGGGGCGTTCAAGCATCAGTGGCAGGGTCGTGGAAAAATTGCTCAGAGCACGAAAATCCCGCCGGTTCCACTGTGCCGTGAACTCAAAACGACGCCGATCTTCCTCAGGCAGGGGCAGATGCTCCACCAACTGCTTCAGCAGGGTATGACCGATTTCGTCAAAGAACACCCCAACCAGCATATGCAGTTTCTTGCGCTTACTTTCCTCCTCTCGCCGATTCAGCATCAACTCCGTGGCCCGACCGACAAAGCTCAAAAACGTCACAGCACCAAGAACAATAAACACCATGGCGAACAGCCGTCCCAACATGGTCTGAGGCAGGATATCACCGTAGCCGACGCTGGACATGGTGACAATGCTGAAATAAACCGCCTCGCTGAAGCTCAGATGCTCCGTGAGCATGAAACACACTGTGCTCAGGCAAATAACAGCGATAACAAGAAAGAGATAGATGCGAAGCTGACGAATAGCGGAGTTATTTGTTTTCATAGGTACCTGCATAAAACAGAACAGAGAACATACGTTGAATCGAGCGAAAGGCTTTAAACACTGTGGAATGACAGCCGATAAAGCCTGGCCATCGAGACATTACCACAATCGGGATAACCGCCTGAGAAAAAAAATCCTCCACTTTCAAGCGACTGTTACGCATGTAATTCTCTATGGTGAGAAAATCGCTAAGCGGCCCTTTGGTTTACCCCAGAGAACGCAAGCGACCGATAAAGGGAGTTTTTACGAGACGAGTGCTCTGTCAATGCTAAAATCCGTGTGTATGGCACAGCATCGTGCCGTTCACACAAGACGCGAAACCGCCGATGTGGCCATTCCACTTCAAGGTTTTGCAACGCCGTGGGAATGGTGCGAGGCGAAGCCAGACCCGAAGATTTAGTGTTGGCAGTGCACTAGGGGGCGTTCTCAATTAGAAGAATGAGTCATATTTTGAGGGATTTTTTATGCCAGCAAGGCACCTGGAGGCGTCATAGTTAGTCTATGGCAACGACATGTAGCGCTACGGACGCGAAAAAAGCCCAAAATAGTGCCATGAAAGCTGATGGAGAACGCCCCCGAGTATTTTCCCTTACCCCGCCACACAATCATCCTTTGGCGGTGGCCGTCCCGGTATTGATGACGGGCTCGGCCTGGGCTTCTCCACAAAGCACGACAAGGAGGTTGCCCACCATCGCAGCCTTGCGTTCATTGTCCAATTCCACGACATTCTTTTCCGACAACTCCGCCAAGGCCATTTCGACCATGCTCACCGCCCCATGCACGATCTTCTTCCGCGCCGCAATGATAGCTTCGGCCTGCTGCCTGCGGAGCATCGCGCCGGCGATTTCCGGCGCATACGCTAAGTGTGTCAGCCGTGCTTCGTCCACCGCAACACCGGCCCTGAGCAACCGTTCTCGGAGTTCTTTTTCCAGCGCGGCACTGATGGCGTCGGTGCTGTCACGCAGCGTCAGCTCTTTGGCGGGGCTGTCATCGGAAGGATCATAAGGATAGTTGTTGGCAAGATGCCGAACGGCTGATTCGCTTTGGACCTGAACATAGTGTTCGTATGCGTCCACGTCAAACAACGCTTTTGCCGTATCCTGTACCCGCCAGACCACCACGGCTCCGATTTCGATCGGATTGCCGCGCTGGTCGTTGACCTTCAGTGTATCCGTCTCGAAGTTACGTGCTCTCAGGGAGACGCGATACTTATGTGAAAATTGGACAGACGCGGATGCGTCTTTGTCCTGCGACGTGACGGTAACCCATGGCCCTCGGTGCACGGTAAAAGGATTCGCCCAATGGAACCCATCCGTTTTCACGGTGCCGCAATACTTACCAAAAAGGATCAGCACACGAGCCTCATTGGGCTGCAATGTAAAAAAGCCTTTGCCGAGAAGGAGCAGAACCGGAAGCCCGATCACTCCAAGAACCATGGGCAGTGTGCTTTGGCTTGAGAGGCCATTGATGACTAGAATCACCTCGCCCACCAACAAAAATGCCACGACAAACAACATGAGCCATCCGTTTAGTGCACCGACGTTTTTCTCTTCCATCGTTCCTCTCCTGTTCACGCATACGGCAAGGGGAGTACATCTATTTTTAGCGGACCTTAAATCGTGTACAAATTTTACCCCTTCGGGTCTCGATCCAACACTTTTTTCCGACATGCAATGGCAGAACTAACGGTGCTCTAACTCTTGCAACCGAAGCCCGACTCCGACTCTTTAGCCTTTCACCGCCATCACATACTTCAGATAGCGCCCTTCGGGAAAGGTCACCGGATAGGGAAAATCTTCCGCCTGTCCTGCTGTTTTAATCACCGTTAAGTCGCTGCCCGCTTCGAGCGCTCCTCGGCGCAACTCCTTAAGGTACTCGGCCAGATCGACTTTCTGGTGGTTGGAGGACGTGATCAGCAGACCACCGTCTTCCAATAGGGCCATGGCCTGGGCCACCAGCTTGGCCGTACCGCCCTGGGTGGTGAAGCGGTTTTTGGTAGTGGTGGAAAAGCTCGGTGGGTCCATGATGACGATATCAAAACGCTCGCCCTGCGCCATCAGCTCAGGCAACACCTCAAAGCAATCCCCACAGATAAAGGCATGGCGCTTGGCGTTGATCCGGTTAAGACCGAAATTCTCCCGTGCCTGATCGAGGTAATGGGGCGAGGCATCGACGCTGGTCACTTTGGTCGCCCCGGCAGCCGCAGCCGCGACGGAAAAGGCTCCGGTATAACAGAACAGGTTCAACAGCCTCTTGCCCTGACAGCGCTCAGCCAGATCACGGCGGTTGGCCCGTTGATCCATAAACAGTCCGGTATTCAGGCCCTCTTCAAGGCTCACACGGTAGGTGAGATGATTTTCCTCAACGGTGTAATGTTCAGCGACCGGCGTACCAGCCAACAGGCGACTGAAACGTTTCGAGCCTTTTTTCTCCAGTTCGCGGGTTTTCTGCGGACGGAATTTTTCGTAAATGCCGTCCGGTTGAAACTCCTGCTGTAATGCCTGCACCAGCAGATTAAGATGGGTTTCCCAGCTGCGTGAATAGAGCTGGACCATCAGGTAACCGTCATAACGCTCGACGGTGAGTCCGGGCAGACCATCCCCTTCGCCATTGACCACACGATAGGCATTGGTGCCGTCGAGTCCGGCATGATCTCGGCGGCGCTGTTCGGCGCGCTGAATTTTCCGGCGAAACCATTCGCCAGTCAACGTCATCCCGGCGTCGCCAAGAACACGAGCAACAATGCGTTGCCCCGGATCAACCAGCGCCATGGCCAGAGCCTTGCCTTGTTCCGAGGTCAAAGTAACCAGTTCACCACACGTCAAGGTGGGCCACTGCCGGGTAAAGCGGTCTTCAATCACCCAGGGATGCCCGAGCTTAAGCATTTGTTCGGTTTGCGGTCCGACGACACAGGATTTTCGTTGTTGGCGTTTCATGGTGCTTCCATTTCAGAGAGGTCTAAAACATGTTTAAACAGCAAAATCTGCCCCTGTTTTACGGCATCCTCCCCGTTGTGACCAGCAGAAAATGAGCCAAATCCTCCGTGATCATCACAGCTACCATCAGACGCAGGGCTGTGGTAGAGTCACCTGAATCAGTGAGCAAAAAAATTTCAGGAGCATGGATGGTTATGGACACACCCGCACTAACCCGCGCGGAACAACAGATTGAACAGTTATTGGAACAACTTGAGCCCGGCAGCGATCGCTATACCGTGCTCAGCTCAGCGAAAAACTTTAAATCGTCCTGGGTGGATCTTGGTCGCCTGCTCAAGCAGGTGCGCGGCAGTCGCCTCTACAGCGACTGGGGCTACGACAGTTTTGAGGATTACTGCAGCCGCGAAATCCGCATCCGTCGTCAGACCGCGGACAAACTGACCATGGCGTTTCACTATCTGGAGAAAAAACAACCGACCTTGATGGAGGACAAACTGCGCCCCGTGCCGGACTATCGTTCCATTGATCTGCTGCAACAGGCCGAGGCCGACAACAGCTTCACCAACGAACAGCAGCAGGAACTGGAACAGGCGGTGTTCGAAGGCAAGGTCAGCCATCCGACCATTGCCAAACGCTTTCGCGAGATGGCCATGGACCATGCCACCATGGAACAGCGTCAGCTCTCAGAATATAAAAGCGCTTTGAGTGCGGCACGCCGCTTACAGAGTGCATTGGGATTTCTTCCCGATGAATTTGAAGGCCGGAAACTGGACCTGATCCCGCTGATCAGTACGCTTGAACAAGCCGTTGATCTACTCGACACCGAACAGGAACCCATTGTCGAATAAAGCGTACGTTTTCAGAGTAGGAGCGTCATGGAAAAACACAGCGCGGTTAAACTGTTTCTGCAGACGTTTTTCGGCAATAGCGACGATCCCCGCTTTACCTTCATTGAACAAATCAGTCGCTTCACCACGGTGCAACGTAAAGGGATTCTGTTCCATGAGGGGGAACCAGGCAGCGAATTTTATTTTCTCGCCTCCGGGCGGGTGAAACTGTTTCGCTCCACAGCTGACGGCAAAGAGGCGGTGATCCGCTTTATTGAACCGGGGGAATACTTTGCCGAGATCCTGCTGCAGCTTAAAGGACGTTATCCGGTCAGCGCCATCGCCATTGAGCCCTGTGAACTGCTGGCTCTGGATGCCCAAAAGATTTTGTCACACCTGGAACAACATCCAGACGTGGCCATGGTGTTCATCGGTGCATTATCGCAGCGCATCAAATACCTGTTGGGCATGATCGAGCAACTGAGTCTGGCTGACATTCGTCAACGTTTTCTCAATTACCTGGGTGTGTTGCAGAATAAATCCCCCAGCAGCACGATCGAGTTGCCGGCGGCCAAGGGTGAAATCGCTCTGTTGCTCGGCACCACGCCGGAAACCTTTTCACGATTACTGAAAAAACTCTCCACGGAAAAAGTCATCCGCGTCAGCGGGCGTTCCATCACCCTGCTCGACCCAACCGCTCTCAACGAGGTCTCATTGTGAAACTGGTTCTGACCCTACTGATCATCAGCCTGAGTGTTCTGCCCCTGGCCGCTTCGGAGATCTACCATTATCGTGATGCCGAAGGAAAATTGATCGTGGTCGACGATCCGGAGCTGATTCCGCCCCAATTTAGTGGCCAAAAAGTTGCCGCGCCCACGACGCAAGGGATCACCAGCCCGCAATGGTCTCCCTCACAGATCATTGCGGTTGATGAGCCGAGCCGGGAGGAGAGCACCGACAGCGAGGAAACACCGATTGAAATCTACGGTAATCAGGTGGTCGTTCCGGTGGAGTTACATCATCGCAACCGAGACGTGACCGTTCACCTGGTTTTAGATACCGGGGCAACCATCACCTTACTCGATCGCGACGCCGTGGAGAAACTGCGTCTGAAAAAATGGCGCTCCAGTACCGGCCATCTGGCCAACGGCACCACTGTGGACATTGAACTGGCCCGCCTCGACCAACTCAGTGTTGGTCCGTTGCAGATCAAAAAGCTCAAAGTGGCCCTGATTGAACGAAAAAAAAGGAGCCGCCTTGCCGACGGACTGTTGGGCATGGACATTTTAAAGCATCGCGCCTACCACATAGACTACCGCAATAAACGGTTGGTCTGGCAATAAGGTCTTTATCCCGGATTTCTCACAAATGGCCTGCTGCGAATCTAAAAGCAAAAAGCCCACTGGACATCTTCCAGCGGGCTTCTTATTCGTCAGCAATCCATATTGCAACGTCGCTTAAACGGGAAACAGGCGATAGGTATTGCCCTCTTTTTCCCGGCGCAACACATTTTCTTTATCCAGTTGCAACAACGTTGCCTGCAAATGTTTACGATTCTCTTTAGGGAACAAACCGTAAATTTCCGTCTGCATAATTCCCGGCTGTTCCATCACCCGTTGCAGCACGCGCCAGGTCAAAGCGTCGTAGTTCTCTTTGGAAGGGCCTTGCTCCTCACTCTCGTCCTGCTCGGTGTCATCTTCAGAAGTGACTTCCTCCGGTACAGTTTCTTCGACGTCCGGCTCAACCGGGGTTTCTTCACATTCGGCCTCTTGTGCGACAGACTCTTCCACCGTTTCTTCAGGCGATACAGACTCAGCCACAGCGGCACAAGGCACGGCCTCAGATATTTCAGCCGATCTCTGTGCTTGTTTTTCCTGACTTTGCCGATAAAAGAACACGCCAAGACCACCAAGAACCAATACTACAAAGACAAAGTCACCCATCCTTCCTCCTGTTCGCTTCTAATCACAATCAACAAAAAACAATACCATCATTAATAAACAAATATCTTTACATATGTACGTGAATACAGCGAGCGGGTCAAGGAAAAGCCCTGACCCGCCGGGTGAAACCTCGCGATACAACACGGAAAAAGCTTTGCGTTGTTGTACGGCGTCCTTTTCTTAATCTAAAACTAATCTTGGCCTTCTCCGGCGTGAAACCAGTTATCAAACCAAGTGCGATGATCTTTTTCTGCTAATATTTTCAAGTCATTAGGGCCTAACCAGATCCCACCACAGGAGGGGCACTGATCCAGAGGTACGCCGCGAAAGGTGCTGGATTGAATCTCGTCACCACATTTGGGACAACGATTTCCACACAGCTCACGTATCTGGCTTTCGTGCATTTTGTCTTTCATCGCCTCGATCTGTTTGCGCTCGACATCACGAAAATATTGATTTTCAAAAGCTTTTTCTCGCTCATTCCAGACATCTTTCATAACCACCTCCCAATCCGCAGTCAAGAGTGATAACCTGTATATGAAGTATACAAAATCAATGGGATTTTTCAAACGACTCGTCAAGGAGCTGCAATTGATAGCAGCCGGCGCCATACGCGGCATTTTTCCCCAGATTCATCAACGTCCCCAGTTCCAGCACCGGCAACAGATCAACCAGAGCTGTTCCCTGTAAACGCACTGTCCCCATCAGGCCGCCTAACGGTTGCTGCGTCTGCGGATCGGGTCCCAGTTGACGCCAATCCTGCCATTCGAGATGATTTTCCAGCATGTTAACCTGCTCGGCAAGTTCGAGAACACGGGCCGGATCATCGACCAGTTCAAAATGACAGTGAGCATAAAGCATGGACGTGACCCGACGCAAAATAAACGGAAGCAGGTCGGAAAAATTAGCCCGAAACAACGGCCGGTTGTGCTGCATCAACCGAGCCGGAGTAATAAATTTCAGCATCAGGCTGTCCACGGCAACGGGCAGGGTCGACAACCACCAGTCGGCATCACGTAACGGACTTTGCACACGATCCAGAGTCTCTCCCGCACGCCACAGATTGGCATAGCGGCCTGAAGAATCCTGCCCGGCAATCTCCAGCAGCTCAAAACGCCCGGCATCATGACGCAAGCCATTTTTCCCCAAGGCCTGAAACACCCGGGCCAGCTGGCCAATCTGCTCCTGCCGTCCGCCCCACAGCACCACCGGAAAAGTCAGCAACTCATCCCGTTCATAGTGACGACAGCAGGTTGGATCCGGTTGCAGCACAAAAGCGGCGCCACTTTGCTGATAGCGCTGCCGCGCCAGCGGGTCGTCGGCGATCGGCGGAGAAAACAACTGGCTGAACGGGTGTACGCTCTGATCCGCGCGACCATCCGCATGATAGAACACATAGCTGCCGGCAGCCCGAAAGTTACGACGCAGGCGCAACAGGGTGGCCAAATCCACATCGAGTGGTTCCAGCAGACGAACGCGGTATTTTAATTTGACGAATTCGGCACGTTCCAGCGCCCCCGTCGGGATCATAGAATCCTCCTTGCGCCAAGCGCGTTGAATTGCTTTCTTGCATGGCTTTTGATACTGTGCTGAAAAACAGTCCTCCTGGCAACCCCTGGTTGCCGGGATACGCCGATTGCCATCCCCCCTGTTATCCGCAACCATCCACGGATTCAGGGTTTAATCAGGAAAGATTCAACACCGTATGTTCTCTTTTGAATTGCTCCATAATGACCGTTCCTGCCGCGCACGTCGTGGTCGTGTTCACACCCCTCATGGAGCTATTGAAACACCGATTTTCATGCCCGTCGGTACCCACGGTGCCCTCAAGGCCATGACACCGGCCCAGGTTGAAGAAACCGGCGCCCAGATTATCCTGTCCAACACCTATCACCTGCATCTGAAGCCGGGAGAAAGTCTGGTCAAGAAAGCCGGTGGTCTGCACCGTTTTATGAACTGGAACAAGCCGATTCTCACCGATAGCGGTGGTTTTCAGGTGTTTTCACTGCCGAAGAAAAAAATCACCGAAAGCGGTGTGTTCTTCCGCCATGAGCATAGCGGCGAGGAAATCTTTCTCGGCCCCAAAGAAGCCATGCAGATTGAAAACGATCTCGGCGCCGATATTATTATGGCGTTTGACGAATGCATTCCCTATCCGTCAAGTCATGATTATGCCAAAAAATCGATCCATAAGACATTGCGTTGGGCCAACAGCTGTCTCGAAGCCCATGGCCGCAGCGATCAGGCCCTGTTTGGTATTGTCCAGGGCAGCATCTACGAAGACCTGCGCCGTGAATGTGCAGAGCAACTGACGGCCATGGACTTTCCCGGCTACGCCATCGGAGGCGTCAGCGTCGGCGAAGGCCTCGAATTGCTGAAGCAGGTGGTGGATTATACCGAACCGTTTCTGCCCGCCAACAAACCACGCTACCTGATGGGCGTTGGCCTGCCGGAAGATATCCTGGAAAGCATTGAGCGGGGCATGGATATGTTTGACTGCGTCATCCCCACCCGTTATGCCCGCAGTGCCACGGCTTTCACCTCACGCGGCAAACTGCGGCTGACCAACCGCAACTATCGCCGCGACTTTTTCCCGGTAGACCCGGCCTGTGATTGCTACTGCTGTCGCAATTTCACCCGTGCCTACCTGCATCATCTGTTCAATGCCAACGAAATTCTCTCGGCAACATTGATGGCCATCCATAATGTTCATTTCTACCTCAACATGGTGGAACAAGCCCGACAGGCCATTGAACAGGACTGTTTTACCGATTTCAAAAACGATTTTCTTGGAGAGTACGGCTTTTTCGATAAAAAATGATGACCGTGAGGTCCCCGAATGAGTACGCTATCACAGCCTTTAGATCCAGACTTGGTTCATCGCCTGAAACGGGCGCTGACCACGGATGCCGATGATTTAAAAGACGTTCTCCAGGATCCGTCCAGCGAGGTCCTGCATGCGGCACTGAAGAATATCGCCCTGGCGGAAGAACATCTGCTGCAAGTACTTAAACGTCACGATCTGCCGAGCACATTTCTCAATACCGTCGGCCGCCACAAACTGTGTGAAAAAACACGGGTGTGCATGGCAACTCTGGCGCACCCGGCCGTCTCACCGACTCTGGTCAAAAAACTGTTATCGCGACTGCATCTGTTTGAAGTGCTCAACCTCTGCTATTTGCCCGGCCAATCGGCAGACCTGCGCATGGCCGCCGAACTGGCCATTATCCAGCGGCTGCCCATGGCCCCCCTCGGCAATCGCATCAGTCTGGCGCGCCGGGCCACGGCAACGGTTCTTGAAGCCCTGTTCAAAGAAGGCCACCCGCGGGTCATCGAGGCGGGGCTGAACAACCCCAAGCTTCAGGAAGTGGCGCTGTATCAGCACCTGAACGGTTCCAACGCCACCGCGGAGACCATCTCGCAAATTGCTCGTCATCCGCGCTGGAGCCAACGACCCAATTTACGCCGCGCCATCCTCAAAAACCGCCAGACACCACGTGTCTGGTTTATTCACTTTCTGCCGCGTCTGCCACGTACCGAAGCGCGCAATCTGCTGCACAGCCAAAGCCTCAGTGCCCGGCAGAAACAGTGGATTCGTGACGTCATCGAATAAACCACTATGCACTGAAAGTGCATAGGTTTGGACGGGACTGAAAGTCCCTAAAGCAAAAATCAAGACCCGATTTCTATTAATCGTCATTCCGGCATGATTTAAGCCGAAATCCAGAGACTCCCCCCCTGGATCCCTGCCTTCGCAGGGATGACGGCTAAAATGAGTAGCACCTGAAAGGCTTGGACTCAAACCAGCGGGCTGAAACAATAAAAAAAACAGCGCGTTTCGCTATTACGAAATGCGCTGTTTTTATCTCTTGAAATTTTATCTCTTAAAACCGTGCTTCAATCAGTCGATCGCCACAACAAAACCGCTGCCAAGTCCTTGCCGCGCCAGCTCTTCACGGCCCTGTTGCGCCGTATCCAGCGAATCGTACTTGCCGGCGCGAACCCGATAAAACAACCGCCCGTCCACCCAGGCCTGTTGCACATCCGCATGACCGTATTGACGCTTCAGCTTCTCGGCCAGACGTGTTGCATTCGGCTGCAGAGTAAAGGCTCCGACCTGAACGGTAAAGGGACCGGTCTGAACCGATTGCGGCAACGTATAGTGGGGTTTGCCACTGTTATCCCACTGCTGATACCCCAATGCCGTGATGCGTACCGGAGCAGTACCCGGACCAACCACCCCGAGACGGCTGGCGGCACTGTACGATAGATCGATAATCCGACCGGCGACAAACGGGCCACGGTCATTGACGCGAACCACGGCAGTCTTGCCGTTGTTCAGATTATCCACCTGGACAAACACACCCAGCGGCAGGGTTTTGTGGGCTGCCGTCATGGCGTACATGTCGTAAATTTCACCGTTGCTGGTTTTGCGTCCGTGAAATTTTTTGCCGTACCAGCTGGCAATCCCCTCTTCGGAAAAGCCCTGATGATCGAGTAACGGGGTATAGGAGACCCCATACACCTCATAGGGCTTTTGCCAGCCTTTCAGCGGCTGACCCGTGGTCGGCGAAACAGCGGGCTGTTGCGGCACGGACGACGAGCAGCCCCACAGCACCGTCACAGCGATCAGGATGACCAGGCCACGCCAGTACCGCACCACGAATTATTCCTCCGCCGCCACTTCCTGCATGACGGTCATGGCCCGGAACTTCTCGTAACGCTGTTCAACCAGCTCTTCCGGCGACAGTTGTTGCAACTCGTCGAGATGCTTTTTCAGACAGAGCTTCACATTCTCAGCCGCCAGGGTAATGTTGGTATGCGCACCGCCCAGAGGCTCTTCAATCACATCGTCGATAATACAACCGAGTTCATTGATATCGGCAGCGGTCAATTTAAGCGCTTCGGAAGCTTGGGGTCCCTTGGTGCCGTCACTCCACAGAATGGCCGCACAGCCTTCCGGCGAGATGACCGAATACACCGAATATTCCATCATCAGCACCCGGTTGCCCACGGCAACGGCCAGAGCACCACCGGAACCGCCTTCACCGGTCACCGTGACAATAACCGGAACTTTCAGTGCCGCCATCTCGCGCAGGTTGCGGGCAATGGCTTCAGCTTGGCCGCGCTCTTCGGCACCGATCCCGGGATAGGCCCCCGGCGTATCGACAAAGGTAAAAATAGGCAGGCCAAACTGCTCGGCCATCTGCATGATGCGCAGGGCCTTGCGATAGCCTTCGGGGTTAGGCATGCCAAAATTGCGGATCACCTTTTCTTTGGTGTCGCGCCCCTTCTGATGACCGATCACCGCACAGGGCTGACCTTCAAAGCGGGCAAAGCCACACACCAGTGCCGCATCGTCGGCAAAATTGCGGTCACCGTGCAATTCAAACCAGTCGGTGAAGATATTCTCAATAAAATCGAGGGTAAACGGACGCCCCGGATGACGGGCCAGCTGGGTGCGTTGCCAGCGGGTCAGTTTGGAAAAAATGTCTTCCCGAAGCTTTTCAGCTTTCTTTTCCAGCTTTTGCAGCTCGCTGCTAAAATCAACACTTTCCGTTGAATATTCACGGAGTTCGAGGATTTTCTGTTCGAGATCAACCAAAGGTTTCTCAAAATCCAGATATGCTTGCATGAGGCTCTCCCATCCTCCGCCGGACCAACGACACTGTTGAATCAGGCGTGTTTATTCGCAAATGACAGCCCCCTTGACACGCTGTCCTGCATGCTCAAAAACAAAATAATGACCGATACCGGTGTGTGCCTCCGCGCGGCGGCAACCGGCTTCCTCCCATCGATTCAGCTTAATCGGTACATGGTAGCCTAATCATTCAAAGGTGACAACATTGTATCCGAACAATTTTTCCACGGCGGAGACAAACTCATCACTGGCAACAACACTGAGTTCTTTGGCCACCCTGATCCGTGTCTCGCTGCGATTGGGGACCACCATGTGCAGGATCACCGAACAGGATCCGGAATAACGCATCAAGGTGTGCTTAAGGGTCTGCATCATGTCGTCGGTTAATCCCGGCGTGGTCAGGCGCAGGTGGATCTTTGACGTCTGCTTCTCTTTGACGTCGTGCAGCAGCATAATCTCATTGGCCAGCACCTTACAGCTATCCTCACCGGCATCGAGGGTACCGTAAACCATCAACGGATCATCGCCGCCCAGATAGTCGGCCGCGGCCTGAAACGCTTCGGGAAACACCACCACTTCCAGAGAACCGGTCAGATCCTCCAGAGTGATAAACGCCATACGATCGCCTTTCTTGGTGACCAGCTCTTTTTTACCGCTGACAATGCCGCACACCCGCACTTCTTCTTTGTCGTTGTGTTCGAGCAATCCGGCCAGATCGCAGGTGGCAAAGCGCTTGATATCTTCGGCATAACGCGACAGCGGATGGCCGGTAATGTAAAAACCCAACGCCTCTTTTTCCTTGTTGAGGCGCAGTTTGTCGTCCCACTCGGCGACATCGGGCAGCTCGCCGTAACTGCTGCCGCTGCGTGACACCATCTCTTCCATGCCGAACAACGACTCCTGGCCCTGCTGGCGTTCGCGCTGCACCTGCTGGCCCATCTCCATGGCGCTTTCCAGCACTTCCATGTATTGCGCCCGTCTGCCGCCCAGCGAATCAAAGGCACCACATTTGATCAATGATTCAACGACCTTTTTGTTGACCTTGCTTAAATCAACCCGCTCGCAGAAATCATGCAGGGATTCATAGAACCCATCGTCCTCACGCACATGGATAATGGAATCAAGGGCCGCGGCCCCAACCCCCTTGACCGCGCCCAGACCAAAGCGCATGGCATTTTCATGAACGGTAAAGGAACGGATCGACGCATTGATATCCGGCGGCAGCACCTCAATACCCATGGAACGCACCTCGGCGATATTCTTGATCACCTTGTCGGTGTTCTCCATATCCTCGGTGAGCAGCGCCGCCATAAATTCAACGGGATAATGGGCCTTGAGATAGGCGGTGTGATAGGCGACCAGGGCATAGGCCGCCGAGTGCGATTTGTTAAAACCATAAGCGGCGAACATCGCCATCAGATCAAAAACCGCTTCGGCCTTTTTAGCATCGAGGTTGTTTTCCTTGGCCCCTTTGAGGAACAGCACTTTCTGCTTTTCCATCTCCTCGGGCTTCTTTTTCCCCATGGCACGGCGCAACAGGTCCGCGCCTCCGAGGGAATAATTCGCCAGAGTCTGGGCGATGAGCATGACTTGTTCCTGGTAGACGATAACCCCGTAGGTATCCTTGAGAATCGGCTCCAGTTGCGGAAAATCGTAAACAATCTCTTTCTGACCGTGTTTGCGCAGAATAAAGTCATCGACCATGCCCGAACCAAGCGGACCGGGACGATACAGAGCACAGGCGGCAATGATATCCTCAAAGCAGTTGGGCTTGAGCTTGACCAGCAGCTCTTTCATGCCGGAGGATTCCAGCTGGAACACGCCGGTGGTATCGCCATGACTGAGTAGATCATAGGTGGCTTCGTCATCGTCGCCGATCACATTGAGATCAAAGTCGGGATTTTTCGCCGAGTGGATCAAGCGCAGGGCGTTGTCGATGACGGTCAGCGTTTTCAGGCCGAGGAAGTCGAACTTGACCAGACCGATCTTCTCGACGTAACTCATGGGAAATTGGGTCACCTGACCGCCCGATTTCTGATCGGTGTACAGCGGCAGGTAGTCGGTCAATGGATTCGGCGTCACCACCACACCGGCGGCATGCGTCGAGGCGTGGCGGGTCAACCCCTCCAGCGACAAAGCGACATTAAGCAGCTCCTTGACCCGCACATCGGACTTGGCCAGCTCCTGGATACGCGGTTCCTGCTGCATGGCATCCTTGAGGGTGATATTCAGCACTGCCGGCACCAGCTTGGACAACTTATCCACTTCGCCGTACGGCATGTTCAGCGCCCGGCCGACATCCTTGATGACCCCTTTGGCGCCCAGGGTTCCAAAGGTGATAATCTGAGCGACATTCGGTCCGCCGTATTTTTCCTGAACATACTGAATCACTTTTTCACGGCCATAGATACAGAAGTCGACGTCGATATCCGGCATGGAGATCCGCTCCGGATTGAGGAAACGTTCGAACAGCAAATCATACGGCATGGGATCGATATCGGTGATGCGGATGGCAAAGGCCACCAGGCTGCCCGCCGCACTGCCACGACCGGGACCGACCGGGATGTCATGGTCTTTGGCCCAGTTGATAAAGTCGGCAACAATGATGAAATAACCGGGAAAACCCATATCGCGAATGGTTTTCAGCTCCCGTTCCAAGCGGTCGCGATACACCTGTTCCTGTTCCGCACTGAAATCCGGTTGCAGGGAGCGGATCATCTTCAGCCGCTCTTCCAACCCTTCATGGGCCATATCCTCGAGGACCTCGTCGAGCGTTTTGTCTTTCGGCTTTTCGTACTGCGGGAAATGGTAGGTATTGAAATCGAAATCGAGATTACAGCGTTGAGCGATCTCCACCGTGTTGTCGAGAGCTTGGGGCACATGGCCGAACAACTCGCGCATTTCGTCCGGCGTGCGCACATAAAAACCATCATTGGCAAAGCGCATGCGCTTTTCATCGTCCATGGTCTTACCGGTCTGGATACACAGCAACACTTCATGGGCGTAGGCATCTTCACGTCTCAAGTAATGGCAATCGTTGGTGGCCACCAGAGGCAACCCCAATTTACCGCTGATGTCGATCAATCCGGCATTGGCTGTGGTCTGCTCGGGAATATTATTCTCCTGCAGTTCCAGATAAAAGCGATCATCGTCAAACACCTGAGCCATCTGCTCGGCACGAGCCAGGGCATCGTCGGGGCGTCCCAGATTAATCAGGGTGGGAATTTCGCCGCCCAGGCAGGCACTCATGGCGATCAGCCCTTCGTTGTATTCGGTGAGCAGATCCCAGTCGATGCGTGGTTTGTAGTAAAACCCTTCGCGATAGGCGGTGGAGACCAGATAACACAGGTTGCGGTAGCCGATTTTGTTCTGACACAACAACACCAGGTGGTAAGACGCTTCCGATGAGCCACGCGCATTGCTTTTTTCCGTGCGTCGGCCTGGCGCAACATACACCTCACAGCCGATGATCGGCTTCACGCCGGCGGCGGTGGCCTTGGTGTAAAACTCCATGGCACCGAACATATTGCCGTGGTCGGTGATCGCCACCGCCGGCATTTTATATTCCTTAACCCGGGCAATCAGATCTGGGATCTTAATCGCGCCGTCGAGCAGGCTGTATTGACTGTGCAGGTGAAGATGAACGAAATTCGCGTGTTCCATAGGGCAGTGTTCCAGAGTAAGAAAACGTCGTCCCAATCAGGACGGCGGAAAAGTTATCAGCGACACACTCGGGGCCGGGGCGCCAGAACATCGACACCGCACTCGGCCAACATGGTCGTTAAACGAATCAGCGGCAAACCAATCAGACTGGAGTAGTCGTCCCCCGCCATCCGCTCCATCAGCGAAATACCCAGCCCCTCAATCTTGAAGGACCCGGCACAATCCCAGGGTTTCTCCTGCTCAACATAATAGCCGATCTGCTCCGTGGTCAGCGGGCGCAGGGTCACGGAAAAGGTCACATAGTCCACCAGCGTCTGGACGGTGCGGCAGTCAACGAGGGCCAGCCCGGTGTAAAAAACATGGGTCTGCCCGGCCATCATTTTCAGCTGACGACAGGCGCCGGCCGCATCACCGGGCTTACCGAGAATACGGCCGCGCGGATCGACAAACACCTGATCTGAACCGATAATCAAGGCATCATCAAAACGGTCACGAATGCTGTTGGCTTTTTGCAGGGCCAGATGTTTGACCAGCAACTCGGGAGCCACCTGCTGATCAAGGATTTCCTCCCCCTGAGGCGCAACGGCGGTGAACGGAAGATTCAACTGGCGCAGCAGTTGCTGACGGTAGGGACTGGTCGAAGCAAGAACAAGGGTTCGAGACACAAAAAAAACCTTTTCGGCTGAGGGTGAAACCGGGAACCTATCATGGCGGCAACAGACGATCAGACGCCCGTCAAAAACGACCACTTGATCATAGCACGCACACCTGAAAAGCCGATCAGAAAATTCGATTAAAATTCAGCTCCTCCCCGTTGCTGATCCGAGGAGGGGCTATCGAGAAAAACATCACTGGTCCAGGCAGTTAGATAAAATAAACGCCACAGCGGCACTCAGATCAGCGCACACCGGAACCTGATCGCTATCAATCGTGTCACACTGGCTTTCACCATGGCCGGTACGCACAAGAATCGGCCGACATCCGGCAGCCAGGCCGGCATCAACATCGGCCTTTTTATCACCCACCATCCATGAGCGTGACAGATCAATGTCGAGGTCACGGGCGGCCTGCAACAACATGCCCGGCTTGCCTTTACGACACTCGCACTCCTGAACATAAGGAGCCTGGCCCGACTGCGGATGATGGGGGCAATAGTAATACCCATCGATATGCGCGCCAACCTTGGCCAGTTGATGCGAAAGGTAATCATGAAGAATCTCAACATCTTCCTCACGATAATAACCGCGGGCAACGCCGGATTGGTTAGTCACGACAACGACCACAAATCCGGCGTCATTCAGTTGACGAATAGCTGTTTCGGCACCGTCGATAAAACAAAAGTCCTCAGGACGGTACAAATAGTCCCGCTCTACATTGATGGTGCCGTCACGATCGAGAAAAACGGCGGGCGTTTTCTTCTTCAACATTTAAATCCTAAAATTTAAAAATAATAATAAAAAATTTCACTTATCTTTGTCGGCCTGCTATAGTGCGACTGTCTAATTTTTTTTTAATCCCGCCAAAGAAAAGGAGAGTCTTCATGTTCCACGTGTTCAAAACCACCCTGTTGGCCTTTGCGTTTTGTCTGATGATGGTCATTCCGTCCCTGGCCAGTGAAGCCGTTAATATTAACACAGCAACGGTTGAACAGTTACAGGCCATCAAAGGTATTGGCCAAAAAACCGCAGAAAAAATTGTCGCCTATCGCACCAGTCACGGCACCTATTCCTCAGTGGATCAACTTTGCAACATCAAGGGGATCGGCAAAGCCTCACTGGCTAAAATGGGCGATCAGATCTGCGTCCAATAAGCGGTACCCCCCATGCTCAAACGAACAAAAAAGGGAAGCCTTCGGCCTCCCTTTTTTGTTTTAAGATGACAGGTTCGGCTATTCCCACTCAATGGTCGCCGGTGGTTTGCTGGAGATATCGTAGGTCACCCGGTTGATCCCTTTGACCTCGTTGATAATCCGGCTGCTGATGCGAGCCAGGTCCGCATACGGCATGGGATACCAGCCGGCGGTCATAAAGTCTTTGGTTTCCACGGCACGCAAGGCCACGACATATTCGTAGGTGCGACCATCGCCCATGACGCCGACACTCTTGACCGGCAGGAACACGGCAAACGCCTGACTGATCTTTTCGTAGTGGCCGCTGCGGTACAACTCTTCAATATAAATCGCGTCGGCTTGACGCAGAATGTCGGCATATTCCTTTTTGATTTCGCCGAGAATACGTACGCCCAAACCGGGGCCGGGAAACGGATGGCGCCATACCATCTGATGTGGCAGGCCAAGTTCCTCACCAACGGTGCGCACTTCATCCTTGAACAGCTCGCGCAAGGGTTCGAGCAGTTGCAGCTTCATGTAATCGGGCAGGCCACCGACATTATGATGACTCTTGATGTTGTGCGCCTTACCGGTCTTGGCACCGGCGGACTCGATAACGTCGGGATAGATGGTGCCTTGAGCCAGCCATTTGGCATCAGTCAGTTTATTGGACTCTTCTTCAAAAATATCAACGAACAAACCGCCGATAATCTTGCGCTTTTTCTCCGGGTCGGTTTCACCGGCCAAAGCGGCAAGGAAACGATCTTCAGCATCGACCCGAATCACCTTAACACCGAGATTTTCAGCAAAGGTGCTCATCACCTGATCGCCTTCGTTGAGACGCAGCAGGCCGTTATCAACAAACACGCACGTCAGTTGATCACCGATGGCGCGGTGGATCAACGCGGCAGCCACGGACGAGTCCACCCCGCCGGACAGACCAAGAATCACCTGATCCGTGCCCACCTGTTCACGAATGCGCGCGACGGCATCTTCGATAATCTGGCCCGGCGTCCACTGACCGTTGCACCCGCAGATCTTGCGGACAAAGGTATCAATCAGCACCTCACCACGCGGCGTATGGTTAACCTCGGGATGGAACTGCACGCCATAGAGGTTACGTGCCACGTTCTGGATGGCGCATACCGGCGCATTGTCGGTGGCACCGACGACTTCGAAGCCCTCGGCCACGTGCTCGACATGGTCGCCATGGCTCATCCACACCGGGCTTTTGCCCTCGACAAAAAAACCGTCAAACAGCGGCCCGGGCTGCCCCTGACTGAGCAGGTCGGCATGACCGTATTCGCGCTTGCCGGCCGGGACGACATGGCCACCAAAATGGCGATTGAGCAGTTGCATGCCGTAGCAAATCCCCAGCACCGGAACCCCCAGTTCAAACAGCGCTTCCTCGACGGCAGGTGCGCCCTCGTCGTACACGGACTTGGGACCACCGGACAGAATAATGCCGTTAGGTTCAAAGGCGCGAATCGCCTCAAGATCCATATCAAACGGATGGAGTTCGCAATAGACATGGGCTTCACGCACACGCCGGGCAATCAGTTGGGTGTATTGGGAACCAAAATCGAGAATGAGAATTTTTTCGCTATGCAGGTCGGCCATCAGTTCGTTCTCCAGCGAGAGTAAATCGCTTGCAACAACCGGAGGTTCCGGTCGGTCAGATCATAAAAACACGGAAGCCCGTAGGACATACGGGCTTCCGGCACAACGTATGGACGCCGCGACTAGCTGGGGCGTTCAATCCGGTAGTTCGGTGCTTCGTGGGTGATATTGACATCGTGGACATGGGACTCACGCAGCCCGGCATTGGTGATACGGATAAAGTGGGCATTCTGCTGCAGCTCTTTCAAGCTACGACAGCCGGTATAGCCCATGCCGGCACGCAGGCCGCCGAGCAGTTGATGGACATTGGCCGACAATGTACCACGGAACGGCACGCGCCCTTCGATGCCCTCAGGGACCAGTTTGACATCACTGTCGACATCGCCCTGAAAATAACGATCTTTACTGCCCTTTTTCATGGCACCCAGGCTGCCCATACCGCGATAGGATTTGTAGGTACGTCCCTGATAGAGGATAGTTTCACCGGGGGATTCCTCAGTTCCGGCAAACAGCGAACCAATCATGATCACATCGGCTCCGGCCGTAATCGCTTTGGGCAGTTCACCGGAATACTTGATGCCGCCATCGGCGATGAGTGGAATGCCCGCCTTCTGGGTAATCCGCGCGACATCGGCAATAGCCGTAATCTGCGGCACACCTACCCCGGCAACGACGCGGGTGGTACAGATGGAACCGGGACCGATGCCGACCTTGACCGCATCAACACCGGCCTTGATCAGCGCTTCTGCGGCTTCCGCCGTGGCAATATTGCCGGCGATCATCTGCAAGTTGGGATAGGTTCGTTTGATCTCCACCACGGAGTCAAGCACCCCTTGAGAATGGCCATGGGCGGTGTCGACCACCACAGCGTCCACTCCGGCACGGACCAATTGTTCGAGACGCTCATAGCAGTCACCGCCGACGCCGACAGCCGCTGCGGCGCGTAAACGACCGAACTCGTCTTTACAGGCCATCGGGTATTTGCGTACCTTTTCGATATCCTTGATGGTGATCAACCCCTTAAGGGCATACTCGTCATCGACAACCAAAAGCTTTTCAATGCGGTGCTTATGCAGGTGAAATTTGGCTTCTTCAAGGGTGGTTCCGGGAGGGACGGTGACCAGATGGTCCTTGGTCATGACATTTTCGATCGGCTGATCGAGCTGGGTTTCAAAGCGCAGATCGCGATTCGTCAGAATCCCCACCAGACGGCCATTTTCCGTAATCGGCACCCCGGAGATCCGATACTGTTCCATCAGCTGCAGAGCTTCATAAATTTTCTGCTTCGGCTCCATGGTGATCGGATCGACGATCATGCCGCTTTCCGATTTCTTGACCTGATCGACCTCCAACGCCTGCTCCTGGGGCGACATGTTTTTGTGGATAACGCCGATCCCCCCTTCGCGTGCCATGCAGATGGCGGTACGCGCTTCGGTCACGGTATCCATCGCCGCCGACATCAGCGGAATATTCAACGAAATGCATTCAGTCAGTTTAGTCGACAGATCCACTTCTTTCGGCAACACCTGGGAATGAGCAGGGACCAGAAGAACATCATCAAAGGTGAGTCCTTCCCGTAATTCAGGGTCGAGCATCGCGGTCTCCTTTTTCTAGCGTAAAGAGGGTCGGTTTAAAGACGAAATTTTATAGCTGTTCCGGGTCAGCGTCAAGCACTGCCGACCCGGGTTTATGTAAAATTAACGCGGCGGGAAACCGCCGCCAGAATGAATGAAACGAAACTTATTGCGGAATGAACATCTGCGCATTGTCAATTTTGTAGATCACAGCAGCCAGCAAAGCAATGGTCGCCTCCAGATCCTCCAGAGACAACACCTCGACCGGAGAGTGCATATAGCGTAGCGGCACACTGATCAGCGCCGCGGCAATGCCGCCGCGACTGAGCTGCATCACATTGGCGTCGGTACCGGTGGCACGCGGCATCCCCACAACCTGATAGGGGATCCCCTCTTCTTTCGCCGTGCTCACCAGCAGATCGAACAGTACCGGATTGATATTGGCACCGCGGGCGATGATCGGGCCGCCACCGACGCGCAAATCGCCGAGTTCCGTTTTATTGAGTCCGGGAAAATCGCTGGAGAAACCAACATCCACGGCAATACCGACATCGGGATTCACCCCGTAAACACTGGCGGACGCTCCGCGCAGGCCGATCTCCTCCTGCACCGTCGTCACGCTGTAGAGATCCGCCGGAGCGGTTCCCCGCTGTTTCACCTCCTGCAACACCCGAGTGACGATAAACGCGCCCATCTTATCGTCAAACGCGCGCGAGGTGACCAGCTCGCCCTGCAAACGCTCCATGCTGGGAACAAAGGTCATCGGATCACCGATGGCCACCAGCTCCAGAGCCGCCTCCTGATTGGCACAGCCGATATCAATGAATTGATCTTTGAATTTGACCACGGTCTCGCGGTCTTTGGGATCCATGAGGTGGATCGGTTTTTTACCGACCACGCCGAGAATCGGACCATTGGCGCTGTGGATATGCACCCGCTGCCCCGGCACCAGGTGGGCATCCACCCCACCAATGGGGGCAAAGTAGATGAAGCCCTCTTCGTCAATGTACTTGATCATGAAGCCGATCTCGTCACAGTGACCGGCCAGCATCACCTTGGGTCTGTTGTCGCCCTGACCATCGAGTCGGGAGATCACATTGCCCATCACATCGGTGCGCACTTCATCCGCCACACTGGTCTGGACACGGCGGATAACCCGCTGAATCGGCTGTTCAAAGCCGGATGGACTCGGGGTTTGCGACATCTCCTTGAGTAAATCGTAATGCTGCTGTTCCATGCTGTGATCCCCCCTTGCTTTAAAAATTTATAGAGATTCGACCAGAACCCCACGGTGTGAATTGCGCAGACATTCCTCAATGCGCACAGCGACTTGCTGACCGATGAGAGATTCCGCTCCGTCAAAATTGACAATCCGGTTCCACTGGCTGCGGCCAAAAACCTGGCCCTGGCCCTGGCGACTGACACCTTCGACCAGTACCGACTGGACGGTACCACGATCCTGTTGCCAGATCTCGCCACTGATCGTCTGTTGTCGTGTCAGCATCCGTTCAAACCAGCGCTGTTTCTCCTGTGCCGGAACCGGATCTTCCATCTCGAGGGCCTTGGTTTGAGGCCGCCGTGAATACAGGAACGAATAGGCATCGGCAAAGCGCACCTGCTCCAACATGTCGAGGGTCTGTTCAAAATCCGCTTCCTGCTCACCGGGAAAGCCGACAATCAGATCCGTGGTCATACGGATTTCCGGGCAGGCCTGTTTGAGGCGTGCCACCCGCTCCAGATACTGTTCGCGGCTGTAACCACGGTTCATCAGATCGAGAATCCGATTGGAACCGCTTTGCAGTGCCAGGTGCATATGCTTGCACAATTTATCTAAAGAAGCGAAACAGGCGATCAATTCGTCGCTCAAATCTTTGGGATGGGAGGAGGTGAAACGGATCCGTTTGAGGCCGTCAATGTCATGCACCCGGGTGAGCAGTTCGGCAAAGCTCATGTCGCCGCTGCCCTTCTGGCCATAGGAATTGACATTCTGTCCCAGCAGCGTCACCTCACGGACGCCCTGAGCGACAAGGTCCTGAACTTCAGCAAGGATGTCACGGCTGGGGCGACTCACCTCGCGACCGCGCACATAGGGCACCACACAGTAGGAGCAAAAATTATCGCAACCCTGCATGATGGTGACAAAGCGGGAAATCGAATTTTCATCGGCGCGCTGGGGAAACTGCTCCAGACGCTTGGCGCCTTCGTAATGGGTGGTTTCGCACTGACGGCCATGCCCCTGCTCCACCGCGAAAATCAGCTCCGGCAATTTATGCACATTGTGGGTGCCGAAAACGATATCGAGATAGGGGACTTTCTTAAGCAGTTGCTGCCCTTCCTGCTGGGCGACACAACCACCGACAGCGAGAATCAGCTCAGGCCGCTGATCTTTAAGCGGCTTGAAATGGCTCAGGTGTCCATAGACTTTACGCTCGGCTTTATCACGCACCGAACAGGTGTTGAGGAGAATCAGGTCCGCCTCTTGAGGCGTTGCCACAGGGTGGTAATCGATCTGGCCGAGCAAATTGACGATCCACTCGGAATCGACAACGTTCATCTGGCAACCAAAGGTTTCGAGATAGAATGATTTTGACATCGTTTAGCGTTCTGAACCTGCGGATGAGGAGTGGTGGTGCGAAAAATTGTTCGATACAACCAGATGCACGGACAAAAGTCAATGACAAAAGAAGCAAACCGAGAATTAATAACCTTGCAGCTTAGCGAACAGATGGTCAGGCGGGCGGGACCGCCGTCTGGTTGGCGCTGATTCGAACTTCCATAAGAGCATAGAGCTTTTCCGGATATTCCACGCAGGACAGGGTCAATTTTCGCGTCCCGGCTTCGACGTAAAGATGCCCCAAATGTTCCCCCACCAGCGTCACGCGGGCATAGGTCAGTTGCGCACAGGGTAAAGCAATCAGCCGGGCACGGCCCAAACCACACTGCACCAGCAACCGCTGATCGGTCAGGGCGTAAAAAACCTGACGCCATTCATACCGCGCCGCCAGCAATCGGCCGACGGACAACCATAAGCCGATCAGGACAAACGGCACCGGCAGAACCGCCCACCACCACTGCTGATGCTCCGACTCCAGACCAATGCCGACCCACTGCCACCATAAGGCGACCAACAGAATCAGTCCGCCGAACAGGGCCCGCTGCCACTGTCGGAAAACAAAACAACGTGGCGCCGGACGCCCCTGCCATGTCACCACTTCCTGTTCGTTCAACCAGACGGACCAGTCCATGTCACTCTCCTTGGCGCACACAGGTTTTATCTTATTGCGCCGCTCTATCTTTTAATGCTCGGCGTGCCGCTTTGCCCAACGTGCCCTGAGGATCGGCAGCCATCACCTGCCGGTACAACACCTCGGCGTCACTCCAGTTGTCCTGACGGGCATACAGATCGGCAAGCAGATAGTGGCCCTGCAGAGTCGGCAGCAAGGTGCGACTGCGATTCAGTTGCTCTTCGGCCTCAGAGAGTTTCCCCTGCTGTGAAAAGACATAGCCCAAGCCCAACCGGCTGCGATAGTAGTGCCCATCGAGACGTACCGCCCGTTGCAAATAATGATAGGCACTGTTTACTTCGCCAACCTGCAGATAGGCCAGCCCAATTCCGGTGAGGATCAGCCCCTGATCGCTTGCTTGGGTTGCCGCCTGCAAATACAGAGAGATCGCCTGTGGCAACTTGTCTTGACGTTCCAGTTGCTGCGCCTGTTCAAAAACGTCATACCCTGCAGCGAGATGAACGACCACAGCATGCATATCGGCAAAACGCACCGCATCATCCTCCAGCGCCCAACCGCCAGGGCGGGTCACGCCAAGTGGCTTTCCGGGATGGCGCGCCGACCAGCCACAAGCGGCACCCGGCGCGATGCGCGTGACATCCCTCTCGAAAAAAAGCTGGTGGGCCGCACTCTCCTCACCGGGCGTATAGATCTGATTGACTAAAAAATCAGCCAACGGCTGACCCCGCACACCAGCATCGTCAGCCCCGGGCAAAGGATCAACCTTGCCTCGCAAGACATCCGCGTTTAATGCCCCCTGCACCTCATGGCCGGCCTTGAGGTGAGCCATGGCATGACTGAGCAGCGCCGCCAGTTGTGTTTCATCATTGATCCGTTCGAGCAAACCGCGATAAACCAACAGCGTGCCGCCCGGGACAGCGATCAGATCACACGCATCATCATTGACGACGATCAACCGCCAGGAGATATCATCGAACGCACAGCTTTGACTGACGCGGTCAACCAGCGTATTCAGGTAGGTTTGGACCGTCTCATCGACAAAGCGACCACCGTGCTCCTGAATCAGCCGTTGCGCCGCGGCATCACCAGAGCGAATAAGCAGATCCGGCGTGAGGGGGGCCGTGGTAGACCAGGGAGACGTCGCCAATTGCGGCACGCAGGCGGTAAGCACTACCGCGCACAGCCCAACCAGCAGCCAATCGAGTCTGAGTCTTATCATCATTCACTCCTTGTCACAATCCGGGGATTACCGCCAAGGTCTTTATTCTGAGTCAGTGTAGTCACCTTGCCGGGTCCCTGCAACCGCCAATCTTACACGGTTGAAACCATTTTTTAATGGAATTGCAGCATGGCATGGTGTATTGTGGCGCGGTTTTGCCTATTTATGCCGTTTAAGGAGATACACCGCATGAGCGCCGAGATCAGAAACATCGCTATTATCGCCCACGTTGACCACGGAAAAACCACCTTGGTCGATGCTATGCTTCATCAATCAGGAGTCTTTCGTTCCAATCAGGTGATTACCGAACGGATCATGGACAGCAACGATCTTGAAAAAGAGCGGGGCATCACCATCCTGTCCAAGAACCTGTGCATTGAACATAAGGGGGTCAAGATCAATGTCGTCGACACCCCGGGGCATGCCGACTTCGGCGGCGAGGTTGAGCGCGTCTTGAAAATGGTCGACTGCGTGCTGTTGCTGGTCGACGCCTTTGACGGCCCCATGCCGCAAACCCGCTTTGTCTTGAAAAAATCCCTCGACCTCGGCCTGAAGCCGATCGTCGTCATCAACAAGATCGACCGCCCCGGCGCCCGCCCGGAAGAGGTGGTCGATATGGTCTTTGATCTGTTCTGCGAGTTGGACGCCAACGAGGAACAACTGGAGTTTCCCATCGTCTACGCCAGCGCCAAGAGCGGTTACGCCCGCTTTGAGCCGGGTGACGACAATATGGACCTGGAGCCGTTGTTTGCGACTATTAAAGAAAAGGTTCCGGCACCGGAAGGCGACCCGGACGCACCGTTCCAGTTTCTGGTTACCAGCATTGACTACAACGACTATATCGGTCGTATCGCCACCGGCAAAATCTTCAATGGCCGGATTAAAGAAGGCGACACCGTCGCCCGCATTGACAAAGACGGCAAAATCAGTCGCGGCCGTATCTCGAAACTGATCGGCTACCAGGGCCTGCAACAAGTCAGTATTGAGCAGGCCAGCGCCGGTGACATTGTCACGATCGCCGGTTTTGAAGAGATCAGCATCAGCGAATCGCTGGCCAGCGTCGACAATCCGGAGCCGCTGCCTTACGTTAACATTGACGAGCCGACCCTGTCGATGAACTTCATCGTCAACAGCTCACCGTTTGCCGGCAACGAGGGCAAATATGTCACCTCGCGCAACATCTTCGAGCGTCTGCAAAAAGAACTGCGCACCAACGTCTCTCTGCGCGTCGAAGAAACCGACAACACCGACACCTTTAAGGTGTCCGGTCGCGGTGAGCTGCACCTGTCGATTCTGATCGAGAATATGCGTCGTGAAGGCTTTGAACTTGCGGTCTCCAAGCCGGAGGTTATTTTCAAGGAAGAGGACGGCCAACGTCTCGAACCAATTGAGTACCTGTGCATCGACGTCCCCGAGGAATTTCAAGGCACGGTCATCGAAAAACTGGGCCGCCGTAAAGCAGAACTGAGCTCCATGAAGCAGATGGACGGCACCAACCGTCTCGAATTCAATATTCCGGCGCGTGGCCTGATCGGTTTTCGCACCGAGTTTATGACCGATACCCGCGGTACCGGTACCATGGCTCACAGTTTCCTCGAATACGCCCCCTACAAAGGCGAAATCGAGAGTCGTAAAAATGGCGTACTTATCGCCATGGACGCTGGTGAAACCGTGGCCTACTCGCTGTTTAACCTGCAGGATCGCGGCATTCTGTTCGTCGGCCCCGGCATCAAGGTGTACGAAGGGATGATCATCGGCCAGCACGCCAAAGAGAATGACCTGGTGGTCAATGCCAGCAAAGGTAAAAAGCTCACCAACGTCCGTGCGTCAGGCAGCGACGACGCCATCCGCCTGACACCACCGAATGTCCTCACGTTGGAGCAGGCACTGGAATACATTGCCGACGATGAGCTGGTGGAAGTCACGCCGGAATCGATCCGGCTGCGCAAGAAAATTCTCGATGCCAACGAACGGAAGAAATCCGAGAAAAAGAAATAACCGACACTGCAACGGGCCGCTTCTGACGAAGCGGCCCGTTCGATTTGATGTCACCGTCTATGGTGCCCTCAATCCTGTGTTAAGGGTTCCTGACAACCCGCCACAGTTGATTCCACGGGCAGGTTGACGGTGATGCAGGTTCCCTGCCCCGGTGTGCTCTGCACGTCAATGGTACCGCCATGCGCTTCGACAATACTCTTGACGATCGACATCCCCAACCCGAGGCCGCCGGGTGCCGTGTCTGACGAATCGACCCGATAAAACTTATCAAAAACCCGCTCCACCTGTTCCGGTGTCATACCGATGCCCCGGTCTTCAACTTCGATGAGATAAAACCCGTCTTCACGGTGTCCACGCACAAAAATCTGACACGGCTGCGGTGAAAACTTCACGGCGTTGCTCAACAGGTTGTCCATCACCTGCTCAAGCTTTTTCTCATCCGCCCACAACACCATCTCGTCACTGTCCAGTTCCAGGGCCAAGGTGCAATCCTGACGATATTGATAGCTTCCCACGGCACGGCATAACAGGCTGTTGATATCACATGAGGCACGCGACAGAGCAATCAGACATCCGGAGTGCACACGACTCAAATCGAGCAGGTCAGAGACGATGGCTTCCAGTCGACTGGCTTTTTCATAGATGGTTGTCAATAAGCGGTGCTGCTCCTTGGGCTCAATCACGTTAAATTCTTCCGGGTGGAGCAACAGTTCGGTATATCCCATCACAGCGGTCAACGGTGTCCGCAACTCATGAGCCGCCGTGCTGATAAATTCATTCTTCATTCGGTCGAGCTCCCGCTCGCGGGTGACATCGCGCACAATCGTAATGGTGCGACTTCGCTTGCCGTGCTGCGCTTCGACCACAGCAGTGCGCGCCTGAATAGTGCGGCCCTGTTGTTCGCCAACGCCTTCCACCACCCATTCCACAGCACCGGAATCATCGCCCTGTTCAAACACCCGCGACAGATAACGGCTGCATTCAGGAGAAGCCAGCACCGTGTCAATGGCCTGCAGGTAAGCCTCATTGAGACTGGTTCCCAACAACTGTTCCGCAGCGCGATTCATCAAAATCACCCGATTATCCCGATTGGCGACAATCAGGCCGTCAGCGACGGATTTAAGAATGGCATCCACATTGTCGCGACTGATTTCAGCCTCAAACAGGGCACGCTGTAACTGAGCGGTGCGCTGTTGCACCTGGCGTTTCAACAGACGGTTCCAGGCAAAGATCCAAGCGACAACAACCAGTCCCCCAAGCACCACAGCGGCCAGAGCCAGCCACATCCGGCGGGTTATGGGCTGTTGTTGAGGCAGAGGCTGCACCCAGGTAC
Organism: uncultured Desulfuromonas sp.; assembly: GCF_963676955.1. Lineage (NCBI taxonomy): Bacteria > Pseudomonadati > Thermodesulfobacteriota > Desulfuromonadia > Desulfuromonadales > Desulfuromonadaceae > Desulfuromonas > uncultured Desulfuromonas sp. The sequence continues at coordinate 2,176,541 of NZ_OY781461.1, read as the reverse complement.
GGATCAATGCCTGACGCTGCCGGGCATCAATCGTATCAAGAGCTTTTTGAAGGATCGAACGCAATTGCGGCCAGTCCTTACGCACGGCAAACGCCCATTGATAGATTTCACCCGTTTCACCCACCACATGGAGGTTGGTAATCCCCTCCCGCTCCAATGCATACGCCGCGGTACCAAGATTGCCGACAAACACATCGACCCGGCCAAAGGCCACTTTACGCAATCCGGTGGCGGTATCCGGCACCACATCAAGCAGAATATCGGGATAATCGCGCGACAGCAATTCATGCCCGGTATAGCCTTCAACCAAGGCAACGGTTTTACCGCGCAAATCATCCAGCGTATAAGTTTTAGTCACGGATTTATGGGCAACGATCACCCCAGGGAATTCGAGAAAGGGTTCGGTGAATTCCAGATAGTTACGACGCTGCGGTGTCATTGCTACGGCACCGAGCATATCCAGTTGTTGGTGACGAATACCGTCAAGGATCTGCGGCCAGTTGGCGCGTTGCACTCGTTGAAAATGAATCCCCAGACGCTGCTCGATAACCGCGATAAAATCCGCGGCGATACCTCGATAAATGCCCTGCCGATCAAAGAATTCCACCGGAGAAAAATCGGGATCCGGAGCCAGTAAAATCGTGGGATGCTCCGCCAACCAGGCCTTTTCATCATCGGTCAGCACCAGCGTTGCCGTTTCGCTGAGTTGCGCTTTTGCCCCGACGACACTGACCAAAATGATTATAATCAGTCCACTAATTATCAAGTGCAGATGTTTTACCATCCAGCCTCCCGCAAAACCACCTCTATGATGCACCACGCCAGCGAGACAAATGAAAATTATTTTCCTTTCTCACATTAACAGTTTTACAGCATTTAACAACTAAATAGACAAGCTTATCCTCCCTAAAATCACTGTCATAAACTGGTGATAGGACTCTGGACGTCGAGTAGCATTTTTGATAGTATCCCGGCAAGTTATCAGGAAAATCAAGGGGCAAGCAGTCAATACATTCTTTGATCCGCCGATCAAAAAAATCGGTCAACGGCGGTCAGACACAGGGGGAGGCGTGGAAGAGTTACTCAGCAGCAAGGAGCAGGCGATTCTTCTTGATATCGCCCGAACAGCCATTGTCAGCCATGTGCGTCATTCCGATGTCTGCGTCGTCCCGCGGGAAGAACGACGCCTGAACATCAAGCGCGGCTGTTTTGTCACCATCAAACAGGACGGCAACCTACGCGGCTGTATCGGCAACTTTCAATCGGAAATCCCGTTGTTCAAAGAAGTTTCACAAATGGCCATTGCTTCGTCGAGCAATGACCCGCGTTTTTATCCCATGAAAGAGGAGGATCTGGACAATTTCTCACTGCAAATTTCAGTCCTGTCTCCACTGGTGAAAATTACCACCCCGGACGATATCCAGGTCGGCAAACATGGCATCTACTTGGAAAAAAGCCATTACCGCGGCGTTTTGCTGCCACAGGTCGCCACGGAAAACCGCTGGGATCGCACCACGTTTCTCAGTCAAACCTGCCTCAAAGCGGGTCTACCACCGGCGGCCTGGCAGGAAACAGATACCGATATTTACATTTTCAGCGCCCAGGTGTTTGGCGATCAGAACTGATCACAGAAAAGGAGAATCCTCAGGATTCTCCTTTTTGTTTGCGTTCCCGAAAAGACTCGTCCGTTAATGCTGTTCGTTTTTGGGTCTCTTGCGTTCATTGCGGACTAGAAAGGTCAACGTGGAGGTCTGTTTGTCCGTTAAATATCGATGACGCTGTTGTGGCGGAGCTTCTGTTTTGATAAAGAATCGCACAAACCAACGCCCGTTGGCATCAATCGGCACCACAAAGCGACCCGTGGACACGGCTGTACGCGGAACATACAGATCTTCAGCTTCCGTGGAAAAACCGGCGTACGTTGCATCCCAAAATCCTTCGCCCTGATAGGGATTGCCATTACGATACACCTGTACGACCAGTTGATCCCCCTGCTTCAATAACGTGGGGTCCTTGTCCGGCACCAGTTCCAGCGGCAGCCCCACCTCAGCTGGAAAAGGTTGTGACGGGGCATCACACACCACGTAACTTTTGGCCCACTGGCTGCTACGCATGCTGGATTGAACGCTTTTGGCGTCATCAATAAAGGTATCCAAAGGCTTGAGTGAGTGGCGTTTGCGCCCTTTTTTATCCCGATACATGGCAAAATATCCCGGAGAGGTCTGTGCCGTCAGCACATAGGTTCCCGGCTTGTCATATTGTACAACGTACGAGTGCAATGAATGCTCGTCACGTAGTGCCACCTCTAAGACCTGCTGTAGCGGATCAATCACCTTGACGTACGCCAGCTTATTTCGGCGCACAGCTTCATCCACGGGAAAATGATGGCCATAACAGAAAAAAAGTGGGCTTCCCTTCCCTGACGTAACGTGGTGTCGTCCCGACTGAATGAACAGGGAGTGTGCTCCGGACAATGAGGGAAGAACCACGACGACAATGGCAATCAATAGTACAAAAATTCTACAACAATCCGTTTTGTCACGACACAACATCTTCCTTATCCTTTCCAACCGGAATGCGCCTCAGAAACTTAAGTAAATGACATCATGTTACCTCAGTAAAAAAGACATAAACGTGACGTTACTCACGCATGCAGCACAATCAGAAGGCTGGAAAAAATTAAATCAACAGGTTCATCACCAGAGACCAAACAGGCTCTATCGGAATGAAAAACGTGGCAGGACAGGACCAGCATTTCTTCGCTAGCGGCATCAGAAAAAGAAGTACCACAACCAGCCGAGACGCCCCCGTTTGATAAAATAGAGGCCACTAAACCTCATTACCTGTCGGATTCGCTGGCGCATTTCTGTTCGATAACAATGCTTCGGGCAAACCATACAGGCCGGTTTCGGGTCCAGGGGGCAATGATGCAGCCGTTTCAAGGCGTAATCAAGCAGCTCGTTACATTCCCGGCAATAGCCATGTTCCTGCTTTTCACATACGATGGATGCGCCACGATGCCGATGGTTCTGCCGACAATAGGCCGCAATGAACTTGCGTAATAGCTTTTCATCCCCGGCAGACCGCTTCGAGGACCTCATCGCCGATCACATCTCGACTCAACCGTCCGAGCTGGCACGACATCCGTCATGCATGATGTCCTCTTCATTGTAAAGGTCGATGACGCATCAGAGAGTGATACTACTACGCTTGAAAGCATTGCCAAGCTAGGGGGCGTTCTGATTCTGCTCATTGAGCCCCCCCTAGGAAGCACTCCCAGCCACAGCCCGGTTAAACCGTTCTACGGCATGACGGATCAGACCGGCAATATCCTGCTGGTAAATATAATCCCAGCCCAGCCATTTCCATGGCGCGCTGGTAGGCAAGCTGTTGTGGACCACGGGATTTAGAGAGGGGAATAAGCCCTTCTGCGCAAGAATCGTCCCCACCTCTTCCCCGGCAAGCAGCTCCGCCAACGGGCGGAGGTCATCAAGGCGCTCGGTCTTGGCCAGCAGGAAGATCGGGCTGATAATCGCACCATCCTCGGGCCAGACGATCTCGACGGATGGCACGTGCGTGGCCATGCGGGTAAAGAAGTACGGCAAGATCGTGATCAACGGCTTGTCGTCCTGCTGGCGCGTTGCCGTCTTGACCATCTGCGCCGGATGCAGGGAACTGAGCATGGAGCGGCCCAACCGCTCAATGCCTTGGTCGCCGAACTCCTTGTGAATCGTCAGCAGGATGGCATTGAACAGATCAAAATCACCCACCGGCAAGGAAATTTTCCCGGCATAGACCGGGTCGAGAATATCCGCCCAGGTACGCGGCACCGGCAGGTCGCCCAGCTGCTGTTTATCGACCATGAACACCGCGGGAACCACGGAAATCATTGAATAAGCGCGTTGCGGATCGGTCAGAGTCAAGCCGTCGAAGTCTGGATTAACGGATGGAAACTCCAGCGCGGTGAACAGACCATCACGGCAATAGCCGCCAATGCCCTGCGGATCGAAAAACACATCAAAGCCGGCGGAAACAAACAGGTCCGGCAATTCGGCAACGCTTTTGGTTTGATGGATATGCTCTTCAATCCAGTCGGCACCAACGGATGCCGCCTCAAGGCGGCTGCGCACGCGCAGACCGGTTTGCGCTTCAAAGGCCTCCACCTCACGGGTCACCAGTTCGAGTAACGGCATGCGGACCGGACACGGCAACAGACCGGCCAGATCGATATCGTATTGCTCGCGCTGGCGCTCCATCAGGGTAATATCCGCCTGATGGTCGGCCGCATCAATCTGCTCCTGCAACAAAGCGATAAACGCGGCACAGTCGTAACCCTTTTGGCTCAGGGCCGACTCCAATTGGAGGAAACGACCGACCCGGTCGATCATCTCGGGTTGAGAAAACTGTTCAAAACCGTTGGCGGTAAACACATCCCGTGTTTGCGGCCAGGTCTCGATAATTTGTTTGATGGTCATCTGCGGTTGAATCGCCATAATACCCTCCTGCGTAGTGTAACAAGAATGCACCAAAACAGGACCTCGTTCATTGATGTCAATCAAGAAACGTGCTTTTTCCCGATGAGAACAGTCGGCAATAAAAAAGGGGTGCCCGGTTGGGCACCCCATAGAAATACAAAATATCGATTAAATTTTTTAGCGCAATTACTTGATGCCGGCGGCGTCTTCGAGCATTGCAGTGGTAACGGACTTGGGACGCTCGATAGCGTAACCCAGAGCACGGTCCCAAGTGATGTTGGCCAGGCAGCCCAGTGCACGACCCACACCGAACAGAACAGTGTAGAAGTCGTACTCGGTAAGGCCGTAGTACCACTGGATAACACCGGACTGAGCGTCAACGTTAGGCCAGGGGTTCTTAGCTTTACCATGCTCGAGCAGTACGTCCGGAGCTACTTCGTAGATCATAGCAACCAGTTGGAACAGAGGATCTTCTTTCAGACCCGGAGTGTTCAGGCAGAACTCGCGCTGAGAAGTGTAACGGGGGTCAGTCTTACGCAGAACAGCGTGACCGTAACCCGGGATAACTTGACCGCTGTTGAGCGTATCCCACAGAGCAGCTTTGAGCTCGTCTTTGGTCGGAACCTTGCCGCCCAGTTTCTCCATGAAGTTTTGAGTCCATGCGAGAACTTCCTGGTTAGCCAGACCATGCAGAGGACCAGCCAGACCGTTGATACCGGCAGCATAAGAGTAGTATGCGTCAGACAGAGCAGAAGCAACCAGGTGAGTGGTGTGAGCGGAAACGTTACCAGACTCGTGGTCGGAGTGCAGGATGAAGTACATACGAGCAACGTCTTTGTACTCGTCGCACTGACCGATCAGGTGAGCGAACTGACCGCCCATATCCAGCTCAGGATCAGGAGCGATGTGAGTGTCGCCTTTGTACTTCATGCGGTAGATGTAGGCTGCGATGGGACCCAGTTTAGCCATCAGGTTGTTGGAGTCTTCCAGCATATCTTCCCAGCAAGTCATTTTGTTGAACTTACCGGCAGCATAGTTAGTGGCGAATACGGAGTCACGTTGCATAGCAACGATAGCAGCGGAGAACATAGCCATCGGATGAGAATCGCGAGGCATAGCGCGCAGTACGTCGATAACGTAAGCAGGAACTTGGGAGCGTTGCTTCCAGTCCTCAACAACTTCCAGAGTTTGCTCCATAGTCGGAACATCGCCGGTCAGCAGCAGGTACCAGAAACCCTCAACATAAGGATAGTCACTACCCGGAACTTTGGGCAGAGCCGCAAAAGTCTCAGGAATTGTCATACCACGGAAGCGGATGCCTTCCATCGGGTCGAGGTAAGAGATATCGGTAACCAGGCACTTAATGCCACGGGCACCGCCAATAGCTTGAGCGATGGTTACTTCGCCCAGAGTAGTATCACCACACTCTTTGACCAGACGGGTGGTGCGAGGACGGTGAGCATCGATCTTTTGCTTCAATACTTCCTTCAGTGTTGACATGTTTCTCTCCTTATAAAATGAATAAGAAAACAGGGTGGCATTTTACCACCAACCGACTACATAGCCTCAAGCAGGAGTCCCCCGACAACCCGCTCAAGGGGTAAAACTCAGAGAAAAAGTCGTCAGATTGAACGACGTCAATTTCGTCTAGAAGTTTTAACAAACTCAATATAGAGCGTCAAGGGGTTTTTGTATACAGTATTCTGCCGACACATGGACATTTTTGTTCCCTTCCGATTTTGGCACATGATATACTGCCTAAATAATGTGCATCACAACGTTAAAAATCGGTTCTTTGACCTTAAAAAACAACCTGATTCTCGCCCCGATGGCGGGAATCACCAACTCTCCCTATCGACAGATTGTTATGGAATTCGGAGCGGCACTGACCTATTCGGAAATGGTCAGCGGCAATGGCCTGATCCGTGATGGTCAGCGAACGATGGAGTTGTTGCAACGGGCAAAAAGTGAGACCCCCTTTGCCGTTCAGCTTTTTGGTGACGACCCTCAGGTGCTTTCTGAAGCGGCACGCATTGCCACGGACTATGGTGAACTCATTGATTTGAATATGGGCTGCCCCGTCAAAAAAGTGGTGCGATCCGGCGCCGGCAGTGCCCTGTTGAAAGAGCCGGAGAAAGTCCAAAAAATTATTGCCGCCATGCGCCAGGCAACGGCCCTGCCGCTGACGGTTAAAATTCGCTCGGGCTGGACTCTTGCAGACGTCAACTACCGCCTCATTGGCAGAATTTGTCAGGAGGAAGGAGCCGACGCGATCATCCTGCATCCGCGGACCCGCTGCCAGGGCTTTGCCGGTCACTCAAACTGGCAACACATTGCTGACCTCAAGCACCACCTGAGCATCCCGGTGATTGGCAGCGGGGACATTAAGACCACGGAGGACGCCTTTACAATGCTGGAACAAACAGGGTGCGACGGCATCATGATCGGACGTGGCAGTTATGGCAATCCCTGGTTGTTCAGCAGTATCCTGCAACGAGCAACGGGGAAAACCGTTGAGCCGCCCAGCCGTCAACAACGCCTGGAGGCAGCACTGCGTCACCTGGACCTCTATGCAGGCTACTATGGTGAGCGAAAAACATTACTGGATATGCGCAAACATCTGTGCTGGTACTCACGCGGCCTTAACGGTGCGACTGAATTCAGAGCCAGAGTCAACCGCTGCACAACATTGGCTGAAGTCAGAGAGCAAAGTCTCCTTTTTTTCACTCAAGAAAGCAACTGAGCGTGTCATTACCTACATCTCCAGACCAGCTGGCACAAAGCGTTCTGGCCAGTACGACCGAGGCGATTATCGTCATCGACATGGCATACAAAATCGTCCTGCTTAATCCGGCCGCGCAAAACCTGACAGGCATGTCCGCGCGGCAGGCCACGGGCCAGCGGATTGAGGCGCTGTTCAAGGACCAGGAAGGACTCCTTTACCTGATCAATACCTCCATGCAGGATGGGCGGTCTATTTCCGATCGCGAGACCATTCAACTCAGTCGTCCGACAGCTCCGGATCTACCGGTCAGTGCCACGGTGTCGCCGCTGTTCACCGACAGTGGCCAACAAGAAGGCGTCATCCTTTCGCTTCACGATGCATCCCATGTCCGCCAACTGGAGCAGGACGTCCAACGGGCCGACCGTCTGGCCATGCTCGGCACTTTGGCTGCCGGTCTGGCCCATGAAATCAAAAATCCGCTGGGAGGGATTAAGGGCGCCGCCCAGCTCTTAACGATGGAACTGGCTAAGCGTGATGACCTGCTGGAATACATGCAGGTGATGATCAAGGAAACCGACCGGATCAACGAAATCATTGAAGAACTGATGAACCTGACCACGCCACGCTCTCAGGTGCTCAGCGAAGTCAATCTGGCTAAGATCATTCGTGAAATCGTCCTGCTGCAACAGCAATCGGAAGCCGCGGCGGACAAAACCTTTGATTTGCAACTCGACCCAACAATCCCGCCCATTACCGGCGATCAGACCCTGCTGACACGGGTGCTTCTCAACATCATCAAGAATGCCGTTGAAGCGACGACGAGCGGCGGCACGATTACCATTTCCACCCGGATCGATACGCAGCACCATCTGACCCGCCCCGGCCAGACGCCCGTGCCGTTCGTCGTGGTTAAAGTGACGGACAACGGTTGCGGCATCAGTAAAGAGTTATTAAAAAAGATCTTCACCCCGTTTTACACCACGAAAAGTACAGGAAGCGGCCTCGGTCTGGTGATCAGCCAGAAAATCATCTCCGACCATGACGGGCTGCTTCATTTTGACAGCATTGAGGGAGAAGGAACCTGTTGCAGCATCTACCTCCCTTTCAAACGCGACTACAACACCTCATCGAGTTGATCTTTACGGAGTATAACCATGGCTCTAGAACATGTTCTCGTCGTTGACGACGAAGAAAGCATCCGCTGGGTGCTTTCCAAAGCTCTGACCCGTCAGGGGCTGAAGGTTGATCTGGCTGATTGCGGTGCCAGTGCCCGCAAACTACTGGAAGAAAACGACTATGACCTGGCCCTGATCGATATCAAAATGCCGGATGTCTCGGGCCTGGACCTCCTGGACGAACTGCATGAAAATTTTCCACGCCTCTCCGTGATCATGATGACGGCCGAATCATCGATGAAAAATGCCGTGGAGGCGATGAAACGTGGGGCCTACGACTACATTACCAAACCATTTGACCTCGACGCGCTCGACGGCATCATCCTTAAGGCACAAAAAATCGCCAATACCCAGGCTGAAGTTCTGCGCCTGAAAAGTGCCATCAAAAATCAGAACCAGGCCGAGCGCAGCATTATCGGCAACAGCAAACCCATGCAGGAAGTGTACAAACTTCTCGGTAAAGTGTCGGCTTCCGACATTACGGTTTTGATTACCGGCGAATCTGGAACCGGCAAAGAACTCATCGCCCGTGCGGTGCATTTCAACAGCAAACGGGTCGGACAACCCTTTGTCGCCCTGAACTGCGCGGCGATTCCCCATGAATTGTTGGAAAGTGAATTGTTCGGTTTTGAAAAAGGAGCGTTTACCGGTGCAACGGAGCGCAAGATCGGCAAATTTGAGCAGGCCAACGGCGGCACTATTTTCCTTGATGAAATTGGTGATATGCCGCTAGAGCTGCAAGCCAAGCTGTTGCGCGTCATCCAGGAAAAAGAGATCACCCGAACCGGTGGCAATCAGGCGATTGACATCGATGTACGTATTGTTGCCGCCACCAACCAGGACCTGGAAAAATGCGTTGAGAAAAAACTCTTCCGCGAAGATCTTTACTACCGCCTCAATGTTCTTCCCATCAGCCTGCCGCCATTACGCGAACGGGCCGAAGACATTCCATTATTGGTCGACTTTTTCATTCGCAAAGCCAACGACGAATTCGGCTCCGTTGTCGGCAGTTGCAGTGACAAAGCAATGCAGCAACTGGTCCGCTATCCATGGCCGGGAAACATTCGCGAGCTGGAAAACACCATACAACGAGCCTGCCTGCTCAGCCAGGGTCAGGTCTTACGCGCCAGCGACTTTCCGCAACAGGCCACAGACGCCCCGGCTCAGGAAGAAAACGATTCCCTGGAATCCCTGATCGAGGCCAAATTACGCACGTCACTGGCCAAAAAGGACATTGTCGAAATCAATGATCTGTATGAGATGGTTCTCCATCAAATGGAGCGGCCCCTGATCCGAATCATCCTCGACAAAACACGTGGCAATCAGGTGCGCGCCGCTGAGATCCTCGGCATCAATCGCAACACCCTGCGCAAAAAGATCCAGACACTGGGCATTATTCCGGAAAAGGGGAGCGAATAACCTGCCCGGATCGTGTGGGCCGACTAAACCAGTATGCACTGAAAGCGCATAGGTTTGGACGGGACTTAAAGTCCCTAAAGCAAAAATCAAGACCTGGTTTCTATTGATCGTCATTCCGGCAGGGTTTAATCAACACCCCTGGATCCCTGCCTTCGCAGGGATGACGGATAAAATGACTAGCACCTGAAAGGCTTGGACTCAAAGTCCATGGTTTTAAACCAGCGGGCTTGAACAATAAAAACAGAAAAGACGCTCCCCAGCGTCTGTGAATCAACGACCCGTCTTATCGCACTCCAGATATAACCACCTGCAAACAGAAACGCCCTGTACATAGGACGGGGCGTCAAAATTCTTCACGTTTGGCTTGGTTTTCAAACCGTGTAAACTGGCCGCGAAAGGTCAGATGCACTGTGCCGATCGGGCCATTACGCTGCTTGCCGATAATAATTTCGGCATCCTGTTCATGTCCCTTGTCGCAACTGCCGTCGCGTCGGCGACACGCTTCACAATAGACCGATTCGCGATACACGAACATGATGACGTCAGCATCCTGTTCAATCGCTCCGGACTCGCGTAAGTCGGCCATGATCGGTCGCTTATCGGTACGATTTTCCAAAGACCGGTTAAGCTGCGACAACGCGATCACCGGCACATTGAGCTCTTTGGCCAGCGCTTTAAGCGAACGGGAAATTTCAGAAATTTCCTGCTGACGGCTTTCCGGATTACTGCCCTGCATCAACTGCAAATAGTCAATCACAATCAGCCCGAGATCATGTTCGGCTTTAAGGCGTCGCGCCTTGGAGCGCAACTCGAGCACTGAAATCGCCGGCGTGTCATCGATAAAGATTTTCGCCTCGGAAAGCAGCCCGGCACCGTTGGTCAACTTCGGCCAGTCGGTTTCACCAAGGTGACCGGTCCGCAGACGACTGGCATCCACCCGCGCCACCGAACACAACATCCGTTGCACCAGTTGCTCTTTACCCATCTCCAGAGAAAAAACCAAAGCAGCACACGGCCGATCAGCGTGCATGGCGGCATATTCAACGACATTGAGGCAAAAAGCGGTTTTACCCATGGAAGGACGTCCCGCGACAATCACCAGATCACCGGGCTGCAGTCCTGCCGTCATCGTATCGAGGTCGGTATACCCGGTTGGCACACCGGTAACCAGCTCTTTACGCTCATAGAGCTTTTCAATCGCTTTAAACGTATCCTTCATAATCTCCTTGGTGGAGAAGTAGGAAGGACGCGTCTTCATACTCGAGATCTCGAAAATGGACTTTTCCGCCCAGTCGAGTGTTTTGTCAATCTCCTGACCTTCGTAACCGCGTGAGGCAATCTCGGTGGCCACGCTGATCATATGCCGTGCCACCGCCTTTTCCTTCATCAGTTTGGCGTAATAGTTGATATTGGCCGCGGTCGGCACATAATCGACCAATGTCGCCAGATAGCTGCTGCCGCCAACGGCATCGAGTTGATCATTCTGCTTGAGTTCAGCCGTCAAGGTCACCAGGTCGGCGGGCTCATTACGTTCGGAAAGGGCAATCAGGGCAAGAAAAATCTGACGATGACTTTCACGGTAAAAGTCATCGGGGGTGAGTAACTCCAGCGCTTTATTCAGCGCGTCGTTCTCAAGCAGAACCCCGCCAAGAACAGACATCTCGGCTTCGAGGTTCTGGGGCGGTAAACGGTGAGTCGGCGTCTCAGTCATAAGAGGCATCACCATCGGCAGCGACCCGCAAAGGTCGCTGCCGACACGTGAAGATTACTCCGCAGCTGCGACAACAGAAACTTTAATTTCTGCGACAACATTACCCGGCAGCTTCACGCTGACGGTCTGCTCACCGAGGGATTTAATCGCGTCGTCCAGTTGGATTTTCTTGCGGTCAATCTCAACGTCAGCTTCTGCCAGTTTGGCTGCGATATCGGCGCTGGTCACGGAACCGAACAGCTTGCCCTCTTCACTGGCACGCAGTTCAAATTCACAAGCCGCTGCTTCAATCTTAGCTTTAAGAGCTTCAGAAGTTTTAGCAATTTTCAGAGCTTTACGCTCCAATTGACGTTTCTGATGCTCAAATTCCTTAACGTTGCCCTGATCCGCAACAACAGCGAACCCCTTAGGCAGCAGGTAGTTACGGGCATAACCCGGCTTCACTTTTACGATCTCGCCGATCTCGCCCAGCCCATCAATACTTTCAGTCAAAATGATTTCCATCGTTCTCCTCCACAAAGGATCTACGTTGTCTTTACGCGTGGTTTTCGAAAATCGAACCACATATCAAACACCCCTATGGCTGTCACCAACAGAGGCAAAGGATTCACCACGAGAATCAGCAGATAGCCAAAAACTCGCGACAAGGTCGAAAACGCTTTTTTCTTAAAGAAAAAAGTAATAATGGCAATGCCCTGCAGGAAATACAGGGGTAAAATCACCGTCAAACAATTCAGCGCGACCTGTTGAACCACCGGCTGTTTGAGCAACAGGGCAAACCCTGCGATAATCAGTAGCCAAACCAGATACTCGGACAGCTTGAAGTGGTGAAACATGCAACCCGGTACCGCATAGCTGCGATGAGGAGCCACTTTAAGCAACCCCACGGTCATCAGCGTCAGCAAAAGAAACGCTGTCGCTGCCAATCCCCAGAACGCCTGACGAAAAAAATCGGCTGTTGAGTCAAGAACCAGATAAAGATTGTCCAGTTGGTCCTTGGGTAGTTCAGCCTGGTCATAAATTGTTCGTGCTGCAGCAACCTCTTTGTCGATGTATTGATTGACCATTTCAGTCACGGTCATTTCCTGACGCATGGCGTATCCGGTAGCAAAACCGCCTGCCAAAACCGCCGTACACAGCGTACAAATCAGAACACTGCGCAGCCAGGATATTCCCACCTTGAGCAACCAGGGCAGACCAATGGTTGCCATGGAAAACTGAATGAGATAAACACCTCCTGAGTAAAACCCGGCCACGGCATATTGAATCGCCGCAGTCAAGCTCACCCCAATCAACGCGCTGGCGACACCGTAACGCATCCCAACATAGGCTAAAGGAAAAGCCATAAACATGTTGAGGAAAGCTGAAACAGGGCCAAGCGTTGACGCACTCAGCAACAAGCTGTTGGTAACAACACACCCGAGCAAAACCGCCAGCAGACGATTCATCCGACCCGGATTTTCCTGCACAGCAAAATTGATTGCCAATTAATCGACCGTCCGGTTTGAAGTAAAGGACAACAGAGCAATATTACGTGCACGTTTGATTGCCTCAGTTACCTTGCGCTGATGTGTTGCGCAGTTGCCGGAAATACGGCGAGGAACGATCTTACCGCGCTCAGAGATAAAGTAGCGCAGGGTACGAACCTCTTTGTAATCAATTTTCAGCGAACTGTCCGCGCAGAAACGGCAACCTTTACGACGACCAAAACGACGACGGGGTGCCCCTTTTTTTGCAAATGCCATAACTTATATCCTCCAGAATGTTGTCGGTTAACCGTTATTCTTCTTCTGCTTCTTCCTCGGCAGCGCTTTCTTCTACTTCCTCAGCACTTTCCTCGGTTTCAGCAACTTCTTCGAGACCATTTTCAAGAATCAGGGTCTGAAACTTGATGATGGCGTCATCCAGACGCATCCGGCGCTCGAACTCCTTGATGACAACATTCTCGGCATTAAAGTTAACCAGAACGTACGTGCCTTGCTCATGTTTCTTAACCGGATAAGCCAGGCGCTTGGTGCCCCACTCGTCCACCTTAAGAATCTCAGCATTCTGGTCCGTCAACACGCCTTTGAATTTCTCAATCACGGCGGTGTATTCGTCACCCACAATCTGAGGATTGACAATAAATACAGTTTCATAGGTACGCATGCGTAAACCTCCTCATGGATTTTAGCCCCGGTCTTCCCCGGAACAAGGAGCGAGCATTTACCTCAAATGCCCGACTTGCAGAACTGCGATATCTAACACAGTACGTGCCGGATGTCCAACGTTTTATCGTGCCGTGCCGATCCGTTATGGCCGGCAGACGCCTAAACGTTGAAGCGAAAATGCATCACGTCCCCATCGTGGACGCGATATTCTTTTCCTTCGACACGCAACAAACCTTTTTCTTTGGCCCCGGCCTCACCACCGGCATTGATGAAATCATCGTAGGCGATCACTTCAGCACGGATAAACCCTTTTTCAAAGTCCGTGTGGATCACCCCGGCCGCTTGCGGCGCAGAAGCGTTCACGGGAACGGTCCAAGCGCGAACTTCTTTGACCCCGGCGGTAAAATAGGTAATCAGGCCGAGCAGGCGATATCCCGCCTGGATCATCTGATCGAGACCGGACTGTTCCAAACCCATCTCCTGAAGGAAATCACTCTTTTCTTCGGCATCAAGCTCGGCGATTTCCGATTCGATTTTACCGCAGATAATGACGACCTCAGCACCCTGCTCGGCCGCATAATCACGAACCTTCTGAACATGGGGATGTTCTCCGGCCAGATCGTCTTCCGCCACATTGGCGACATACAACACCGGTTTGATGGTGATCAGATGCAGGTCACGCACCATCGCCTTTTGTTCATCCGTCAATGGAGCAACACGTGCCGGTTGTCCGTCATTGAGGCACTGCTCAAGGGCTTCAAGGGCTATAAGCTCAGCCTGACTCGCCTTGTCGCCACTCTTCGCCAGCTTCTGAATCCGCGTCGTGCGCTTCTCAACACTTTCCAGGTCCGCCAGATTCAGTTCGGTCTGAATGACATCAATATCGCGCAAAGGATCAACGGATCCATCAACGTGGACAACATTGTCGTCTTCAAAGCAGCGGACAATGTTGGCGATTGCGTCGACCTGACGAATATGGCCCAGAAATTGGTTCCCTAAACCTTCGCCTTTACTGGCCCCCTTAACAAGACCGGCAATGTCGACGAATTCCATGGTGGTGGGCAGCACTCGTTGCGGCTTGACAATCGCGGCCAACGCATCGAGACGCTTATCCGGAACAGCAACAACCCCCACATTGGGCTCAATAGTACAAAACGGATAGTTGGCCGATTCGGCCCCGGCCGAGGTAATGGCGTTAAAAATCGTCGACTTGCCGACATTCGGCAGCCCGACAATGCCACATTTAAATCCCATAACGGTTCTCCAAACAACGATAGCCGGGGCTGATGCCCCGGCTATCCATTATCGACATGCGTCGTTTACTACTAGGCTAACAGCGGAGCGATAACCAGAGAAACAACACTCATCAGCTTGATGAGAATGTTCATGGCCGGTCCGGAAGTGTCTTTGAACGGGTCGCCGACAGTATCGCCGATAACCGCAGCAGAGTGAGCCTCGCCACCCTTTGCCTCGCCTTCGATTTTGCCAGTCTCGATAAATTTCTTAGCATTATCCCAAGCACCGCCACCGTTGGACATCATCAGAGCCAACAGAACACCGGCCAGAGTTGCACCGGCCAGCATGCCACCCAGCGCTTCCTTACCAAGGATAAAGCCGATGAGAACCGGAGCGACAACCGCAACAACACCCGGCAGCACCATCTCTTTCAGTGCAGCTTGTGCAGAGATATCGATACACTTCTCAGGCTCAGGCTTGACGCCTTCCTTGCCTTCGAGCAGGCCGGGAATCTCACGGAACTGACGACGGATTTCTTCAACCATCTGACCGGCGGCACGACCGACACTGGTCATGGTCAGCGCACCGATGAAAAACGGCAGGGCGCCGCCGATCAGCAGACCGACAACAGTGCGCGGCTGAATCAGGTTAATCGCTTCAAGACCAACAGTGGTGGCATATGCGGAAAACAGTGCCAGAGCGGTCAGAGCCGCAGAACCGATGGCGAAACCTTTACCGACGGCGGCGGTGGTGTTACCGATCGCGTCCAGACCATCGGTGATTTCACGAACATCAGGACCGAGACCGGCCATTTCAGAAATACCACCGGCGTTGTCGGCGATGGGGCCGTAGGCATCAACAGTCATGGTAACACCAACCGTTGCCAGCATACCGACAGCGGCGATACCGATGCCGTACAGGCCGGCAAAGTAGTTGGCCACCAGGATACCGGCGCAGATGATCAGAATCGGAGCTGCGCAGCTTTCCAGACCAACAGCCAGACCGGCAATAATGTTGGTCGCCGGACCGGTCTTACTGGCTTCGGCAATGCGACGAACCGGAGCTTCGGCCGTGTAGTATTCCGTGATCAGGCCAATAGCGATACCCGCCAGAGAACCACCGACGAGTGCCAGGAAGACACCGAAACTCAGACCCATGATCAGGATAATGAACATGGATGCGGCCAGGAACATACCCGCAGCAACAAACGTGGTCAGACGCAGAGCATCCGCAGGATCTTTTTCAGCAAACCGCTTCATGGAGTAGATACCGACGCCGGAAAAGACGAGGCCGAAAGCAGCCAACATCAACGGCAGAGCCATCGCTGCGGAACGCACATCGTCGCCGCCGAGCTTGGTCAGCAACTCGGGGCTGGCGGCAGCGGCAATGGCGATGGTTGCGATAATGGAACCAACATAGGATTCAAAAATATCCGCACCCATACCAGCGGTATCACCAACGCAGTCACCAACGTTATCGGCGATAACACCGGGGTTACGAGGATCATCCTCAGGGATACCGGCTTCAACCTTACCCACCAGGTCAGCACCGACGTCAGCAGCCTTGGTGTAGATGCCGCCACCAACACGAGCAAACAGTGCGATGGATGAAGCACCCATGGCAAAGCCGTTGATGTAACGTGCTGTTTCAGGGTCGCCACCGAAGAAGCCGTAGGCGATACCGACACCAACCAGACCGAGAGAAGCAACGGACAGGCCCATAACGGCACCGCCATTATAAGAAACTTCAAGAGCTTTGGCCTGACCATGCAGACGGGCTGCTTCCGTGGTACGAACATTGGCACGTGTTGCGGCTTTCATACCGATGAAACCACATGTCATGGAACACAAGGCTCCACCAAGGAACGCCACGGCGGTCTGAATGCCCATGCCTGCCAGAATCAGCAGAAAAACCGCAGCAATGAAAATCGCCAGAACACGATACTCACGACGCAAAAAAGCCATCGCACCATTATGGATCGAATCCGAAATGTCTGCCATGACTTCATTACCAACAGGTTCAACTTTTACTTTGTTGTACAGCATGATAGCCGCACCAAAACCGACTATCCCTAGAATTACGGCAAAATACGCCATTGCCAATTTCCCCCTTACGTTATAGATGGTTGTCTATGGGTTTAACACATTGCGCCCATTGTAATTGCACATGGCCTTCTGAAGCCCCTGACCAATAATGGCTTCAACAATTTCAGCCGCATACATGAGCACTGTAGTCAACTGCTTCTTTTCACTTGCGGAAAAGGATTTCAGTACATAGGCGGCCACATCCGCACCTGCGGGCGGCCGATCCACACCGACACGCACCCGAATATAGTCCCGTGTCGACAAGGCCTGGTCGATATGACGCAAACCGTTGTGGCCGCCATGCCCACCGCCTTGCTTGATCCTGACCTCACCAAAAGGCAAGTCAATCTCATCGTGTATCACGACCAAATCCCCCGATGACACATCGAGGGATTTACAGGCGGAGGCCACACTGGCACCACTGAGGTTCATAAACGTCTGCGGTTGAAGCAACATCACCTGCTGCCCATCGCAACGCCCCAAACCATAAAGGCCTTGATGGCCTTTTTTTTTCAAAGCAATCTGATGACGTGTTGCGAGCTGCTCAATCACCATGAATCCGACGTTATGCCGCGTCGCGGCATAACGTTCGCCTGGATTTCCCAACCCGGCAATAACCATCAGGATTATTCTTCGCCCTCGGCGCCTTCGGCTTCGCCTTCTTCGCCCACTTCACCTTCTACATCGTCAGACGGCTTGTGACCGACAACAGTGATAACGGTAAAGTTAACATCATGAGGCAGCTCAACGCCTTCAGGGGCCGTAATGTCGTCAATGTGAACGACGTCGCCGATTTCAAGCGCTTCAACATTGATGTCGATATGTCCCGGGACATTGGCGGGCAGGCAGATCACTTCAAGCTCCTTACGGATGACTTGCAGGTTGCCGCCGGCTTTCTCACCGGCAGACTTGCCAACAGCATTGACCGGCACCATGAACGAGAGGGCCTTCTTGCTGTCAATCGCCTGAAAATCAACGTGCGTGGCATCACGGCGGATGGAATCCACCTGAATATCTTTAACAACAGCCAGCACACCGTTAAAAGGACCGTCACCTTTCAAAGTGAGCAGGGTATTCCAACCGGCTTCACCACTGATCGCCTGCTGCAGAGCCTTCGGCTCAACGTTAACGGTGCAGGGTTCAATACCCGGACCATAAACAACACCGGGAACCAGGCCGTTACGGCGGGCACTACGTGCGCCCCCTTTGCCTACCCGCTCACGCAGGGCAACATTTAATTCTGCTTGTGCCATGATTTTACTTCCTCCATATAAACAGCGTCGGCCTTGAGCCGTTCACGCCTTATTAAGTAGTTTTCTGCAAAAAGATCAGCTTAAACAAACAACGAACTGACCGAATCATCCGCATGAATGCGACGAATCGCTTCAGCGAGCAATTTCGACACGGCCAATTGACGCAACTTGGGACATTCCTGGACTTTTTCCGCACAAGGGATCGTATCGGAAACAACAACTTCCTCCAGACAACTGCCACTGATCCGATCCAGCGCCGGCCCGGACAGAACCGGATGGGTCGCATAAGCATACACCTGACGCGCCCCTTCTGACTTGAGGGCTTCGGCAGCATGACACAATGTACCCGCCGTGTCGATCATATCATCAACGATAATACACACCTGATCTTTGACATCACCGATAATATGCATCACTTCCGACACATTGGGACCACTACGTCGCTTATCGATAATCGCCAGTCCGGCATCGAGACGTTTTGCAAAGGCACGTGCCCGCTCGGTCCCCCCGGCATCCGGAGAAACCACAACAACGCGCTCCTTGAACCGGGATTGAACATCCTCAAGCAACACCGGTGCGGCATAGAGATGATCGACAGGAATATCGAAAAAGCCCTGAATCTGTCCGGCATGGAGATCCATGGTCAAGATCCGATTAATCCCCGTCGTCGAAAGCAGATCAGCAACCAGTTTTCCGGTAATCGGCGTCCGCGGTGCGACCTTACGATCCTGGCGGGCATAGCCGAAATAAGGAATAACTGCCGTGATGCTGGCGGCTGAAGCTCGCTTGAGAGCGTCCGCCATAATCAGCAGTTCCATCAGATTGTCGTTGGACGGAGCGCAGGTCGACTGAATCACATAGACATCACGTCCACGGACATTCTCGCCGATTTCGACCATAATTTCGCCGTCCGAAAAACTTTTGACATTGGCACTCCCCAGTGGCACCGACAGGTGTCCACAAATATCACGGGCCAAGGTCAGA
The DNA here is from genome assembly GCF_963676955.1 of uncultured Desulfuromonas sp. Classification (NCBI taxonomy): domain Bacteria; kingdom Pseudomonadati; phylum Thermodesulfobacteriota; class Desulfuromonadia; order Desulfuromonadales; family Desulfuromonadaceae; genus Desulfuromonas; species uncultured Desulfuromonas sp. The sequence continues at coordinate 2,157,329 of NZ_OY781461.1, read as the reverse complement.
TTCGAATTCCCTGCAAAAACTTTGAATTTGTTCACGTCATATCCTGATGAAACGGCAAAACGACACACCGCCTGCAAGCAGGCGGCACAAACAAAAAAAACCTCTCAATGCATGGTGTGCTTGGGCAACCAAACTATCATCGTAAGAGGTTTTAAAGTGGCTGGGGCGCCAGGGATCGAACCTGGGAATGCCGGAATCAAAATCCGGTGCCTTACCGCTTGGCGACGCCCCATCATTGACTTTATAGGTTACGACTAGCGAGCCCATCATTTTTCGCAATTTCTTCTGAGCGAGTCGTGGAGGCGTTATACAACAAAGCTTGTGGGGTGTAAACAAAAAAATCTCCTGAAAGTCACTTTCTTCGTGTTTACAGTGGCGAAACCACAGCACACCACCAACCATGCTGACAACGCAACGTTTGCGCCGACTTTCCGGCGGCCTTTTTATCGGCAAAAACACCAAAAACCGTCGCCCCACTTCCCGACATCAGCACGCCTTCAGCGCCACAAGATACCATGCTTTTTTTCACTTCAGCGATCACCGGCTGACAGGCAATCGCCACCCGCTCCAGATCATTATGCAACATCTGACACAGGGCGGTTCGATCCCGGACCACTCCGACAGGCTCGCAACGGCTGAAATCGTGCCTCTCCAGCCCCTGGTATACCGCTGCGGTAGAGACCGGGACACCCGGATTCACCAAAAGCAGTACGTAATCCGCCAGGACACGAACCGGCGACAACTTCTCACCGATGCCCCGAGCCCAGACCGTATCATTTTGTAAAAAAAACGGCACATCGGCGCCCAGTTGAAGGGCCAGCTCCTGTAACCGTGATACGCCCACCGGCGAGCCAAGCATCTGATTCAAGGTCAACAACACACTGGCGGCATCCGACGATCCGCCCCCTAATCCGGCTGCCACGGGAATATTTTTGGTCAGACTCAAATCGACCCGTCGTCGGCTATTGGTTTCGGCCAGAATCAGCCTGCTCGCCCGGGTAACAAGATTGTCTTCCCCATCAGCCAGCGGCACCTGATCGCACTCAAGCCACACACCGTCGCCGTCGCAGACCGAGATCGTCAACTCATCATACAGAGCAACTTTCTGCATAATCATGCACAGCTCATGGTAGCCATCGTCACGACGTGCCTCAACATGCAGACACAAATTCACCTTGGCCGGAGCAAAAACCGTCTGGCGATTCATCATCATTATGACCTTAGGGTGGGGACATTCAGAAAACGTCGGCGAAAAGAAAAGGAATAAGAATTAGCTCAGGCTGTCCATCACGGCCTGGGACCAGGCAATGGCCTCGATATAGGCATCGCGTACCTGATCTTCATCATAGCCGCTTGCAATAACAGCGGCCCAGTTGGCCTGCTCATAATCCTCAACACATTTGAGCGCAAGACCAAGTTCGCCGCTGCGCTGCAGAAGAGCGTCATTCACCTCCTGCGCTAACGGCAGACTCTCAAGCACTTCTTCCATCGGCGAATCAAACATGCTGTCCAGCAGGGAAAACAGGCCAACGGTAAAAAACATCCCGCGCCGTTCAACATCGTCCTCGCGGCACAGCAGTTCACACATTTTCCCGCGAATCAGGGCCATGGTCATCAATTCCTGAGGCTTGTCATCGACACTGCCCATGGCAACAATACAGGCCCAGTTGCGAATATGGATCAGCCCCAGATAAATGATGGCCTGACGAATGGATTTCACTTCAGACAACAGGCTGTAAAAGCTGGAATTGATCTGGCGCAACAGTTTAACACACAGATTGACGTCCGTTTCGATAATCTCTTCGAGCTTCGCCAGATCAATATCCGGGCGTTGCAGCTCCGTCATCAGACGCAGCATAGCCAGTCGCCCCGGCGGCAGGCGACGGCCGGAGACCACTTGCGGCTTGCTGAAAAAATAACCTTGGAAATAATCAAAGCCGAGTCGACGGCAGAATTGATACTCCTCGTTGGTCTCCACTTTTTCAGCCAGTAACTTGACTTTTTTAATGCGGCGCAGCTTTCCAACCTGCTCACGCACCTCATCCTGGCTGAGCTCAAGCACGTCGACCTTGACAATATCAGCCAGCTCAACCAAAGGCTCCAGCCCATCATTGAGAACAAAATCATCCAGAGCGATCAGATGGCCACTCTGCGACAGGCTTTTCAGTGCCTCAATAACGCTGGGCTCGGCAGTCACCGTTTCGAGCACCTCAACCACCAGCTGGTCCGTGCTGAACGGCACATCAGCCCCTTTAATCAAAGAGCCACGGGTAAAATTACAAAAAGCCTTGCGGGTACCGACCAGACGATCCAACCCCAACTCGGTCAGGGCATTGACCACCACCTCGGAGCTGGCCGCATCAAAATCGGTAATCACGGCACGATCAACAAAGCCATGGCGATACAGCAGCTCATAGGCATACACGCGCATATGGCGATCAAAAATTGGTTGTCGGCCGATGAAAAAATCCTGCATAAATCCGCGTCCTGTCCTGAAACGTTAAAAAACCGCCTGGAAAAATGTAAGATAGCAAAAGTTAATCTCAACCACTACAAAGAAGTTCAGCTTTATTACAAAATCAGCCTGGCAAAATCACGACGGCAGAATCTCCACCTAGGCCCATGAGGACTTCAGTTGCCAGAAGAACTCTCCGTTACCGTGTCATTTTTTTTGGCAAATGCAAGCAATGTTTCGGTCATCGTTGTTAACCGTTGATTAACCAGCCCGTTGACCGATACAGCAGGCCACTGTCCATCAACGCGCTCACCGGCCGACGTATCGGTTAGAAGTTCAAGCCCTTCATCAATCGTCGAGACGGCCCAGACATGAAATTGCCCTTCGCGGCATGCTGAAACCACTTCTTCACTGAGCATCAGATTCTGGACATTGGCCCGCGGAATCATGACCCCTTGCCGACCGGTCAGGCCAATCATTTTACACAGGGCGAAGAACCCTTCAATTTTTTCGTTGACGCCGCCAATCGCCTGCACCTGGCCATGCTGATTAACCGACCCGGTCACCGCGACATCCTGACGCAAGGGCAGGCCGGACAGCGATGACATCAGGGCATAAAGCTCTGTTGACGATGCACTGTCGCCATCCACCCCGCCATAGGTCTGTTCAAAACATAATGAGGCGGAAAACGTCAGGGGTTTATCCTGTCCAAAACGCTGAGCAAAGAAACCGGACAGAATCATCACGCCCTTGTCATGCACCGCGCCGGATTGTTTCACCTCCCGCTCTATGGCCACCACGCCACCGCGACCGATACTGGTGGTCGCAGTAATCCGGGTCGGCAGTCCGAACTGATAGTCCCCCTGCATATAGACCGACAAACCGTTGACCTGGCCTGCGACAGCCCCCTCGAAATCCACCATGATGGTTCCGTCAACAATCAGGCGCTGCAACTCCTCTTCAATCCGGTTATTCCGATAGCGACGCGACTCCAAGGCCAACACCACATGCTGCGAAGCCACCTTTTCACAGCCCTGCTGATGGGCATAAAACCCCGCCTCTTTGACCAGGTCAGCCAGATCAAGAAATTTAGAAGACAATTTATTCTGATCTTCCGTCAGCCGAGCCGCATGTTCCACGACCCGACTGACCGCCCCGGGTTCAAAATGCGGCACACCGTGATCGCGGCACTGTACCGCGATAAATTGCGCGTAACGCGTCACATTATTCCAAGTGTTGTCAATGAAGCTGTTAAAGTCGGAGCGTATTTTAAAATACTTGCCAAAGTCGGGGTCAAAACGATGCAGGAGATTATACAGATAGGCATCTCCGATCAAAACGATTTTACATGAAAACGGAATCGGACCAGGCTTGAGCGAGGCCATTGAGATCAGCCGGGCCTGCTCAGCGATATCTTCAATGACAATCTCTCCACGCCGCAGACAGCGTTTGATCGCTTCGTAGGAAAAATAGTTCATCAACAGATCGCGACAGTTCAGCACCAGATAGCCGCCATTGGCCCGATGCAGCGCCCCGGCCTTGATCATGGTAAAATCGGTGGTCGCATTGCCCATGCGAATGACATGCTCTATGCGGCCAAACAGGTTGAAATAGGTCGGGTTCGTTTCAAACACCACCGGGGCGCCGTCAAGGGCTCGATTATCGACCAGCAGGTTGACATCAAACCGCCCCCAGAAGCGCTCAGAGAGGTCTTCTCCACCGGCAAAAATCAGTTGGCGTTCCTTACGCGGACGAAATTCGCCGATATTAGTGATAATGTCCTGGCGGCAGCGCTCCAAAAATTCAGTAACCGCCTCGTAATCCCGATAACGTGCCATAAGTTCGGCAAACAGATGGCGGGTGGTCATATCGACGATCTGTTCTTCCATTTTCGATACCGCCTGCTGGACCTCGGATTCAATTTCCCGCGTCTGCGCCAACACCTCGTTGAGAACCTTTTGCAGCTTCCCTCCCTTCTGGTCGATCTCCTGACGCGCATCTTCATCCAAGGCGTCATACTCCGCCTGAGTCAACGCTTCGCCGTCTTTTGCCGGAACCAGCACCAGCCCACTGACACTTCGCTGAATTTCGAAGCCCTGTTCAGCAGCTTTCTGCTCGAGATCTTCAAGAAGTTTTTTGCTTTTGATCTGAAATTCTTCGGTGATTTTTCCTTTGTATTGTTCGTATTCCTTGCTTTTAAATAATTTCGGCAACTGCTCCGCCAACCGTCGGATCAAATCGGCCAGATCTTCCTGCACCTGTCGGCCCATACCGCTTGGAACACTGAACGCCACGGGCGAGGCCCCCTGCTCAAAATCGTGAATGTAACACCAGTCCTTCGGGACAGGTTCCCCTTTTGCGCGTTCTTCGAGTATCTGAAGAATTGCGGAGGTCCGCCCAGTGCCGGTTCGGCCGGTAATAAATAAATTAAAGCCGGGATTCGGCATGCCGAGGCTCAACTCAATCGCCGTCATGGCACGTTCTTGTCCAATGGGACCATCAAGGGCCTCAAGCTGCTCTGTGGAATCAAATTCAAATTGCTGCTCACAGCATTGCCATCTCAATTCATCGACTCCCAACGGAGTGATTGCCATAAAGGTCCTCCTCTGTATGATGAGATCTTTTTGAGCGGATCAATGTAACGATATCAGATCAGCGGGCGGGTTCAACTTAGCCGTATGTGCCATAAAAAAAGCCGAGCAGACTGCTCGACTTTTTATCGGTATTGTGATGGTGAAAAAAGAACTAGCCAAGATAATGATTGTGATTCCGAGCGCGGTTGGCAACAATGGTTGAATCCAGCAGCTCGCCACAGCAACTGCATTTCCATGCTTCGAAGGAACGAACAAAGTCAAAATACTTTTCTGAGTACATGCGACCTTTACATTTTGGACACTTCATTGCGGCTCCCCTTTCGTCAATTCTATTTTCGTCATTGAAAACATCATGTTTTTCACTGTGCTGTTTAATTTTACACAAACAATGCCAACTGACGGAGTCATAGATCAACAAACAATGAAAACAACGATAGTTTAACCAGTTAGAATGGTCATTTTTCCCATTTCAACAACTCACAAATCAAATTCGACACCTTAACAGCCCAGCCGGCCGCTGCGACCAGACAAAAGCGTCAATAAAATGTCGCACGTTTGATCCACGCGCCCTGCCACGCTGCACCACAGCGCATATTTTAACAAATGCCTCACAGAACAGGCCGTTTCGTCACATATCCGTCAACGACATCCACAAAGCATATTTGGCTTAAAGCCGTTATAGATAAGGGTTTCAGGCAGCAACACCGCCTAGACAGAAAAGGCCCGCACGATTCGTCACAAAATTGACGGATCGTGCGGGCCAATAGTCATAAAAATGACGACTTATTCTAACAGACTGTTTTTACTTGGCGTCTTTGACCAGCTTATACTGTAGCGCGTCGATTAACGCATGGTAGGAGGCGTCAATAATATTATCACTGACTCCTACGGTTCCCCAGCGGGTCTCCTCATCACCCGATTCAATCAAAACACGGGTGATCGAAGCCGTCCCTTGGCCACTGGGCAGAACACGCACCTTGTAATCGAACAGGCTCATCTCCTTGAGTTGCGGATAAAAATGTTCGAGAGCCTTGCGCAGGGCATTGTCCAAGGCATTGACCGGACCTTCGCCTTCGGCGGCGGTGTGTTCAATGCGCCCGCCCACCTTGACTTTAACGGTGGCTTCGGAGAGCGGCTTATCGCCTTCTTTCTGCTTGGTATCAATCACCCGAAAGCCAATCACCGAGAAATAATGACGCAATGTGCCAAGGGCACGACGCATCAACAACTCGAAGGACGCTTCCGCGCCTTCGAACTGGTAGCCCTTGTTTTCCATCTCTTTGATATCTTCAAGGATCTCCAGAGTCACCGGGTCTTTGCTGTCCAGATTGATCGCAAACTGTTCCGCCTTGGCCAGAATATTGGCGCGACCGGATAAGTCCGAAACCAGAACACGTGTCGTGTTACCGACTCGTTCAGGACGAATATGCTCGTAGGTTTCCGGATGACGCTGAATCGCTGAGACGTGGACGCCACCTTTATGGGCGAAAGCGGAGTTGCCGACATAGGGCTGATGCTTATTGGGAATCAGGTTGGCCAGCTCATAGACATGACGTGACACCAGGCGCAACGATTGCAGCTGGTCATCACTGACCGCCTCCTTGCCCATCTTCAGCTTCAGCGCCGGAATCACAGAACACAGGTTGGCATTACCACAACGCTCACCGAAACCGTTCAGAGTTCCCTGGACATGGACCGCACCACAGGCAACGGCCATCAGTGAGTTGGCCACGGCACATTCGCTGTCATTGTGGGCGTGAATCCCCAAAGGCGTCGAAACCGCCTCACGAACTGCCGCCATAATCTCAGGGAATTCATGGGGCAAGGTCCCACCATTGGTATCACACAACACGATACAATCAACCCCGGCAGCTTCCGCCGCCTTGAGGGTCTGCAGAGCATAGTCAGGATTGGCCTTGTAACCATCAAAAAAGTGCTCGGCATCATAGATCACTTCAGGAATATGTTTCTTCAGGTAGACCAGAGAATCATTGATCAGTTCCAGATTCTCTTCGAGGGTGATGCGTAGCGCCTCATGGACATGAAAATCCCAGGTCTTGCCGAAAATCGTCACCACATCAGGATCAGCCGCGATCAGGGTTTGAATATTATTGTCCTGTTCCGGTGTGGTTTTAGCACGGCGGGTGGAACCGAAAGCGGCAATCTTAGCCTGTTTGAGGGAGACCTTCTTAATCTCTTCGAAAAAGGAGATATCCTTGGGATTGGACCCGGGCCAGCCCCCCTCAATATAGTGCACCCCCAGCTCATCCAGACGCTGGGCAATGCGCACCTTATCGGTTACAAGAAACGAAATATCCTCCGCCTGTGTGCCATCACGCAACGTGGTGTCATACAGCAGTACCTGATCCATAATCATACTCCTTTGGGGCCGTAAAACCTTTATTCGCCCTGGCTGCCTAATTCAAATGCTTCGTGCAAAACACGAACAGCCAGTTCGGTGTATTTGTCTTCAATCACGCAGGACACCTTGATCTCGCTGGTTGAAATCATCTGAATATTAACGCCTTCGGCCGACAGCGTAGCGAACATCTTACTGGCCACACCACAATGGGAGCGCATACCAACACCAATAATCGAGACCTTGGCCACTTTATCATCCGACGTGACACCACTGGCACCGATTTTCTGGGCGGTCTCTTCGACCAACTTGAGGGCTTTTTTCAAATCGCCTTTAGGTACGGTAAACGTCAAATCCGTAAAACCTTCGTGCGAAACGTTCTGGATAATCATATCCACCGTGATGTTCGCTTCAGTTAACGGTAAGAAAATATCCGCGGCGATCCCAGGATGATCAGGAATCCGCAGCACAGAAATCTTTGCTTCATCTTTATTACAGGTTACTCCTGAAACCAGCACGGTCTCCATCTCAGCATCCTCCTTCATCACCAGTGTTCCAGGATTGTCGTTAAAGCTGGAACGAACGTGGATCACAACGTTATATTTTTTAGCAAATTCCACCGATCGGATCTGCAACACCTTGGCACCGAGTGACGCCATCTCCAGCATCTCTTCATAGGAGATTTTCTCGAGCTTGCTGGCATTGGAAACGATCCGGGGATCCGTCGTATAAACACCATCGACATCGGTGTAAATTTCACACACATCGGCTTTAAGCCCTGCCGCAACAGCAACCGCCGAGGTGTCCGAACCACCGCGACCCAAGGTTGTAATATTGCCTTCATCATCAATCCCCTGAAAACCGGCAACAACGACAATCGACCCGTTTTTCAGATCTTCACGAATGTTCTCATCGCCAATCTCTTTGATACGGGCACGTGACGAAGCATTGTCCGTGAGGATGGGGATTTGATGCCCCAAGTAACTTTTTGCCTTGTAGCCCATGGATTGCAGACACATGGACAGCAAAGCAATGGTCACCTGCTCGCCGGTCGACACCAGCACATCGTATTCACGCTCGCTGGGGAACTCACACATCTCCTGAGACAGTGCCACAAGTTTGTTGGTTTCGCCCGCCATGGCTGAGACGATAACCACGACATCATTGCCCTCATCGTACGTGCGGGCAACACGCTTGGCGACATTACGAATTTTATCGGTCGTCCCGACGGACGTTCCGCCATATTTCTGTACCACCAGAGCCATTTAGGTTTTCCTCCTTCATCGGCAATCACACAACCGCCGCCGGTTTGATGCAGACAGCAAAAACTGAGCGGCATAGAGGTTTTAACAATAAATTATAACAGGGTCAAAACTTTTATGTTCATGGTGAGGGTTTCCGCAAAAAAACCATTGCCGACCCCCATCAGACCACGGCAGGAAACGACAAACTGTTGTTCTATTTTTATCCCGCCGGAGGTATTTTTTACTGGATTTCACGTGCTGAAGAGTCAAAACAGTCTGCCAACCGGCGAATGGCCTGACAGCACCTGTCGTGATCGCGGCAAAACGGTTGTGACGCCCGTAGACGAATATGGCGCTGCTGTTCATCGACATAGGCCATCTCAACCAGCAACGCCGTCTGCTCCAGGTCCGGACAACGCTCAGGCCATTCGACCAGAGCAACGCCGTCACCATGAAAAAATTCATCAAAGCCCAGCTCTTCCAGCTCATCGTCACCGCCAAGACGATAGAGATCAAAGTGATACAGCGGCAGACGCCCTTCATAGCAGTTAAGCAGCGTATAGGTGGGACTGGTGATGGGCACGTCAGGGTCAACCCCGAGACCGCGGGCAATGCCGGTGGCCAGACAGGTTTTTCCGGCACCGAGATCGCCGTGCAGCAAAATCAGGCTTCCCGCCGACAACAGTTTTCCCAAAGCCGTTCCCAAGCGCAGCGTCTGCTGTTCACTGGTACTGTTCAGCTCCAGCAGAACCACATCAGGCCCCCAGGGACTTGACAATGTCGAGTCGGGCAACAACGCCGACCAATTTCTCTTCGTCCACCACCGGGATAAGATGAATTTTTTTGGTCACCATCAGATCGGCAATTTCACTCACGGCCGTTTCCGGTGTACATGAGATCGCCGGTTTGGTGCAGATTTCACCGACGGTCTGGGCACTGATCCGCTGAACCTGTTCTTCGAAATTTTTTTCACTTTCCAGGTAGATCACCCAATCAAACAGCGAAACAACCGTAGGAATATGCAACGGCTTGTCGCGATCGATCAAATCCGTGGCACTGACCACCCCCACCAGAGCATTGGCTTCATCCACCACCGGCATGGTACTGACACCGGTCTTTTCCAACAATGCCGCAAAGGCCTTAAGTTCGGTATCTTCATGAACACTGTACACATCGACCGTCATAATATCTTTAGCTTTAAGCATCACATTCCTCCTCAAGTAAGCGACGTGCCATAGGAATATTCGCCATGACATCGCCGGCCAGATAGCCGACCCCGCCGATCTGTTGTCGACAGAGATCCGCCGCCGCCCCATGCACATAGGCGGCCAGGGCGGCAGCACAAAACGGCTCAAGCCCCTGGGCCAGATAAGAAACAATCATCCCGGTCAGCACATCTCCCATACCGGCGCTGGCCATGCCACTGTTGCCACTGCTGTTAATCCAAACGCGCTCACCATCCGTCACCACCGTATGGGCGCCCTTGAGCAGGACACACACACCATGGTCACGGGCAAACTGCTGCGCAACCTCAATGCGATTTGCCTGAACCTCGGCGACCGTCAATCCGGTGAGACGCGCCATCTCGCCCGGATGAGGGGTGAGCACGGTGGCGATCCGGCGTTGCGACAAACAGGAGAGCTGAGGGGTCAACACCGTCAACGCATCGGCATCAAGAACCACTGGCAACGGGCATTCAGTGACCAGACGGCTCACCAGAGCCGCCACGGAATCATCCGTTCCCAGACCCGGGCCCACAGCCACGGCCGACATATCCGCCCACGCCTTTTTGAGCGCATCAAAACAATCGATCGACAGCTGACCATTTTCTCCGCGCATCGGCCGTGACATGATCTCGGGAGTTTCCGCCATCAGTTGTCCGACCAGATCATACTCAATGGCCACACTGACCAGCCCGGCGCCACTGCGCAAAGCGGCATGCGCCGTCATACGCGCGGCACCGACTTTGCCCACGGATCCGGCCACGACCAGCACATGGCCAAAGGTTCCCTTGTGATCATCCGCACGACGCACGGGTAACAATGATGCGGCCAGTCCACCATCGACCAGACAATACTGCGTAGAGACCGATTGGGTCACGCATCGCGGCATGCCCAGATCGATCACATGCAGCGTACCGCTGTAACGTTGCGCCGGATAACTGACCTGGCCAAGCTTGGCAAAGGCAAAACTCAGCGAGCAGTCGGCCTCGACCGCCACCCCGAGAATCTGTCCCGTGGTCGCCTCAACGCCGGACGGCATATCCACGGCAGCCACAGGCGCCGGATAATCGTTCATCCACTCGATGGCCTCGCGGTAGTGACCGCGCACCTCGCTGTTGAGGCCATTGCCGAACACCGCATCGATCAGCAGTCGCGCACCGCACCACGCATCACAATTCGCTCGGAAGCTTGCGCTGTCCGGGGCAAAAACCACATCGGCCTGACTGTTGAGCAACACAGCGAGGTTCACCGCCGCATCCCCCTGAATGACGTCATGCTCAGCAAGGACAACGGTTTTCACCCGCCAGCCCCAGTTTTCCAGATGGCGGGCAATCACATAGCCGTCGCCGCCATTGTTGCCCCGACCGCAAACCACTAGAACCGGTCCGGGGAAGAGGTGTTGATAGCGTTGCGCAATAAGACGCGCCGCGCCGTGGCCGGCATTTTCCATCAACACAATACCGGGAATCCCATAGTCGTTGATCGTCGTCTGATCCAGGTCCCGCATCTGTTGGGCCGTGAGAAGTTTCATGCTCCCTCCACGATGACCGTGGCAACCGCCCAGCGTGTTTCATGACTGTAGGAAACATGATGGGACTGCAGTTGTCGTTGCTCAAAAATCTCTGCAGCGCGCCCGCTCAAGGCCAGCGAAGGGCAGCCCAAGGCATCGCGCACCACCTCAATATCGTGCCAGGTCATGCCGTCACGCATGCCCAGCCCCAACGCTTTGACAAACGCTTCTTTGCAGGCAAAACGAGCCGCGAGATGTTGCGCGGCACACTTGCGCGGCAAGGCATAAGCCAGCTCGTCCGAGGTAAACAGACGCTGCAGTAACGTCTGGTTGTCTTCGTCGATAAAGCGCCCAAAGCGTTCCACGTCGACAATGTCCGTTCCGATTCCGGCAATGGCCACGTATTACCCCGCCACCAGCGACTTCATCTCGCGGACGGCCTGATCAAGACCGACCAACACGGCCCGGGAGATGATACTGTGACCGATATTAAATTCTTCAATCACGCCGAGGGCGACAACCTCTTGAACATTGCGATAGTTCAAACCATGTCCGGCATTGACGCCCATGCCTGCATGTTTGGCCTCGTGAATGGCCTGCTCAATCTTGGCCAGTTCAGCCAGTTGCGCGCCACGCGTCGGCGCATCGCAATAGCATCCGGTATGAATTTCAACCGTGTCGGTTCCCACCTGAAACGCCTGATCGATCTGTTTCAGGTCAGGATCAATAAACAGACTGACCACAATGCCATTTTGCTGCAGACGGGCAATCACCTCTTTAAGGTGCTGCGAGTGCGTGACGATATCGAGGCCCCCCTCGGTGGTCAATTCCTGACGTTTCTCCGGGACCAGGGTCACGCAATCCGGCCGCAACCGACAGGCAATAGCCACCATCTCATCCGTGGCTGCCATCTCCAGATTGAGAGGCGTCTGGATCGTCTGACGGAGAATTTCAACATCGCGATCCTGGATGTGACGACGATCTTCACGCAAATGAACGGTAATGCCATCGGCACCGGCCAACTCGGCCAGAGCTGCCGCCGTGACCGGATCAGGCTCCTTGGTGCCGCGGGCCTGACGGATTGTTGCGATATGATCAACATTGACTCCCAAACGTGCCATTGCGGTTATGCTCCTTCTCGTGTTCCTTGTAAATGAGTGACAACGGCATCGGCAATCTCATCGGCCAGCCGTTGAATCTGTTGGTCGTTTTCACCTTCAAGCATGATGCGCAATAAAGGCTCTGTTCCTGAATAACGGATCAGAACGCGACCGGTTTCTCCCAACGCCTCGCTACAGGCATCAATCACCTGCTGGACCGCCGGAACCGTCGCCAGGTCGACCTTTTCCTTCACCCGAACATTGACCAGTAACTGCGGCAGGGCCGTCATCACTTCGGCCAGTTGCGACAACGGCTTGCCGGTACGCTGCATGATCGCCAATGTCTGCAGGGCCGACAAGACCCCATCACCCGTGGTGTTATGATCGAAGAAGATCATGTGACCGGACTGTTCTCCGCCAAGGTTGTAACCTTTTTTGAGCATCTCCTCGACAACATAACGGTCACCAACCGCTGTCTTAACAACCGTACCACCGGCGCGGCGCAAGGCAATGTCCAGGCCCATATTGCTCATCACCGTCGCCACCAGCGTGTTGTGCGACAGAGTGCCTTCCGCCAGCATGCGGGTGGCACAGATGGCCATAATATGATCGCCGTCGACCTCGCGACCCGTTTCATCGACAAAAATCACCCGGTCGGCATCGCCATCCAGAGCCACGCCGACATCCGCACCATGCTCTTTCACCGCTTCGGCAAGCTGCGCCGGATACAAAGACCCACAGCCGGCATTGATATTGGTGCCGTTGGGCGACACCCCCATGCGCACAACGTCAGCACCCAGCTCTTCAAACACCGCCGGAGCCACCTTGTAGGCCGCCCCATTGGCACAATCGACGACGATTTTCATGCCGCGCAGATCCAAATCCCGCGGGAAGGCGTGTTTCAAAAAAACGATATAACGCCCGGTGGCGTCATCAATGCGAAAGGCCCGACCGACTTCATCGGCCGTGGGGCGCAAGACATCGAGCTCCTCTGAAAACATCAGTTGCTCGAGACGCAACTCCATTTCATCCGGCAGCTTCAGGCCATCATTCGAGAAAAATTTAATACCGTTATCCTGATAAGGATTATGCGAAGCAGAGATCACCACCCCGGCATCCGCGCGCATGGAATTGGTGATAAACGCAATGCCCGGAGTCGGCAACGGTCCGACCAGTTGCACATCCACGCCCATGGAACAGATGCCCGAGGCCATGGCATTCTCAATCATGTACCCGGATAGACGCGTGTCCTTGCCAATCACAATGCGCCGCCGTTTATCAGATCCTTTAAACAGATACGCCACAGCCCGGCCAAGCTGCATGGCAATTTCCGTGGTCATCGGATAGACGTTCGCCACGCCACGCACACCATCAGTACCAAAAAATTTTTTTGTCATGGATCTCTTTCAATAATGTTGATTAATTGACAGAAGGTGGGGTTGCCACAGACGCATCAGGCTCACCGGTTTCACCCGGCTGCCCCACCTCAATGGGAGGTTCATAGATAAAATGCACTTCCACCTCAACAGTCTTCTGATCAGACAGCTCCGTGTACGTCCCGCGGAAATCAACCGGAACCGTCATGATAAAATCTTCCCGAATCCCGGCAATATCCAACGGCTCGGTCTCAACATGGTCGATCTGTTTCACTTCACTTTCCGCACCACGGATCGTCACCCGGGCCGGCGTTGCCACAGTGGCCAAAACCTTCTGTCCCGGCATCGGATCGCCGATCAGAACCACGGATACCGGAACGGATTTTTCCCGAATGCGTTCCAGCTTGACTTCTACATAGGAAGGCGACAGACGCACGACTTTAAGCGCGCTGGGAATATTGAGATTTTCATCAAGGCGTTTAAACGTCGTTAATCCCGGCTCAAGCCCGCGCAAATCGACGGAAAGACTCAGCGACGACGACTCCAGATTGGACAACAGCGTGCGCGGACCGCTGATACGCAAATTCACCAGACTGGGCACTTCATTGGCAACAATCAGGTCCGTCGGCACATTTTTCAGCTCCAGCGGCACCGAATAGCCCACTTCAGCACGTTGTTCTCCGGTGACAAACAGCCACAACAAAGAGGCAAAAACCAACGACAGCAATTTCAGATGCCAGTTCCGGGTGATCAATTGCAACATGGCCTAGCCTTTCTTGCCCGGATCCAGCAGGCGGGTGAGAATGCGGCGCAAGGAGGTGGAATCGAGATCCCGCGTCATTCTGGCGCCAACCACCACGGAAATTTTTCCGGTTTCTTCGGAAACAACAATGGCCACGGCATCGACCATCTCAGTCAGACCAATCGCGGCACGGTGACGTGTGCCCAGATTTTTACTGATATCCGGATCCTGTGACAACGGCAAAAAACAACCGGCTTTTTTCAAACGGCCCTGCTGCAAAACCAGCGCACCGTCGTGAATCGGTGAATACGGGATAAAAATCGCACAGATCAAATCGGAAGAGACCTTGGCGTCAATCTCCACTCCCACTTCAAGAAACCCCTTCAGGCCGGTTTCCCGTTCAATGACGATCAGGGCACCGATCTTCTTGTTGGCCAGATTGACCGCGGCCGTGACCAGCTCATCAATCACCTGCGTCTCTTCACGATACGAAACGTCAGCAAAAAAAGGATTGCGACCGACATGCATCAGTGCACGACGGATATCGTTTTGAAAGATAACGACGATGACCAGAATAATCGAGGTCAGGAAACTGTCAAGCAGCCATTGGAGGGTATACAGACCGGTAAGTTGAGAGACGACAAAGACCACCAGCAATACCGCCAGGCCGATCAGCATCTGGACCGCGCGGGTGCCTTTGATCAGGAGGATGATCCGATAGATGATAAACGCAACCAGTGCGATGTCGAGGACATCGAGCATCCAGCGAAAATCTTTCATCATCTGATCGAACACACCCATGGTGATCCTTTTCGGCGCAACACTACGCCATGTGAGTCTCGTGCTTGATGGCCCAGGCCAGATCCACGGTTTGCCGGGTTGCTCCGACATCATGCACCCGGAAGATCTGCGCGCCATTCTGGGCGGCTACCGCAACGCTGGCCAGGGAGCCATACAGGCGCTGTTGTGGAACCGGCTGGTCGAGAACCTTGCCGATGAAACTTTTGCGTGAGGTGCCGATGAGCACCGGATAGCCCAATGCCGCCACTTCGTCCAGGCGTCGCAGCAATTCGAGATTGCCGGCAACGGACTTGCCAAAGCCGACCCCCGGATCAACACTGATATATTCCGCGGGCAACCCGGCCTGGCGCGCCAGGTCAATGGAGTAGCGCAGAGAATGAATGACTTCGCTGAGCAAGTCTCGATAGGCGGTGTTGTTTTGCATCGTCTCCGGACATCCGCGCGTATGCATGACAAACACACCGGCTTTCTTTTGCGCCACCACCGTCGCCATTTCATCATCAAAGGTCAGGCCGCTGATGTCATTGATAAAATCAGCCCCGCTCTCAAGAACCGCTTTAGCAACGCCCGCCTTGTTGGTATCCACGGAGATCGGCAGATCGAAACGCTGCCGCAGAGCGTCAACCACCGGCACCACCCGTTCCAGCTCAACGTCCGGCGTCACCAGAGCCGCACCGGGCCGGGTACTTTCGCCACCGACATCAAACAGATCCGCCCCATCGTCAACCTGCTTCTCCGCCTGGCGCAGCACCGCATCGAGATTTGTGCACACACCGCCATCGTAAAACGAATCGGGGGTCACATTGATGATTCCCATCACTTGAGGACGAGAAACATCCAGCCGACAACGGCAGCCGACCAGAGTCTGCACAGGACCGGTTGGTGATAAAACAGCGTCGAGCTCCGTGGCCAGAGCCTTAAGACCAAAGGGTTGTCGCGGCAGGCGCACAACCAGCTGAGCCAGTTGTTTGCGCGTGCCCATCAACACAACATCCGTCTGATCGATGGAGCAGGCCACCGTACCACGCGCCACGGCAGCGTCACCGCCGAGAGTCAACATCTCCTGCTTGAGAATATTCGCCGCGACACAAGAAACCTGCTGCAACAGGATGTTGACATGCAAGGCCTTGTCCGTCATCAGGTTAACCCCACAGGGGTCAACCTGAATCGCTTCCAGTTGACGGCGTACCTGTTCAGCCGTGTGAAGCTGAAGCACTCGCGGCTGAAACGACATTACTCGGAGTTTTCTCCCAAAGCCGGATCATTCGGCGCGATTACGACTTCTTCCGCCGTTGGCGCCGGAGCAGGCTCCTCACCAAGAATGCGAGCAATATCCTTGGCATCAATGGTTTCATGCTCCAGCAGCTCCTGGGCCATGGTTTCAAGGATGTCACGGTTTTCACGCAGAATGCTGCGGGTTTTATCGTACGACTCCGTAACAAGACGACTGATCTCACCATCGATCATTTCAGCCGTCGCCTCACTGTAGTTCTTGACATGGCCCATATCTTTGCCGAGGAACACTTCGCCCTCTTTTTCGCCGAACGCCAGGGTACCGAGCTTTTCGCTCATGCCCCACTCGCACACCATCTTGCGTGCCAGCGAGGTGACCCGTTCAATATCGTTGCTGGCCCCGGTGGTAATGCTGCCGAGGAAAATTTCTTCCGCGGCGCGACCGCCGAGCAACGCACACATGGAACGCAGCAGCCCTTCGCGGCTTTCGCTGTATTTTTCTTCCGAGGGCAGATACATGGTCACGCCAAGAGCACGGCCACGCGGGATAATGGACACCTTGTGAACCGGATCGGAACCGGGAATCTTCAACGCCACCAGAGCATGCCCGGCTTCGTGATAGGCGGTGACTTTCTTTTCTTCCTCGGTAATGACCATGGAGCGACGCTCGGCGCCCATCATCACCTTGTCTTTGGCCGCCTCGAGATCGCTCATGTCGACCAGTTCCTTATTGGCGCGTGCGGCCAACAGAGCGGCTTCGTTGATCAGGTTGGCCAGATCGGCGCCGGAAAATCCCGGAGTCCCTTTGGCCACGGTTTCCATCTCAACCGAATCGGACATGGGCACTTTACGGGCATGGACCTGCAGAATGGTGGTACGGCCCTTGATGTCCGGACGCGGCACCACGACCTGGCGGTCAAAACGACCGGGACGCAGCAAGGCCGGGTCAAGAACATCCGGACGGTTGGTTGCCGCGATCAGGATGACCCCTTCATTGGACTCAAAACCGTCCATCTCAACCAGCAACTGGTTCAGGGTCTGCTCACGCTCATCATGACCACCGCCGAGACCGGCACCACGATGGCGACCAACGGCATCAATCTCATCAATGAAGATGATACACGGAGCATTCTTCTTGCCTTGGGCAAACAGATCGCGTACCCGGCTGGCACCGACACCGACAAACATCTCAACGAAGTCGGAACCGGAGATGGTGAAAAACGGCACATCCGCCTCACCGGCGATCGCCCGCGCCAGCAGAGTTTTACCGGTACCCGGCGAACCGACCAGCAACACGCCCTTGGGAATGCGCCCGCCGAGTCGGGTAAACTTTTTCGGGTCTTTCAAAAAGGCAACAATCTCTTCGAGTTCTTCTTTGGCTTCATCCACCCCGGCAACATCCTTGAATGTCACCATGCCCTGAGTATCGGACAACAACCGGGCACGGCTCTTACCGAAGTTCATCGCCTTGCCGCCACCGCCCTGCATCTGGCGCATGAAGAAAATCCACACGGCGATCAGCAGCAGGATCGGCCCCCAGGAGACCAACATGGTCATCCAGAAACTGCGATCCTCTTCCGGCTTGGCGTCAATGACAATTTTGCGCTCACGCAACTCGGAGATCAGGCTGGGATCGTTCGGGGCAAATGTCTTGAACCGAGTGCCGTCCTCATAGGTCCCTTCAAGGTTGGGGCCTTGAATCGTCACATCCTGCACACGGCCATCTTCCAGCGCATTGATAAACGTTGTATAGCTGACCGCTTCCCGTTGCTGGTCCTGCTGGGTCATCATGTTGAACAGCAGAATCATGACAAGGGAAATCACGAGCCACAAAGCAATATTTTTATAAAACTGGTTCACTTTTCCTCCCTGGGAATATGTCGACGACACCGGAAGGTGTCATGGGGAAAATAATCGTCTTTTGATTAGCTGCAAACTACCATACAGACTGGCGTTTCTCAATTATATTTTATCTTCCCTCGTGAGAAGACGCAGCTTAAAACCGCTTTGCCGACCCGTATTTAGGCGGGGGGCACGGCACTGGCGCAACCCCGGCACCCAGATGATTTCACCGCGGCATTCAAGCACCACGGCTCGCTGACGCTCTTCATGAGTCCAGCGATGCTCGGCGAACAACGCTTTGAGCTTTTTGTGACCGGCCAATTCCGCCACCCGAATACGATCGCCAGGCTGGAACGAGCGCAAGCGCAACGGAAACGCAATCTGCTCATCGGCAAACCAGGCGACCTGACCATCCAGTTCCTCTGCGCAACCCGTTTCAACCAGAAACGTACGCTCTTTATCGACGCGATAAGACCCGGGACCGTTGACCATCATGTCCACCGCAGCTGCCGGTTCCGGCGCCGTCCGGCGAAAGAGCAAAAAGTCATAACGGCGCGCCACCCAACAGGAGGGCAAATCCAATTGCCACTGAGGCGCTTCTGAGCACAACTGCCGGTCCAACTGGTAGACATGAACGCCCTCCAGAGCACGCACGGTCCCGCGCACCCGCGCCATCACCTCACGCAACACCCGATGGCGTAACGCCGGGTGACAATCGCACAGAGCCTGGTAGGCGACCTGCCACTGCTCTTCGCGTCCACACGCGTGGCGTGCCAGCCAATCGTCAAGAAGCTCCTGCCAAAAGGCTTCCTCAACAGCAACCTTTTCCGCCAATTCGGCAACATGGCGTACGGTCCGTTGATTGTAGTTTTGCAAAGCGGGGAGAACCTGATGACGGATCAGGTTGCGCTTAAACCGCTCGTCACGATTACTGTCATCCTCGCGCCACGCATACCGATTCAGGCGCATAAAATCATCAATGTTCTCCCGGCAGACAGACAACAACGGACGAATATACACGCCGTCTTGCCAGCGCATCCCGGCCAAGCCACCAACGCCACAGCCACGAGCCAGATGCATCAAGACCGTTTCCGCCTGATCATCGCGGTGGTGGGCCAGGGCAATGACGGCCCCACCAACCTGTTCGGCAACCTCACCGAGAAAGGCACGGCGGGCTTCACGTCCAGCCTCTTCCAACCCCCAACGGTTCCGTTCCGCCAGAGCCGCGACATCAACCCGTCGTCTAAAACACCGCAGATCGTACTCTGCGGCCAGGGCCTCGACAAATGAAGCGTCATCGCCACTTTCGTCACGTAAACCATGATCAAGATGAGCGACTACCAGATCAAACTCTAGCGAATCACGTAGCAGCGCAGCCAAAACGTGCAGTAGACATACGGAATCCGCCCCGCCGGACACGGCGGCAACAACCGTCGCCCCCGGCGCGATTAAACGATGCTGGCTGATCTTGTCGGCAATTTGTTGGATCAGGGAATCTGACATGGACATCCTGTGAGAAATTCACTCAGCGTAACACGGGCAGAATAACAAAAAAGAGCGCGACCGACAGGGAGAAAAGAACATTGCGGCACGAAAAAGAAAACCCTCTTCCAGAAACTGGAAGAGGGTTTAATTGGTGGCGGTGCAGAGATTCGAACTCCGGACACTGCGGATATGAGCCGCATGCTCTAACCAACTGAGCTACACCGCCGTACTATGTTAACCGTTGCCGGTTTATTGTTTGGTTGCGGGGGAAGGATTTGAACCTCCGACCTTCGGGTTATGAGCCCGACGAGCTACCAAACTGCTCCACCCCGCGTCAAAGCGAGGGGAAATCTACGCGTTTAACGCGCGCTTGTCAAGACAAAAAATTTCGCATTCCACTTTCTTGCTTAGCCGCTGATTTTTTTGATGAAACCATCCGTGGAGGCTTTCTTTTTCAAATCCTGCTTGAGCGTTTCGGCTTCCGGCTTGGTTGCCACCGGGCCAACCAGCACCCGATACCACAGACCTTTTTCGCCCAGATCAGCCTGACGAACGACAACCGGAAAATCTTTGCCAAGCTTGGCACTCATGGTCTCGGCATCCTGACGATGTTTAAATGACGCCACCTGAACCACATAGCCAGTGACCGACGTAACAGCTGACGGCACTGGCTGTTTTACGGGCGGCTGAGAAGGTGTTTCTTCAAGCACTGGCACTTTCGCTGTCACCGCAGAGGGAACCGGCTCGGCGGTGGCCGTCGCCTGCTCCGTGGCGGCCTGTTCGGCACCGTGATTGATGCCACTGCCTAAAGGCATCTGCTCAACAGGTGGCAGTAATTCGCGCAAAGGATCGTTCGAGGCCGGTTGTTCCTCTGTCTGAGGCGCACTCTCAGTCACCGTCTGCGTCGTTGCCGGGGGTTGCGAAGCCGGCGAGGGCAGCGGCTGCGGCGTCACGGCTTTAGGTTGCGGTGGCAAGGGAACCGTTTGAATCTGCGTTGTTTCCACAGAAGGCTTGCCACTTTTTCCGACCATTAAGCCCAGAGAAAAACTGACCAGACACAGAACCACGACAAAAACCAGAACGGTGATGAAACGACGTCCATTGGTTTTGGGTTCACGCCGACTGTAATCCACTTGAGACATAACTCACCTCCGAGTTATTTACATTTTTTCCGGGGCGGAAACCCCGAGAACCGTGAGGGCATTGTACACCACTTGTTTAACCGCATTCACCAGATACAACCGCGCCTGGCTGACATCCACATCGTCCACAATGACTCGATGCTGATTGTAGTAGCTGTGGAACTGGGCCGCCAGTTCCTGCAGGTAAAAAGTAATCTTATGCGGCTCATAATTCAATGCCGCCGAAGCGACGACTTCGGGATAGCGTGACATCATTTTGGTCAACTGCAACTCTTCGGGCAGAGTCAAGGCGTCGAGCTTGACGTCATTGCCGGACAATAACGCGATGCCGCTCTCTTCAGCGTTGCGATTGATACTGCACACCCGGGCGTGGGCGTACTGAACATAGTACACCGGGTTTTCCGTGCTCTGTTTTTTGGCCAACTCCAGATCAAAGTCAAGTTGGCTGTCGGAACGGCGCATGAGGAAGAAGAACCGGCAGGCATCTTTGCCGACTTCGTCCACCACCTCTTTCAAGGTGACAAATTTTCCGGCCCGGGTGCTCATGGCGATCTGTTCACCCTCGCGCAACAGGTTGACCAGTTGCACCAGAATGATCTGCAGATCTTCGGGATTGCGCCCCAAAGCAGCGAGAACCGCCTTCATACGCGGCACGTAGCCATGGTGATCGGCGCCCCAGACATCAATGACAATATCAAACCCGCGCTGGTATTTTTCCCGATGATAGGCAACGTCCGAAGCAAAATAGGTGGTGACCCCATTGGAACGAATCAGCACGCGATCCTTGTCATCGCCAAAATCCGTGGTGCGAAACCAGATGGCACCATCCTGCTCATAGGTATAACCATCACGGGTCAACGCTTCAATACCGGCTTTGACCAGATCGCGATCATAAAGGGTCTGTTCACTGTACCAGTTATCAAAACGGATCCCGAATTTCTGCAAGTCATCGTCGATCCCCTGGCGAATCGCTTCGCCGCCCTCGCGGGAGAACCAGGCGATGGCGTCAGTTTCCTCCATATCGAGAAAACGCCGCCCTTCACGATCGAGAATCTGCTGGGCATAGTCGCGAATGTAATCGCCCTGATAGCAATCTTCGGGGAAGTCAACATCCTGACCTTGCAGTTGGCAATAGCGTAGATACACGGAACGGCCAAGCGTATCCATCTGATTACCGGCATCGTTGATGTAATATTCGCGCTGGACCTCAAATCCGGCCTCCGCCAGCACGGAAGCCACGGCATCCCCAGTGGCCGCACCACGCCCATGGCCGATATGCAACGGACCGGTGGGATTGGCGCTGACGAACTCCACCTGGACACGCTTACCGGCACCGACATCAGACTTACCGAAATTGGCGCCCTGAGCATAGACATCTTTCAACGCTTCATGCCAGCAGGATGCGCTGAGGAAAAAGTTGATAAAGCCGGGGCCGGCAATCTCAATCTTGTCCCAGAACCCGCCCTGCTCATTCAACTGAGCAACAAGAATCTCCGCAATCTGCCGCGGCGCTTTTTTTTCCGTACGCGCCATAAGCATGGCGGCATTCACCGCAAAGTCGCCATGGCCGCTACGGTTAGGCACTTCAACGGCAAAATCGGGAATTTCGTTACTAATCAGCTTCTCTGCGGCAAAGCATTGGCGCAATGCCAGTTCAACCGCTTCTTTCAAACGTGTTTTCATTGATCCGTTACTCTTCGTGGGCAAGCCCGGTATGCATCCCGGGAATTTCTTGGGCTTCAGAGGGTGTCACCATAAGAAACCTCTGACAAACAAAATAGGGGACCAAGTGTCCCCTATACAAATTCAGTCTGAACCGCCTCGCCCAGCAGGCGCAAAAGCGGGTTCACGACGGTCTCCTAATGCGTTGACGGAGAAAACTGGTAAATAATTTCTCCATCGCGTACCAGATTAAAGGTGCTGCGTGCCACCTGCTCCATGTAACGCTCATCATGACTGAGCGACTCGATTTCGTTACGCAGGTGCGTATTTGCCTGCTGCAGTTGCTCATAATGCGCCGCCAACTGGGCCCGGTGCTGCTGGACCTGATGCAGACGCAATGCGCCCTTTTCGCCGAATAACGCGAAACCGAGCCCTACCACTGCCACGGCAATCAGTACAAAAGACCGTGATTGAGCGAGGTTTTTTTTCGACTCTGCGGTCGGCGCTGAGGTCATCGTTGAGGGTTCCAGCGAGCAGCAAGAAAAGACAGTTTACACACAACCCGATAATCCCAGCAGTTTAAGACATCCTTTATGTTTGTTCAACCGTTTATTCCGTCACACCCACAGCCGGGGCTCAACCCTGTCCATCCGTGATCAACACGGCAAATCTTCAGTTTTGCGCCCCCCTCTGTCCGCTTTCGTCAGGCCATCTCATACGCCATCTCATACGGAATAAAGTCTCGCTCACAACGATCGACAACCAACGACCCACGCAGAAAGATCAACAGAGATTGATTCTCCCTGAAAAAAAAACTATCCTAAAACAAAGAAGATCATCAGCGGGCGGTGAAGAAACCGGCTGCCCCATCGCCGGGTGAACAACATCAACGCAGGGGCGCCAACGTTTGATTTCATCCGCAAACGGATGCGACTTTTCCCGCCTGCGATTACACCGAAACTGAGGATGCCATGGCTGCACCCACACAGACCACGCCGGAAAGCGAGGTCCTGTCAAAAGAACAAACCGCTCGCCCGCCACGTTACAATGTCATCATGCACAACGATGATTACACGACCATGGAGTTTGTCGTCGAGGTATTGGAGAGCATCTATCGCAAACAACCGGCGGAGGCCACACGCATCATGCTGGCCATCCACCATGAAGGGCAGGCGGTCTGCGGCAATTATCCGTTCGAGATTGCCGAAACCAAAGTCGAACAGACCCATCGCCGGGCACGCAGCGCCGGACATCCACTCCGTTGTTCCATTGAAGAGGCCTGAAAGGATTCTGTGTCGTGACATTCAGTAAAGAAGTTCAGATTATATTTTCCCTGGCGGTGCAGGAAGCACAGCGTCGTCACCATGAGTATCTGACGACCGAACATATCCTCTACGCCATGCTCTACAGCGATGATTCGCAGAAAATCATCATCAACTGCGGTGGCGATGTCGACAAAATCCGCCTGGATCTCGACCAATACTTTGATGCGGAGATGGAGACGGTTCCCGAGGAGGAGCAACAGGTCCCGGAACAAACCGCCGCACTGCAACGGGTTTTACAACACGCCGTCACCCATTGCAGTGCCGCCGGCAAAGACGAGGTAAACACCAGCGACATCCTGGTCTCTATCCTCAGTGAAGACAAAAACCACTCCACCCAGCTGTTGTCCACCATGGGGATTGAACGCCTGGATGTGCTCAATTACATCTCCCATGGCATCGGACGTCAGGGCCAGAAGCCGTCCTCGCCGGACAGCAAGGATGCTCCTGAAAAAAAAGAGAAACGCTCCCGCAAAAAAAGCGCATTGGAAAGTTACACCATCGACCTGCGCCAGCGGGTGCGCGACGGCAAGATCGACCCGCTCATCGGCCGCAAAAACGAGCTGCAACGCACCATGCAGGTGCTGTGTCGACGCCGCAAAAACAATCCGATCCTCGTTGGTGAACCCGGCACCGGCAAAACCGCCCTGGCCGAAGGCCTCGCCACCCTCTTCGAAGAAGACAACGCGCCGGAGATTCTGAAAGACTGCCGGATCTATGCTCTGGACATGGGCGCCTTGCTGGCCGGCACCAAATACCGTGGCGATTTCGAAGAACGCCTCAAGGCGGTGCTGAACGAATTGGCCGAACAGGAGCAACCGATTCTGTTCATTGATGAAATCCACACCATCATCGGTGCCGGTTCCACCTCCGGCGGTTCCATGGATGCTTCCAACATCCTCAAACCGATGTTGGCGTCGGGCGAAATCCGCTGTGTCGGCGCCACCACCTATGACGAATACAAGACTCTGTTCGAAAAAGATCGCGCGTTGTCACGTCGTTTTCAAAAAATCGACGTCCATGAACCGACTGTCGATGAAACGGTGGCCATCCTTCAAGGCCTGCGCAGTCACTACGAGGCGTTTCACAATATCCGTTACAGCGATGAGGTGCTGCGTGCCGCGGCGGAGTTGGCGGATCGCTACCTGACCCATCGCCATCTTCCCGATAAAGCCATTGATCTGATCGACGAGATTGGTGCCCGCTTGCGCACTCAGGGCAGTCGACGGCAGTCCATCCAGGTCAAAGATATCGAAACCATTGTCGCCGAGATGGCTCAGATTCCTACACGATCCGTGTCCCGCGATGATCGTAAGCAACTGCAACATCTGGAACGCAAACTCAAGCAGCAGGTATTTGGCCAGGATCCGGCCATTCATCAGGTGGTCCGCTCGATCCTGCGTGCCCGGGCCGGGCTCGGCCACCCGGAACACCCCATCGGCTCATTTCTGTTTGCCGGTCCCACCGGCGTCGGTAAAACCGAGGTGGCCCGCCAACTGGCGCAACAGCTCGGAGTGGCCTTTACCCGTTTTGACATGAGTGAATACATGGAGAAACATTCCGTGGCCCGCCTGATCGGTGCGCCACCGGGCTATGTCGGTTTTGATCAGGGCGGCCTGCTCACCGATGCCGTGATCAAAAAACCGCACACGGTGCTGTTGCTCGATGAAATCGAAAAAGCCCACCCCGATCTGTTCAACATCCTGCTGCAGATCATGGACCACGGCAGCTTGACCGACAACAACGGCAAGGTCGCGGATTTTCGCAACGTCATCCTGATCATGACCAGTAATGCCGGAGCCCGTGAATTGAGCACCACGCCGATCGGCTTCAATGCCTCGCTGACCGGCAGCCCGGACCAAGCTCTGGAAAAGGCTTTTTCACCGGAGTTCCGCAACCGCCTGGATGCGACAATCATCTTCAGCGCCTTACAACCGGAAGCCATTGACAGTATCGTCACAAAATTCATCGGCGAGGTGCGCCAGCGACTGGCGGAGAACCTGGTCACCCTGAAGATCAGCAGCGCGGCACGGCGCTATCTGGCCCGCAAAGGGTTTGACCCGGCTTACGGAGCGCGGCCGCTGGGCCGGTTGATTCAGGAAAAAATCAGCGACCCACTCTCAGATGCGATACTGTTTGGTGAACTCAGTCATGGCGGCACAGTGCATATCGGCTGCCGCCACGATGCCCTGACGTTCCGCTTTGAAGCGTTGGACAAAGACAAGGCGTCAAGCAACTGATGACCATTTTTGCCTTGGGAGATGAGCTGGTTTTTCCGGCCCCGCGCCTGGCGGAAAGCACCGGACTTCTGGCGGTAGGCGGTGATCTGCAACCAGCGCGTCTTCTTCTGGCTTACAGCTGCGGCATCTTCCCTTGGAACCATCCGGAGGACCCGATACTATGGTGGTCACCGGATCCCCGTTGCATCCTCGAACCTGACGATCTGCATATCGCACGTCGCCTGGCCAAGAAACAACGCCAAGGCCATTTCACCATCACTTATGATCGTGATTTTGAAACCTGCATCCGGCATTGCGCAACGGCCGATGCTCGCGAAGCATCCACGTGGATCAGTTCGGAGATCACCTCGGCCTATCTCAAACTCCACCATCTCGGCTATGCGCATTCTGTGGAATGCTGGCGGGATGGCGTGATGGTCGGTGGTCTCTACGGCATTGCCATCGGTCGCTGTTTTTGCGGTGAATCCATGTTCCACACGGTGACGGACGCCTCAAAAATGGCGTTTATCGCTCTGGTTGAAGCCCTTAAACCTTTGGGCTATCGGATGATCGACTGCCAGCTGCCGACCGAGCACCTGCATTCGCTGGGTGCCAAAGATATCAGTCGCGAAGAGTTTCTATCCAGGCTGGAACAGTGTGAACTCAGGGAGAACGGGCTGGTGGTACCGGGACGCTTTCCGTTTACGCTGCCGGAGGACACCAAAGGGAAGACGCACATCAAAAGGCAGGACGACGCAACACGCCAGACAGGAAGATAAAAGTCCATCCTGTTTTTTCTCTTAACAGGCTGCTAACGCCATTTTTTCCAGGGATCTTCAAAGTGTTGATTGTGATACTGCTGCTCGCGGAGCCACGCTTCAATGTCAGCATTGGTCATCCGCCCCTGCTCGACAAAATACTGGCCATAGCGTTTCTGCAGCTGGCGCTGATAGCGCAACAAAACCTGCACCTGGAACTGGGTCAGATAGCCGAGCTCCACCGCCCGCGCACCAAACCGCCCGCGCCGACCATGATAGCTGTTGATCCGTTTGACATCTGCGGCGCTCAGCCATCCCCAACGTTCAGCCAGATCACCGAGGACAGGCCGCTGGCGCCGCTGCCAGACCAGCGCTTCAATCATCTCGGAATAACTGATAATACCACGATAGTAAAGATAGAGCCCCAACTCCAGATGACGACGCGGTAATTCATAAATGCCGTCGGCGGTGTCTGGCTCCGCCGCGGGTTGGCGCCAGGCTGAAGGACGGGACGGAGCGTCAAAACCGGCTTGCTGATCGGCAGGACGCCACAGACGCTTGATGGGGTCCGCGGTAAAGGACTGGAGCAATTGATAGGCCTCACTGACGCCACGAAACAGCTCGGTCTGCTGTTCATACTCGTGAGGCTCGGCATCCACCAGACGGTCCGGATGGGTTTCTTTGGCGCGCTGCCGGTAGGCGGTTTTAACACCGCTGGGTTGAATATAAAACAGAAAGTCGCGATTCAGCTGCAGATCAGATCCAAACAGGACCCGGCAGGCTTCGAGCAATTCTGTTTCGGCAAACAGTGACATAAACCATCCCGGCAAAAATCCACGCAATCAAACCACCATCCGTGCGATGCTGGTCATTATACTGGAACCACAGCAGAAGCAAAGTTTAAAATCGGTTATTCCATGAGATCCATGTGGTCTTGATCCGCAATTTCAGCCTGTTGCGCACAATAATGCACCACAAATTGTTCGGCACTTAACGCACTGAAACCACGCCCCTGCTCAGCCCAGCGCAAGGCGGTCTGTTGTGTCTCGTCATCCAGCGGATCACAACCGTAGCTTCGCGCCAGACACTGAACAATCTGGAGGAACCCGCCTTCATCCACCTTGGGTACATCCAGCCACAAACCAAAATACGGTTCCAGTCGTCCCCCCTGAATGGACGCCCCGGCTTCATCGGTCATGGTCACATACAAGCGCACGTTGGTCGGGCAGCCAACAAGCCCCCGGTTGAGCAGAGCCAACAGGGATTGATACCCGGCCGGATTAGCCTCGGGATCAATGTCTTCACACAGAACGAGAAAGTGCAGCGGCACATCCTGCAACCAGCGCACCAGAGCTTCAACATCCTGAAGATAACCGGTGCGAACTTCGACGACACGCAAGCCCTCGGCAACAAACTGCGGCAGCAGGCCACGCACCAGGGCGGTTTTCCCCATCCCGCGCTCACCACGAATCAAGACGTGATGGGCCGGCAGTGCCTGGACAAAATGGGCTGTATTGCTGACGATAGAAGCTCGTTGCGGCTCCAGCCCGACCAAAGACGCCATGGGCAACAAATCGACATCGAGCAGAGGACGTAAACCATCCCCCTGCCAGTAAAATGCCGCGGCACGGCTGAACAATTCGGTATCGATATTCTCTTCATCAAAACCACTGGACAACCGTGCTTCACCAAGGTCGATGAGACGATCGACCCGTTCAAGAAGATAATCCCAGTCAATTTCCAGATCACCAAAGGCCATAAACGTCCTCCCTGAAAGTGTGCTTCCAGTTTACCCGATTCCCGGCAATCCCGCATCCGTCAGGCGTGTACGCCCGGCAAAAATATGTTATGGTTGGCGATTCAATCCACCGCTGAAAAGGCGGTCACGCAGCCAGAGCAGGAGAGTGATGATGAAAAACACTGAGGAACAATTTTACGCCATTGTCGCTCCCGGCTTTGAGTCTGTTTGCGCTCACGAACTGGAAACCAGCTTACAGGTGCCGGTCACCATGGACCACGGTGGTGTCACCTTTTCCGGCAAACTGCGTGAGCTGTATCTGGCCAATTTATGGTCGCGCTGTGCCAGCCGGATCATTGTCCGCCTGGGATCGTTCAATTGCCGTGATTTTCCGAGCCTATACCGCAAGGCGGTTCGTCTGCCATGGGGCCGTTTTATTAAACCTGGCACCGCCATCGACGTGCGTGTCACCTGTCGGCAATCGCGCCTCAACCACAGTGGCCGCATCGCCCAAACCATTGACGATGCCGTCAGCAAGGCCCTCGGCATGGCCGAGCAACAGGATGGCACGACGTTTCGCCAACAGATTCTGATTCGGTTTGACAACGACCAGTGCCAAATCTCGATCGACAGCAGCGGCGAGCGACTCCACCGCCGCGGCTATCGCCACCAGATGACACCGGCACCGTTGCGGGAAACGTTGGCGGCCGGATGCCTGCTGCAGTGTGGCTGGAACGGAGACAGAGACTTCCTCGATGCCTTGTGCGGTTCAGGAACCCTGGCCATTGAAGCGGCGATGATCGCCGCTCAACTGGCTCCAGGGCGCCAAAGGACGTTTGCCTTTCAACAGTGGCCCGGCTATCGAGAAAACATGTGGCACACCCTGCTGCGCGAAGCGGACCGCCTGCAACGCACCCCAACCGTCACCATTGCCGCCAGTGATCAGGATGAGCAGGCGATTGAAGCGGCAAAAATCAATGCCAGAGCCGCCGGAGTCACTCAATGGATCCATTTTGACCGCTGCCCGTATCAGGAACAACACGGTTGCGGGTCCCATGGCTTATGGCTGAGCAATCCTCCTTACGGAGAACGCTTACAGCACACACAGACAACCACAACACTCTTACAAGCACTGCGTGACCACTTCCGCGCCAATTTCAGCGGCTGGCAGGGGATGATGATCCTTCCCCACCCATTGCAAGGTTTGCCGCCGGCTGAACTCCAATTTCGCAATGGTGGTCTACCCGTGGCACTGTATCCATTACACGAGCCCACATAAAAAACGCCCCTGTCGGATGAGACAGGGGCGTTTTTTATGTGCCGTTTGGCCAAAATTACTCAGTGCCGAGGCTGGCACCGGCGTGGCCGACGGAACCGATACCGCTGAGAGCGAAGCTGACCATAAGTTCATGATCTTCGATGCGGTCACGGTAACTGACGAACACGCTCCAGCACTGGGCACGATATTCCAGAGCCACGACATTTTCCAGACGATGGTCTTCCACCAGGTCATGGCGATACTCGTAAGTCACGAACAACGGGTCAAACCAATCCACCGCCAGGGTTGTGGCCAGATATTCCGAGTCATCCTCTTTGTAGCGATAGGACGCGGTATAGCTGTGATCATCACTGTAGTAGGCGCCAAACTCGGCAGTGAATTTACTCAATTCATTCCGGTGGGGATCGTAATAACTGTCGATATCAAACACCCAGCGATTGCTGGGACGCACAATCAACTCACTACGGATATCAGAAAAACGATCTTCATCTTCCCTTTCTTCACGGTCACGGCGGCTCAGCCAGATGTCATAGGTCTGTGACAGACGGAAATAGACCAGTTCAAGGTAACTCGGCGAACCATTCTCCGAATCAAACCGCCCGACCAGACGATTAACCAATGCATATTCCACTTCATTGGCATTGTCGACCCGGTCGGCACCGTCAAAATAGGGCAGGTCGTCCTGCTTTTTGTTCGGCGTGTAAAAATAAGTGACTTCCGGTTCAACACTGTGCTTGAGTTTGGTCAGGCCCGAGGTTGTCCCCAAATTAAAAATACGCGAAACGCGGGTGGAAATCCGCGTGGAGAAGTCCATATTTTCAGCATGCTCAAAGCCCGGTCCCTCGCTGGACGTCCAGTAGAGTCGCTCGCGGTAGCCAATCTCCGGTTCAATCTCAACGAACATGCCCGGCTGAAAAATTGCCGAGAGCGCCGGGCGAATGTCCATCCGCTCCCCTTTCAATCCTTCACGGCGCCAGAAGTAGGTCGAGGTGGAGTCGAGCTTGGCATAAAACGGCGTCTGGCCTATCCGTGTGCGATTGTAATCGAGCTGGATCTCCGGCAGTCGTTGCAGGGTATGATCGTTATCCGCCCCCTCTTCGAGATCTTTGGTGTAAAGCAGTTCAGCTGTCATGTTCCAGTTGCCCCATTGACGGCTCAGGGCCACGGTGGACTCCACTTCATCCTTGTCGTACTCTTCGGCCACGGTGCCGAAATCTTCAAAATACTCGCGGTCGCTGACATACTCAACATCGGCGCTGAAACGGAACTCCCCCGGCAACGTGCCAAGATGTTCCCAGCGGTAGGCGAAGCGATCATCCAAATCCGCATAGCCGGAATCACCATAACCGGAGATATAATAAAGATCGGCTTCACCTTCATTGTCATCGCCAAAGATATAGCGATAATTCAAACCGGTGCCGATGCCCATATCGGAAAAATAATCAACATACAGAGTAGCGTCCATGTTACGGGCCAACACTTGGTAATAGGCCAAAGACAGTTGCATGCCCCGTTCGCGAGAATAGCCGAATCCCGGCATCAGAAAACCGGACTCACGTTCGACTTTGACCGGGTAGGCCAGATAAGGGGTATACAATACAGGGATATCATGCAGGTAAAAGGTCACGTGTTTGGCTTTGGCATAGCCGCCAACCGTGACATTGACTTCTTTGGCACCAAACTTCCACGCCGGCACATCACCGTCACAGGTGGTGAACGAACCGTTGCGGATGCGGTATTTCTGGTCGCTGAGTTTGCTGATCTCTTCTCCGGCGAGATGAAAATTATACGAGGAGATAAATCCGCGGGCCTGCTGAGCGGTGCCGACACTGGTGCGGATATTCACATCCATCCGCTCCCCCTGCAGCTGTCCATCGACATCACGCAAGTCGACATGGCCCTCAGCTTCGGCATCACCGGTCTGGGTGTTGTAACGAACCTTGTCGGCAAACAGTTGCGTCGTGCCCTGCTGAAGATCAACCGTACCCACAGCCGTATAGGTTGAGGTCGCCTTGTCGTAGTCGAGAGAATCCGCCTGCAAAGAGACCGGCTCATCACTTTCGCCCGGCGTAGCTGCCATGGCCAGACCGCCAACAAGACTGAACAGCAACACAACAATCAACGCAGAACATCGCATCCAAACTTTACCCGTCACAGTTTGCCTCTTCCATTTCTTCCAAATTACATGTTGATATCAACCATTGCCGACAGGCAGCCACCAGAAACAGCGACCCCGCCACGACAACAATGTCATGCTCCCCACACTGCTGCAGCGCCGCCTCCAGCGCATGCGTCGGGGAATCCCAGGCCGAGGCCTCGCAGTTCTGCTGACGCAGGTGGCTCACCAGACGATCTTTTGGATAGGCCTGTTCTATCGGCGGATCAACACAGTAGGCCCGGGTGACAAACGGCAGCAAGGATGCCACGACAGCCTCCATATCCTTGTCTGCTTTAAACCCGGCGACCCAGTGAATCCGCGTCACCTTACGCCAACGCAGATAATCGGCTAACGCGTTCGCTCCGGAGGCATTATGCGCGCCATCGAGCAAAATGCGCTCACCAACCCATTCCAAGCGCCCCGGCCATTGGGTATCTGCCGCGGCATCAAGCACAGTCTGTTGTGGCACATGCCAACCCCGCGCGGCCAGATGGCTCACTACCATCAGCGCCACGGCAAGATTATCGCACTGATGGCGTCCCGGCAATGACGGTTGCACCACGGGCCAGGCATGAGCGCCCGTCGTCACCTGACACCCGTTTTCCTGTGTTTCCACGGAAAAATCGCGCCCGAAACACAAACAGGGCGCCGCCAGTTCTTCGGCTCGCGCTGTCAGGACCGTCAGTGCCGTATCCTGCTGAGGACCGAGCACGACCGGAACGCCCGGCTTGATGATGCCGCCTTTTTCCGCAGCGATCTCGGCCAGACTGTTGCCGAGATAATCACCATGATCATCGCTGACCGGCATAATGACCGAAACCAGCGGAGAGACAACATTGGTGGCATCAAGTCGACCGCCCATGCCCACCTCAAGAATCACCAGATCGACATTTTGCCTGGCAAAATAAAGAAGTGCCAGCGCCGTGGTAAATTCAAAAAACGTCGCTGGCACCTGAGAGTTGTTACGGCGCAGTTCATCGACCAGCGCAACCAGATCACGATCAGCAATCAGCTGGCCGTTCACGGTAATGCGCTCATTGAAACGGTGCAGATGAGGCGATGTATAGACGCCCACCCGATAGCCCGCCTGCCGGTAAATCCGACCGAGAAATGCACAAACCGAGCCCTTACCATTGGTCCCGGCGACATGAACAATGCCGTAATTGTGTTGGGGCTGCCCGACGGAATCAAGCAGGGTCCGGATATTTTCCAACCCCAACTTGATCCCGAACATCTGGAGCCCATAAAGGAACTCCAAAGCTGCCTCGGGCGTCATCATCAGTTCTTGGTGAAGATACGCAACACCTGGGACAGGCGCTGTTTCATCTCCTGACGCCGCACGATCATGTCGATCATGCCGTGCTCAAGCAGGTATTCGGAGCGCTGGAATCCTTCCGGCAGTTTCTGACGGATGGTCTGTTCGATGACGCGCGGTCCGGCAAAGCCGATCAAAGCACGCGGTTCGGTCATATTGATATCACCGAGCATGGCGAAACTGGCGGTCACCCCACCGGTGGTCGGGTCGGTCAGCACCGAAATAAACGGAATACCCGCCGCTTTCAGTTTGGCCAATGCGGCACTGGTTTTGGCCATCTGCATCAGTGACAGAATACTTTCCTGCATGCGGGCACCGCCGCTACAGGAAAACACAATGACAGGCACCTTGTTTTCCAACCCTTTTTCAATGGCACGGGTGATCTTTTCGCCGACAACGGAGCCCATGCTTCCGCCCATGAAGCTGAAGTCAAACACCGATACGACAACGGGCAAGCCGTCAATGGCGCCTTCACCGCACACCACGGCATCGCCGCCACCGGCCTTGGTGACCGAGGCCTTGATGCGGTCTTTGTATTTTTTGGAATCTTTGAATTCGAGAAAATCGACCGACTCCAGATTGGCGTCCATTTCCACAAAGGAGTCTTTGTCCAACACCAGATCAATACGGGCACGGGCGCTGATACGAAAGTGATAATCACATTTGGGGCAAACATTAAGATTACGCTCAATTTCTTTGGCGTAGATGATTTCAGAGCAGTTTTTACATTTGGTCCACAGCCCTTCGGGCATCTGGACGGTCTTTTTTTCAACAGGCGCGATAGGCGCTTTTTTTCGGCTGAACCAGGACATGAGTTACCTCATTGTAAATCAATTGCACGGCTCACACCCTGCTTAAGCTCCGCCACAAAACGGCGGACCTCCTCCAGCAGACAGGGCGACTCAGCGTGCTGTTGAATAACTTTGACCAAAGCGCTTCCCACCACAACGGCATCCGAGAAACGCGCGATTGCAGCAGCATCCTGTTCGGTGGTAATGCCGAAGCCAACGGCGACCGGGACAGGGCTGAGCTCTCGAAGCTGCACCACTTGTGATTCAATGGCAGAGCCATCCACCTTGCTGGTCCCCGTCACTCCGGTCATCGACACATAGTACACAAAGCCCTGTGCCTCTTTGAGAAGCTGGGCGGCACGATCCGGCGGTGTGGTCGGAGCCAACAGGGTAATCAGGTGGATCCCCTTGGGTTTCAAGTGGATGTGCAATTCCTCCCGCTCCTCTGCCGGCAGATCGACCAGTAACAGGCCATCAACGCCGGCTTGAGCCGCCCGGGCGGCAAACCGCTCGAGCCCATAACAGAAAACGGGATTGTAATAGCCCATCAACACGATCGGCACCTGGCTGAACGAACGAACCCGCTCAACCAGATCAAGAACTGAATCAAGAGTCGCACCGGCAGCCAGAGCACGCTCGGAAGCAGCCTGGATGGTCGGGCCATCGGCCATTGGATCGGAAAAAGGCACGCCGAGTTCAATGAGATCGGCTCCGGCATCAACCAGGGTGGCGATGATCTTTTCCGTGGTATCCATCTCCGGATCACCGGCGGTAATAAACGGTATCAACGCTTTGTGGTTGCTTTGTTTCAGTTGTGCAAAAGTTTCTTCAATTCGACCCACGGCACTCTCTCTTCTTCAGCTCAATTTAGCTAGTGTAGTTCAACGCTGACAACGCTTTCAACCGTTTTCTAACAGCGTTTGCATTTTCAACAGATCTCGTTTTTCACCGGAACTAGAGTTCCGCCAACTGACGCGCCCGGCTTAACACCTGTAAAAACAGCTCCGGCGTCATACGACCGGTCTGCACGTTATAGCGACTGGTGTGGTAACAGGCCAGCAGGTATTGACCGTTGGGCAACTCAAAACAGGCATGATGGGCAAACGGGAAATCAGCCAGTCGCTTGATCATGCCCTGTGCTTTGAGCAGATGCAACACACTGATAAAGGCATCACGTCCCAAAGCCAGGATCACCCGAACCGACGCCAATTGCCGCCATTCACGTAACAGATAATCGCGACACTGGTGGAATTCCGCAGCCAGAGGTTTGTTGCCGGGTGGAACGCATTTGACGGCGTTGCTGATATACAGACCGTTAAGACGCAACGCATCATCCCAGGATTCGGATTCAGTCTGGCTGCTCAAACCGGCCTGGTGCAGCAAGGGATACATGAAATCCCCGGCACCATCACCGGTAAACGGTCGTCCGGTGCGATTTGCGCCATGGGCTCCGGGGGCTAAGCCGACCAGCCAGATGCGCGCATTCAGGTCTCCAAATCCCGGAACGGGACGGTTCCAGTAATCGCCACGCGTCCGGCCCCCTTTGGGCGGCAGGGTCGCCAGATAGTTAACCAGCCGGGGGCAACGTTGACACTCGGTTAATTCCGGCAATAGTGGATCACGTAACGCCATCAGCTCTCCACGGGTTTGTCGCCACTGGGTTTACGGCGGCGAGGACGGCGACGCCGTTGTGGTTTATCGCCAGATGATTTGGCTTGTCCCTTGCCCTTCGGCGCGCCCTTGCCGGGCGACTTGCCGTGGGGCGGAGTTTTCTTGTGTTTGCGCGGCGGGCGCTTGAACTCCCAGGTAAATAATTCTTCCGCCGGCACTTCGCTGGGTATGCTGCTGCCGATATATTCTTCGATGGCCGGCAAATGATAGACCAGATCTTCATCCGCCATCATAATCGCCAGACCGGATGCTCCGGCACGAGCGGTGCGCCCGATACGGTGGACATAGTCTTCCGGGTCCTGAGGCACATCATAATTGACGACATGGGTGACATCTTCAATATGAATCCCACGAGAGGCGACATCCGTGGCCACCAGCACCTGAACTTTGCCCTCCTTGAATTCGCCGAGAATCCGCATCCGTTTAACCTGGGAGATGTCGCCGGAAATCTGCGCCGCCTTGACCCCATTGGTCTGCAGCACCCGGGTGACATAATCGGTATCCCGCTTGGTGTTGGCAAATACCATGACGCGACCGTCAGCCATACGGCCATTGAGTAATCCCAGCAACAGGGGAATCTTTTCCTTACCGCCGACATGGTAGACAATCTGTTCGACCCGTTCAGCGGTCACCTGTTCCGGCTCGATCTGGACCTTTTCCGCCTCATTCATAAAATCGTAGGCCAATTCCATGACGCGGGGCGATAAGGTGGCCGAAAACAGCATGGTCTGCCGTTTGTCATAAGACGGCAGGCGACGCAGGATAAAACGCAGGTCACTGATAAAGCCCATGTCGAACATGCGGTCGGCCTCATCAATCACCAGCACTTCAATGCGTTTGAAGGAGAACACCTTCTGCTTGGCATAATCAATCAACCGGCCCGGCGTGGCGACAACAATGTCCACCCCTTCGGCAAAGGCCTTACGTTGGCGGTCATAGTCCACCCCGCCATACACCGGGTGAATGGTCAGCGGCGAGTCCGGCACCAGCCCCTTGGCGTCTTCGCAGATCTGCACGACCAACTCACGGGTCGGCGCCATAATCAGCGCCCGAGGATTCGCTGTGGTCGGTTGAGGGTTGTTGAGCAGGCGGGTATAGAGAGCAATCAGAAAAGCCGCTGTCTTGCCGGTGCCGGTTTGGGCCTGGGCGGCCACATCGCGGCCATCCAATGCCAGAGGGATGGCTTGTTCCTGCACCGGAGTCAGCTCGGCAAAACCGAGTTGCTGCACTCCCTGCTGAACCAGTTCAGGAAGGTTGAGGGCATCAAAACGCATAAAATTCCTTGTCGTTACAATTCCACACCGAACGCTTCGGCAACGGTATGCATATCCTTGTCACCACGACCGGACAGGTTCATGATAATAATCTGCTCTTTACTCATGGTTGGGGCCAGCTTGATCACCTGAGCCACGGCGTGGGCGCTTTCCAGCGCCGGGATAATCCCTTCCAGCTGGGTCAGCTGCTTGAAACCGTCCAACGCTTCATCATCGCTGATGGCCACATACTCAGCGCGTTTGATTTCATGCAGCAGCGCATGCTCGGGCCCGACACCTGGGTAGTCCAATCCGGCGGAAATGGAGTGGGCATGGTTGATCTGACCATCGTCATCCTGGAGCAGAAAGGTTTTGTTGCCGTGCAGCACGCCGACTTTCCCGGCACTGATACTGGCAGCATGCTTGTCCGTATCCACACCGAGACCGGCCGCTTCAACACCCATCAGCCGCACCGCTTCATCATGAATGAACGGATAGAAGATCCCCATGGCATTGGACCCGCCACCAATACAGGCGACCACTGCATCGGGCAGCTTACCCTCGGCCGCCAGAATCTGTTCACGGGCTTCACGACCGATCACCGCCTGAAAATCGCGCACCAGCTGCGGATAAGGATGCGGTCCGGCCACGGTGCCGATGACATAGAATGTATCGCGAACATGGGTGACCCAGTGACGCAACGCATCATTCATAGCGTCCTTCAGGGTCGCCGTGCCACTGGTGACGCCATGCACTTTGGCGCCGAGCAGTTTCATGCGGAACACGTTGAGCGACTGGCGCCGAATATCCTCCGTGCCCATAAACACTTCGCATTCCAAGCCGAATCGCGCAGCCACGGTGGCTGTGGCCACACCGTGCTGGCCGGCACCGGTCTCGGCAATGACCTTCTTCTTACCCATCCGTTTGGCCAGCAAGACCTGGCCAACGGTATTATTGACCTTGTGGGCGCCGGTGTGATTGAGGTCTTCCCTCTTCAGGTAGATCCTGGCGCCGCCAAGATGTTCCGTCAGGCGCTCTGCGTAGTAAAGCGGACTCGGACGGCCGACGTAATGGTTGAGATAATAATGGAACTCCTTATCAAACTCAGGATCAGCGATGGCTTCGTTATAGGCCTGCTCCAGTTCCAGCAGCGCCGGCATCAGGGTTTCCGCCACATAGCGTCCGCCGAACTGACCAAAATGACCTCGCGGATCCGGGTATGAATACATCGACATGATTAACTCCTGGCGTTTTTAGCCTGTTGTACAAAGGCGCTCATCAGCGCCGGATCTTTAATTCCCGGGGCACTCTCCACCCCGCTGGACACATCAACGGCATAAGGGGCAACGTCGCGCACCGCCTGGGCAACATTGTCCGGGGTCAACCCTCCGGCCAAAATGACAACGTTGTTGTCGGCAACCTGGCGCGCCAGATCCCAGCGCCCCACTTTCCCGGTGCCGCCATACGCCTGGTCACACCAGGCATCGAGCAGCAGGGATGTGACCGGATAACGGTCGATTGCGATCAGACTTTCCTCATCACGAATACGCAACGCCTTGATCACCCGGGCCGCGGAGCAGTGACACTGCTCTGGGGATTCGTCACCATGCAGTTGCACAACATCCAGCAGGCATGTCGCCACGATATCGTCAATCGCCTGTGCCTTTTCGTTGACGAACAGCCCCACGGTGGTGACAAACGCCGGTAACTGACGGATGATCTGCGCGGCCTTTTCCGGCGCAACATAACGTGAACTGCGCGGATAAAACACAAAACCCAGGGCATCGGCACCGGCTTCGACGGCGGCCAAGGCATCCTGTAACGTGGTGATGCCGCAAATCTTCACCTTAACGTCGGCGAAGCGCAACGTGTCAGACACCGCCACCTCCGAGCAGTTGCGCCAACTTGGCGGCAAAGTCTCCTTCGCGCATCAGGCTTTCACCGATGAGAAAGGCTCCGGCACCGGCCTTTTGCAACCGGGTAATCGACGCGTAATCCTGAATCCCGCTTTCCGACACCACCAAACGGGAGCTGGGAATGTTCGGCAGCAATCGTTCGCTGACGGCAATGTCGGTAACAAAGGTTTTCAGACAACGGTTATTCACGCCGATCAGGGTACAGTCCGTCTGCAGAGCGACCTCGAGTTCCTCTTCGTTATGCACCTCGAGCAGGACATCGAGGTCCAGCTGTTGGGCCAAAGCATGGAAGTCCTGCAGCTGGTGAAGATCCAGTGCTGCCGCAATCAACAGGATGGCGTCGGCGCCGAAAGCGCGCGCTTCATAAATCTGATGGGCATCAATGATGAAATCTTTGCGCAGCAGCGGCAAGTGAACCTCAGCGGCAATCTGCTGCAAAAAATCCAGGTGGCCGTAGAAAAATGCTTCATCCGTCAACACCGACAGGCAGGTGGCTCCGGCCGCTTCATAACCCTTGGCAATGGCCACCGGGTCAAAATCTTCACGGATAATCCCTTTGGAGGGGGATCCCTTTTTCACCTCGGCGATAATCGCCACGCCATTGGCGGCGCGCTGACGCAGGCTGCGCTCGAAGCCGCGTGTTGCCGGTGCCTGAGCGATGCGCTCCTGTAACTGAGCGACACTGTAGCGCTGTTTGGCGCCGGCCACTTCGATCTGTTTATGGGCAAGAATCTTATCAAGTATCATTGGTTGGTCATCCGAATCAGGCCTTCAAGTTTCAGCGTGGCTAAACCAGTATCAATCGTCTGCCGCGCCATGTCCAATCCCGCGGAAAGATCTTCCACCACACCGGCGGCAACCAGGGCGAAGGCGCTGTTCAGCAACACAACATCCCGTTTTGGCCCAGGTTTGCCGTGAAGAATATCCCGGACAATAATCG
Organism: uncultured Desulfuromonas sp.; assembly: GCF_963676955.1. Taxonomy (NCBI): domain Bacteria; kingdom Pseudomonadati; phylum Thermodesulfobacteriota; class Desulfuromonadia; order Desulfuromonadales; family Desulfuromonadaceae; genus Desulfuromonas; species uncultured Desulfuromonas sp. The sequence goes on along the minus strand of NZ_OY781461.1, from coordinate 2,117,201 downwards.
CATTGGCTTTAGCATCGCCGCCCTGCAGCTCCTCCAGAGCACAACAACCTAAACCGAAATCCTCAGGACGGATGGTCGACAGGGTAATCTCGCCATCGTCAATACGCGCGACATCCGTCGGTCCGGTCAGGGTCACTTCATCCATCCCGTCACTGCCATGGACGACAAAGCCACGTTTGCAGCCGAGGTGGCACAACACTTCAGCCAAGGTCTTGACCAGATCTTTTCGATAGACCCCAAGCACCTGGCGATCCGCTTTAGCTGGATTGGTCAATGGGCCGAGCACGTTAAAAATCGTGCGAATGCCGATCTCGCGGCGTGGGCCAATCGCGTATTTCATGGCCCCATGCAGAGCCGGGGCATAAAGAAATCCGACATTGAGCTCATTGATACAGGATTCAACAACTGCCGACGTGACATCGAGATTAACACCGAGCTCCTCCAACACGTCGGCACTTCCGCACGCTGAAGAGACACTTCGGTTGCCGTGTTTAGCGACCTTGACGCCGCAGGCGGCAACAATAAACGCCACCGTCGTGGAGATATTAAAACTCTTGGTCCCGCTGCCGCCGGTACCACAGGTATCGAGAATGGTTTCCTGATCCGTGTTGATCTCTTCGCGGTCAAGGTCGAGCGCCGCACCGACGCGAATCGGTGTCGCATGGGCGCGCATTACCCGGGCGGCACCGCTGATCTCGGCGACGGTTTCCCCTTTGAGACGCAAGGCGGTAATAAAGGCACCAATCTGGGCCGGTGTCGCTTCGCCGCCCATGATCTGGTTCATCACATCCACCATCTCGTTTTCACTCAAATCATGTCCGTCAACGACACGACCGATGGCTGCTTTAATCATGCTTCCCTCCAGAACTGTTCGGCAAGGTTGAGATAATTCTGCAATAACGGTTTACCCGCCAGGGACAAAATTGATTCTGGATGAAACTGAACGCCCCAGATGGCCAGTTCCTTATGGGCCACACCCATAATCATATCGCGATCCGTCCAGCAGGTGACCTCCAGGCAGGAAGGCAATGTAGAGCGCTCGATGACCAGAGAATGATATCGGGTGGCATCAAAGGGGTTGTCAAGATCGGTAAATAAATCCGTATTATTATGGTACATGGCACTGGTTTTACCGTGCATCAATTCATCCGCGCGAACAATGTTGCCGCCAAACGCTTCACCGATGGCCTGGTGGCCGAGACACACACCGAGGATCGGCAGTTTGCCGGCAAAATGCTGGATGGCGGACACGGAGATTCCCGCCTCCTTGGGGCTGCAGGGACCGGGAGAAATTACCAGTTTTTCCGGTTGCAGAGCGGCAATCTCTTCAAGAGTGATGGCGTCATTGCGATACACCACCACCTCTTCTCCCAATTCGCGAAAATACTGGACCAGATTATAGGTAAAGGAGTCATAATTATCAATCATCAGCAACATTATTCAAGCCCTCCTTCAGCCATCTCAATGGCCTTCATCACCCCTTTGGCCTTGTTAATCGTCTCTTCGTATTCGGCCACCGGTGACGAGTCCGCAACAATTCCCGCTCCGGCCTGTAAATGGATCTGATTGTCATGGATAACAAGGGTACGAATGGCGATGGCCATATCCATGTTGCCCGAGAAGGAGAAATAGCCCACTGCACCACCGTAAATCTCGCGGCGCTGTGGTTCCATTTCATCAATGATCTCCATCGCCCGGATCTTCGGCGCACCGGTCAGGGTACCAGCAGGAAAGGTTGCCCGAAAGGTGTCAAAGGCATCCATATCACTCTCGAGAATACCGCACACATTCGAAACGATGTGCATGACATGGGAATAGCGCTCAATGACTTTCAGCTCACTGACTTCAACACTGCCGGTCCGGCAGATGCGTCCCAGATCATTGCGACCAAGATCAACCAGCATGATATGTTCCGCCAGTTCTTTGGGATCGGCAAGCAGCTCTTTCTCCAGAGCCTCATCTTCGTCAACGCTCTTTCCGCGAGGACGCGTTCCGGCAATGGGCCGCACTTCAACAACCTCTTCCTCTTTACGAACCAGAACTTCCGGAGAGGCACCGACAACCAACGTTGCGCCAAAACGCAAAAAGAACATATAGGGGGAAGGGTTAATCGTACGTAATGAACGATAGATATCAAATGGATCGGCCTTGAGCTCGGCTGAGAAGCGTTGTGACAACACCACCTGAATAACATCCCCGGAGCGAACGTATTCTTTGCACCGTTCAACAGCGTCGAGGAATTGATGTTTGGTGAAATTGGCACTGAATTCATGACGCCCTTCTGGTCTGGCAATATCGAGAGACCTCGGCTGACGGAGTTTGTCGATCAGGGTCTGGATTGTGCGAACAGCGTCATCATAGGTCTGCTGCAAGTCAGCACCCTCTTCAATGTGCACATTACAGACGACCTTGATTTTCTGTTGACGATTATCGAAGATGAGAATCGAGTCGGTAATAATAAAGCAACTGTCATAGGCGCCGATATCCGCAGGATTGCTATCCGGCAATTTTTCGACATAGCGCACCATATCGTAGCCGAGATAGCCGACGGCGCCACCGCAAAAACGGGGTAGCCCCTCCATCTCAACAGGACGATACTTGCTCAATAACCGACGCAGGACTTCAAGAGGGTCATGACTGTCGCCACACTCTTCAACCTCGCCGTTACGAACAATTTCATAATGGTCGCCGCGCGTACGAAAAACACAGCCTGAACCGCTACCCAACAAAGAATAGCGCGCCCACTTTTCACCACCCTCAATACTTTCCAGTAAAAACGACAACGCACCATCATCGATTTTTTTAAAGGCCGAAACAGGTGTTTCCATATCGGCCAAAATCTCTGCATAAACAGGAATCAGGTTCCCCGTCGCAGACAATGTCTTGAATTCTGAAAATGTGGGTGTGATTTTCATCGATGTCCTCATCGAATAGTTAGAAAAAAAGGCAAGGGAGATCCCCTTGCCTTTTATACGCTTACTATATCGCCACCGGCTTATTCGGCAGCTTGCTCTTGATCAACAAATTCAATAATGGAGACCGGAGCATTGTCACCAAGGCGGTTACCCACTTTGATGATACGGGTATAGCCACCCGCACGCTCAGAGAAACGCGGTGCCAGGCGATCAAACAGCTTAGCGACAACGTCCTTTTCGCGAATGACGCTGAGGGCCTGACGACGAGCATGCAGATCACCCCGTTTACCTAAGGTAATCATTTTTTCTGCGATCTTGCGAACTTCTTTGGCACGAGCATCCGTCGTTGTGATGCGCTCGTGATCGATCAGCGACGTAACCATGTTACGCAGCATCGCAGCACGATGACTTGAATTGCGACCTAAACGGCGGCCTGACTTATTGTGACGCATTGTTACGATCCTTTCTATGCGTAGTCAGTGAACTAGATTTCTTCCCGACTTTTCTGCAAAACTTTAAGATATTCAGGGTCAGGGAAGTTCTCAAGTTTCATTCCCAAGGTCAAACCCATCTCAGCCAAAATATCCTTGATTTCGTTAAGTGACTTACGACCGAAATTCTGAGTTTTCAGCATTTCGGCTTCTGTCTTCTGGACCAGATCACCAATCAACGAGATACGCGCATTTTTGAGGCAGTTAGCACTACGTACCGACAACTCGAGCTCCTCAACACTGCGATAAAGGTTCTCGTTGATCTTCTGTACTTCTTCCTCTTCCGGCTCCTCTTCAGGGATCTGCTCTTCATCAAAGTTGATAAACATCTGCAGATGCTCTTTAAGAATCTTTGCCGAATAGGCCACAGCGTCTTCCGGCTTGACACTGCCGTCCGTCCAAACTTCCAATGTCAGCTTGTCATAGTCGGTAATCTGACCAACACGAGCATTGGTGACGGCATAATTGACCTTTTTGATCGGTGAAAAGATCGAATCGATGGGAATCGTTCCAACAGGCGCCTTGTCATCGCGATTGCGCTCTGCGGTGACATAGCCTTTACCCATAGAGACAACCATATCGATCTCAACGTCAGCTTCCTTGGTACAGGTCGCAATATACAGATCCGGATTGAGAATTTCGACGTTCGAATCCGTAACGATATCTCCTGCCGTAATCACCCCGGCACCCTTCTTGACGATGCGGATATTACGACTTTCCTGACCTTCGAGACGGAGCAAAACTGACTTCAGGTTAAGAATAATGTCCGTCACATCCTCTGTGACACCCGGAACGGTCGAGAATTCGTGAAGAACGCCCTTGATTCTTACTGAAGTGATTGCCGCGCCCTGCAGTGAGGACAACAGGATTCGGCGCAATGAGTTACCAATCGTTGTACCGAAACCACGCTCAAACGGCTCCGCAAAAAACTTACCATAATTGGCAGTCAGGCTGCGAGAATCGACTTGAAGGCGTTTCGGCTTGATCAGATCTCTCCAGTTTTTATACATTCATTTTCTCCATGCTGAGGTTAGCTGAGTGATTGCGTATTACTTGGAATAGAGTTCAACAATCAACTGTTCCTCGAACACAGGAGTCGTCAACTCTTCACGCGCTGGCAAAGATTTAACAGTACCTTTGAACGCATCCCGCTCGAGCTCCAACCAGGAGGGAATTCCACGACGCATTACACTGTCAAGAGCTTCTGAGATCTTAGCGATCTTACGACTCTTTTCACGAACCTCAATCACATCACCAGCACGCACAAGGTAGGACGGGATATCGACCTTGCGACCGTTGACGAGAAAATGTCCATGACGGACGAACAGACGCGCTTCAGAGCGTGTCGAAGCCAATCCGAGACGGAAAACCATATTATCAAGACGTCGCTCGAGCAAAACCAGCATGTTGTGACCGGTGATGCCCTTCATGCTTTTCGCCTTATCAAACACGCGACGGAACTGCTTCTCACTTAAGCCGTAGCAAAAACGAACTTTTTGCTTCTCAGTCAGTTGGCGGGAATAGTCCGAGGGCTTACCACGGCGACCAGCACCATGCTCACCGGGAGGTGTGGGGCGGCGCTCAAGCAGGCGGTCATATTTCGGATTACCGTAAATATTGACCCCAAGACGTCTTACAATTTTACCTTTAGCTGTAAAGTTTTTTGCCATTTCAATATCCTCTGAAGTCTATCGTCAGTCTGTCAACCAATCCCGTGATTACACGCGACGGCGTTTGGGAGGACGACAGCCATTATGGGGGATCGGAGTCACATCTTTAATCATGGTGACGTTGAGCCCGGCACTCTGCAAAGCACGCAAAGCTGATTCACGACCTGAACCAGGTCCCTTGACACAGACCTCAACATTACGCAGACCATGCTCTTGAGCCGCTTTAGCAGCCGTCTCAGCAGCTACCTGCGCCGCAAAAGGTGTGCTTTTACGAGAACCTTTAAAACCGGATCCACCCGCCGTTGCCCAAGAAATGACATTCCCACTGACATCGGCAATTGAAACGATCGTATTATTAAATGTTGCCTGAATATGGGCAACACCATTGACGATATTTTTTTTCGCCTTGCTTTTTCTTACAACTTTTTTACCTGGCTTTGCCATGGTTCCTCCAATTATTTCTTCTTACCAGCAACCGTCTTACGCGGCCCCTTACGGGTACGGGCATTTGTCTTCGTTTTTTGGCCACGCACAGGCAAGCCACGACGATGACGCAAACCGCGATAATTACCCAGGTCCATCATACGCTTGATATTCATGGACACTTCGCGACGCAGGTCACCTTCTACCTTAAGCTCATCATCAATAATCTTACGAATCTGACCAACTTCAGCTTCAGTCAGATCATCAGTACGAGTGTTTAAATCGACACCAGCCTGAGACAGGATTTTTTGAGACGTGGAGCGTCCAATACCGTAAATATAGGTCAGCGCAACTTCAATTCGTTTGTTTTTCGGTAAATCAATACCAGCAATACGTGCCAACTTTATATCCTCCTATTAACCCTGTCTTTGCTTATGTTTGGGGTTTTCGCAAATCACACGCAAAACACCCTTGCGCTTGATGACTTTGCATTTATCACAAATAGTCTTTACAGATGCACGAACTTTCATTACCAACCTCTACTTGATATGTCGTACTATTAACAGTTTACACTCTGGTCAGTATTTCATAACCAGTTTCAGTCACCGCAACCGTATGCTCAAAGTGAGCTGATGGACGTCCATCCTGCGTCACCGCAGTCCAGCCGTCATCAAGAACACGCACATGCTGGGTTCCGGCATTCACCATTGGTTCTATTGCGAGAACCATCCCCTTTTTCAGTTTGGGACCGAAACCGGGTTTGCCGTAGTTAGGAATCTGTGGATCTTCATGCAAAGACCGACCGATACCATGACCTACGAATTCTCTGACAACGGAATATCCAGCCGCCTCAACAACAGTTTGCACTGCAGCAGAGACATCAGACAAGTAAGCGCCTGGAGCAACCTTTTCAATTCCAGCGTCTAGAGATGCCTTGGTAACCTCCATTAGACGGGCTTTTTCACGATTAACGTTGCCTACCGGCAGCGTCACAGCCGAATCGCCATAAAAGCCGTTAAAGAGGACACCAAAGTCAATACTGATAATATCGCCTTCAACTAACGGTTGCTTGGTAGCAAAACCGTGAACAACCGTGTGATTTGGAGAAGCGCAAATAGAACAAGGAAAACCACCATAACCTTTAAATGCAGGCTTGGCGTTCCTGTTTAAACATGCCTGTTCCGCAATTTGATCCAACTCCCAGGTCGTAACGCCCGGGGCGACCTTTTCGCGCAGTTCCTGAAGGATTTCCGCGACCATCCGACAAGAGACGCGCATCTTGTCAATCTCTTGCTGCGTTTTAACGATAATCACTCAGAAACCTGTAAAATCTCGAAAATCGCAGTGCGAACGTCATCAATGGGAAGCATCCCATCAACGCGCGCTAAGACACCTGCTTTTTCGTAATAATCGACCAAGGGCAGTGTTTGTTCGAGATAGACCGCCATACGGTTGCGAATCGTCTCTTCCTTATCGTCATCACGTTGAATCAGTTCGCCACCACATTTATCACAAACACCCTCTTTTTGAGGCGGCTCGAACTCTATATGATAACCCGCACCACAGGCTTTACACGTCCGACGGCCCGCTAAGCGAGCAACCAATGCTTCGGTATCCACTTCAAGAGAAATAACCGAATCAAGCTCTTTGCCCAGAGCGGTGAGTGTTTCACTCAGTGCATCAGCTTGAGGGACCGTGCGCGGAAAACCATCAAGTATAAAGCCGACAGCACAGTCGTCCTTTTGCAAGCGTTCCTTGACGATACCGACAACAACCTCATCTGGGACCAATTCACCGGCATCCATGAACCCCTTGGCTTTGACACCCATCGGCGTGCCTTCTTTAACCGCCGCACGCAAAATGTCACCGGTTGATATTTGGGGAACGGACAAGCGCTCAACAAGAGTTTTCGCCTGCGTCCCTTTACCAGCCCCCGGAGGTCCGAGCAAAATCAGCTTCATCATAAAATCCTTTTTAGCCCCGCCGCCCTTTGATACTGGCCCCGCGCATAAAACCTTCATAAGAGCGCGAGATCAGGTGCGACTCGATCTGTGACGCCGTATCCATTCCAACACCGACAACAATCAGCAAGGACGTCCCGCCAAAATAGAAGGGGACATTGAGCTGACCAATCAGCATTGTCGGCAGAACACAGACAATGGACACATAAATAGCTCCGGCAAACGTCAATCGGCTCAAAACAACATCAAGATAATCTGACGTCGCTTTTCCGGGACGCACTCCGGGTATATAGCCACCCTGGTTTTTAACATTTTCCGCCACATCAACAGGGTTGAACGTCACAGCCGTGTAGAAATAACAAAAGAAAACAATGAATGCAACAAAAAACACATTGTACAGCCAATGGCTTGGCGTCATCATACCCGCCAGTTTCTGAACCCATTCAACATGGACAAAATTGGCCACGGTCGCAGGGAACATAATAATCGAACTGGCAAAGATCGGCGGGATAACGCCGCTCATATTAATCTTCAAAGGCAGATGGCTCGACTGACCGCCCAAATTGCGCATGCCCACAACCCGCTTGGCATAGTGAATCGGCACACGACGCTGAGCACGCTCCATGAAGACGATGGCCATAATAACCAACACCATCAGCACCAGAATAAACAGCATAGTCACCGGAGGCATGGCTCCAGTACGCAGCAGGCGAATCGTGTTAACGATAGCAGACGGCATATTGGCGATAATACCGGCAAAGATAATCAGAGAGATCCCATTGCCGATGCCACGCTCAGTAATCTGCTCACCGATCCACATAATAAATGCCGTTCCCGCCGTCAGGGTAAACACGGTCAGAATAACGAAGCCGATGCCTTGATTCGGGACAACCGGGTCTCCGGCAACATTCATCGATTGCAGACCAACCGCAATCCCGGCACCCTGCACAACGGAAAGAAGAACGGTTCCGTAACGCGTCCAGCGTGTGATCACCTTACGGCCCTGCTCGCCTTCTTTGGATAAACGCTGCACCGGTTCAAAAACAACCGTCAGCAGTTGCAGGATAATAGAGGCACTGATATAGGGCATGATCCCCAGTGCGAAAACCGTCATCCGCTGTAAAGCGCCACCGGTAAACGCACTGACCATCCCAAGTAGTGTACCTTGAGTGCCTTCAAAAAAACTCGCTAAAACCTGACCATTGACACCCGGTGTCGGGACGTGACAACCGACCCGATAAACAGCAAGCATCATCAAAGTAAACAGGATACGTTGGCGCAGTTCCGCAATGCGGAAAATATTTTGAAGACTTTTAAACAATGTTAGAGTTCCTCGATCTGGCCGCCGGCTGCCTCAATTTTGGCAGCAGCAGATTTGCTGAATTTCTGAGCTTTGACCGTCAGAGACTTGGTCAACTCACCATCGCCGAGAACCTTTACGCCGTCTTTTGCGGCCTTGATCAGACCGGCCTTAATCATGGCATCAGCATCAACGACGGATCCAGCGTCAAGTGTATCCAGATCGCGTAAATTCACCAGAGCGTATTCCTTACGATTCAGCGGAGTAAAACCACGCTTGGGAAGTCGGCGCTGCAATGGCATCTGACCACCTTCGAAACCGGGTTTAACTCCACCACCGGAACGAGCATTCTGGCCCTTATGACCACGAGCAGCTGTCTTACCGGTACCGGAACCAGGACCGCGGCCAATACGCTTTCTATTTTTAACGGATCCCGCTGCGGGACTTAAATTACTCAAATCCATTTTTTAATTCCTATCTAGGCTTCCTCAACAACGACCATGTGGCCGACCTTATTGATCATGCCACGAATCTCAGGGGTATCCTTCAAAACAACGGTTTTATTGAGTTTAGTCAGGCCAAGTCCTTTAAGTACCTTGGTAAAATACTCCGGACGGCCAATGCCACTCTTCTTCAGCGTTACTTTAATTTCATTTGCCATCTGATCTCTCCAACTCGAAACGCTTACGCTGTCAGGCCACGACGGGACTTAATCTCTTCCGCACTTTTCAGTTGCTTCAGGGCGTCCATCGTTGCTTTAACAACATTATGAGGATTATTCGAGCCCAGACACTTGGACAGAATGTCTCCTACACCTGCAGCTTCGAGTACGGCACGAGCCGGGCCACCGGCAATAACACCGGTACCTTTGGACGCAGGCTTCAACAACACACTTCCTGCACCGAAATTACCCAAAACATCAAAAGGAATCGTACGGTCATCCAAAGGAACCTGAATCATATTCTTCTTGGCCTTCTCGACCCCTTTACGAATTGCTTCAGGAACCTCTTTAGCCTTGCCATGGCCAAATCCGACCTGGCCATTACCGTCGCCAACAACAACAAGAGCGGAGAAACTGAAACGGCGTCCACCCTTGACTACCTTGGCACAACGATTGATGTGAATCACACGATCAATCATTTCTGTATCATTTTGCTCATTGCGATGCAAAGGACCCTCCTATTCTCTTAAAACACCAGGCCGGCTTCACGAGCTGAATCAGCCAGGGCCTTTACACGGCCGTGATAGACAAAACCATTGCGATCAAAAACAACCTCTTTGATATCTTTCTCCAAAGCCATTTTCGCAATCGCTTCGCCGACAGCTTTTGCTGCGGCAACATTGCCCGTATAACTCAGACCATCTGCAACGGATTGGTTCTGAGTCGATACCGACACCAGTGAAGTACCCGTGGTATCTTCAATAATTTGTGCATAAATGTGTTTTGCACTACGAAAAACGCACAGCCGGGGACGCGTAGTGGTTCCAACCACTTTACGACGAACACGCGCTTGCCGTCTCTTTCTCGATTGCGCTCTTGAAATTACGCCAGCCACTTTAAATCTCCCGTGTTAATTTAATTACTTACCAGCCTTACCGGCTTTACGCAGGATACGCTCATCCGCGTACTTGATCCCCTTGCCCTTATAGGGCTCGGGACCACGGAATGAACGGATCTTAGCGGCTGTTGCACCAACCAGCTCTTTATCAATCCCGCTTACGGTCAACTTGGTTTGTTTCTCAACTTCTACTGCAATACCGTCCGGCAGCGGGTACTCGATGGGATGTGAATAACCGAGAGCCAGGTTCAATGTGCTGCCCTTGACATCCGCACGGTAACCAACACCGTTGATTTCGAGAACCTTGGAAAAACCGGTCGTTACCCCTTCAACCATATTGAAGATCAGGGAACGATACAGGCCCTGCATCGCAGTATCACGACGAGCCGTTTTAATCGGTTCGACATTAATCGTGTCGGCATCCATGGAAACCAGCACGGTATTTGGAATCGAACGGGTCAACTTCCCTTTAGGACCCTGAACATCAATACGGTCCTCTTTAAGATCGATTTTGACCCCTGCCGGAATCACTACAGGCTTTTTACCAATTCGAGACATTGTCTAAACTCCTCACTCTATTACCAAACGGTGCAGACCAATTCGCCACCGATTTGGGCTTCACGAGCAGCAACGTCAGGCAAAACACCCTGTGATGTAGATACGATTGCACAGCCGAGACCATTTTTTACCTTAGGGATCTCGTCGCTGCCGACATAAACACGGCACCCAGGGGTTGATTCACGCTTGATTTCATGAATCACATGGACATTTTTCTCGTCATACTTCAAGTAGATGCGCAGTTTTCCCTGCACACCATCATTGATGGACTTGAAATTTTTGATGTAGCCCTGGTCCTTGAGCACAGAAGCAATAGCGACCTTCACTTTACTTGAAGGCATTTCCAGCTTCTGATGCTTCGCCATTCCCGCATTACGAATACGGGTCAGCATATCTGAAATAGGATCGGTCATTCCCATGGATCGAACTCCTTCGTCTTACCAGCTAGATTTCAAAACGCCAGGAAGTTTACCCTCAAGGGCCAATTTGCGCAAGCAAATCCGACACATGTTGAACTTCCGATAGTAGGCGCGCGGACGGCCACACAGTGGACAGCGAGTATATTTCCTGACCTTGAACTTTTGGGGCCGTGCTGCTTTGGCTATCATTGATTTTTTTGCCACAATATCCTCCGTTACGCCTGATTATTTCCTGAAGGGCATGCCGAGCTCAGTCAGCAATGCACGTCCCTGTTCATCAGTCGTCGCCGAGGTAACGATTGAAATATTCAATCCACCAACCTTGGCAACTTTTTCCAGATCGATTTCAGGAAAGATGATCTGCTCGCGAACACCGAGCGTATAATTGCCGCGACCATCAAAGGCCTTCGGAGAAACGCCCTTGAAGTCGCGTACACGCGGCAGGGCGATATTGATCAAACGATCCAGAAACTCATAAGCACGCTCGCGGCGCAGTGTTACCATGCAGCCGATAGGCATGTCTTCACGCAGCTTGAAGCCGGCGATTGATTTTTTTGCCTTGGTGATAACCGGCTTCTGACCGGTAATCTTACCCAGCTCATCAACTGCGGACTCCAACAACTTGATGTTCTGGATGGCCTCACCAATACCCATATTGACAACAACTTTCTCAACACGGGGCACCTGCATGGCATTGGTCAGACCCAGATCCTTGCCCAACTTCGGTGCAAGCTCTTCGAAATATTTATCTTTTAACCTGGCCATTTATATCTCCATTACTTGTCAACAACTTCGTTGCATTTTTTGCAGAAACGAGCCTTGGTCCCGTCCTCAAGCACGCGAATTCCAGTACGTGACGGCTGATTACAGGCACTACAGACAAGCATGACATTCGAAGCGGACATCGGTGCTTCTTTTTCCACAATGCCACCTTCCTGATTCTGCCGGGAAGGGCGCGTATGACGTTTAACAACATTCAGGTTTTCAACGGTCAGTCGATCCTTGCCGTAAAAGACATTCAGGACTTTGCCCTGCTTGCCCTTCTCCTTACCGGCCATCACCTGTACCAGATCACCTTTTTTAACATGAAACTTTTTTACAGCCATTTTGATCATCTCCTGGCCGTATCAAAGCACCTCAGGTGCCAGCGATACGATCTTCATAAAACGCCGAGCGCGTAATTCACGAGCTACAGGACCAAAGATACGAGTACCCACCGGCTCACCTGACGCGTTCACGACAACAGCCGAGTTTTTGTCAAAACGAATCCGCGATCCATCCTGACGGGCAACCTCTTTAGCCGTGCGCACGATAACAGCACGGACGACATCACCTTTTTTTACTTTTGAATTGGGCATCGCTTCACGAACAGAGCAGATAATAATATCGCCCAGCCCCGCATATTTGCGTTTAGAGCCGCCCAGAACCTTGATGCAGCACAACTTCCGGGCACCGGAATTATCCGCAACATCAAGAACGGTTTGCATCTGAATCATTATCGTTCTCCCGTTCTACAGTGTTTTCTCAAGGATCTGACTGACACGCCAGCGCTTGTCACGCGAAAGCGGACGCGCTTCAGTAATCAGCACCTTGTCCCCGGCTGCACACTGGTTTTGCTCATCATGTGCTTTATATTTCATACTGCGCTTGATGTACTTCTTGTAAACAGGATGCTTCACAAGCGTGTCCACCTTAACAACGACAGTTTTGTCCATCTTGTCACTGGTTACGATACCAACCAGTTTTTTCTTATTACGATGTTCTGTTGCCATATCACTCACCTCAACGTCCGTTACGCAAGTTTCTGCCGCAGAACAGTCTTAACCCGTGCAATATCTTTGCGTACCTGAGGAATCTTGGCAGTATTTTCAAGATGTCCGGTGTGCAATTGAAATTTCAGGTTAAACAGTTCCTGGCTCAATTCCAGAGATTTTTTTTCAAGCTCTTCAACACTGAAGCCCTGTAATTCCTTAGCCTTCATTCGAACTCTCCTCTCTGGCTACGAACTTAGTCGAGATTGGCAGTTTATGCGCTGCGAGACGAAACGCCTCACGAGCAATCTCTTCCGAAACCCCCTGCATTTCATAAAGAACCATGCCGGGACGAATTACAGCAACCCAGCTATCAGGGGAACCCTTACCTTTACCCATCCGGGTTTCAGCGGCTTTACGGGTCAAGGACTTATCGGGAAATGCGCGAATCCAGATTTTACCGCCACGCTTGATATAGCGGGTCATAGCACGACGCGCAGATTCGATCTGACGTGAGGACAACCAACCGCGATTCGTGGCCTGGAGGCCGTAATCGCCAAAGTTAATACTGGTTGCACCCTTGGCCGCACCTTTCATGCGACCTTTAAATTGCTTTCTATGTTTGACCTTCTTGGGCATTAACATAACGACATACTCCTATCTGACAAGTCTACTGCTCTCGCGAGAGAACTTCGCCCTTGAAGATGAGAACCTTTACTCCAATAATACCGTAGGTCGTTTTCGCTTCAGCGAAACCGTAATCGATATCGGCACGGATGGTGTGCAGGGGCACACGACCTTCACGATACCATTCGGTACGACTCATCTCGGCACCACCCAGGCGACCACTACAGGTGATCTTAATGCCCTGAGCTCCGAAACGCAGAGATTGTCCTACGCTACGCTTCATGGCGCGACGGAAAGCAACACGACGCTCCAGTTGAAGCGCGACACCTTCAGCCACGAGCTGAGCATTCATCTCAGGCTTGCGAACTTCTTGAATATTCAGGAAAATTTCCTTGTCGGTGAGTTTGGCCAGCTCCTGCTTAAGTGCCTCAACTTCCGAACCACGCTTACCGATAATGATACCGGGTCGCGCTGCATAAATATTCAACTTCATTTTGCCTGCGGCACGCTCAATCTCAATTTTAGAGATACCCGCATGATACAAGCGCTTCTTCAGGTAGTTGCGCAGCTTCAGATCTTCATGAACAAAACGTGCATAGTCTTCGTCTGCATACCACTTCGATTCCCAGGTTCTGATGACACCCAGGCGAAACCCTACAGGATGAACTTTCTGGCCCAAACTATCACCTCCTTGATTGGCTAAATTTCGTCCAGGACAACCTGGACGTGACTGGTTGGCTTACGGATCTTGCTGGCACGACCCTGTGCGCGAGGAATAAAGCGCTTCAAAGCCGGTCCCTGATCGACCGTAATTGTTTTTACATACAGTTTATCAACATCCGCTACGCCTTTTTGCTCGGCATTCGCAACAGCTGACTTCACCAGTGCCGCAACGATATCTGCTGGCTTCTGCGGGGAAAAGCGCAGAATATTCAGCGCTTCCTGTACATTTTTTCCGCGAATCATATCCACGACAAGGCGAGCCTTTTGCGGGGACATGCGGACAAATCTTAATTTCGCTTTTGCTTCCATCCGGTGACTCCGTTGCGGTTATTTTCTCTTGGACTTCTTATCTGCACCGTGACCGTAATAAGTCCGTGTGGGTGCAAATTCGCCAAGTTTATGACCTACCATGTTTTCACTCACATAAACGGGAAGAAATTTCTTTCCATTATGCACAGCAAAGGTATGCCCTACGAATTCGGGGATAATCGTGCTACGACGAGACCAGGTCTTAATCACCTTGTTTGCCGTTGTTCCACCTTCCAAATCGACCTTACGCAGTAACCCTTCCTCTACATAAGGCCCTTTCTTAATTGATCTAGCCACGATACACTCCTCTATTTATTCCGGCGGCGGACAATAAACTTATCCGTGCGCTTGTTCGTACGGGTTTTGTAACCCTTAGTGGGGACACCCCAAGGTGTAACCGGGTGACGACCACCGGAACTCTTACCTTCACCACCACCATGCGGGTGATCAACCGGGTTCATGGCAACACCACGTGACTGAGGGCGCTTACCCAACCAGCGATTACGTCCCGCTTTACCGATCTTGACATTTTCATGATCCGTATTACCAACCTGGCCGATGGTTGCACAGCACTCCTGCAGCACCAGACGAACTTCGCCGGAAGGCAGTCGCAGCTGAGCATAACGGCCCTCTTTGGCGGCGATCATGGCATACGCGCCGGCACTGCGCGCCAGCTGACCACCTTTGCCAACCTTCAGTTCAACATTGTGAACCCAGGTACCCAAAGGAATCGCACGAATTGCCATGGCGTTACCCGGCTGAATATCCGCCGACTCACTGGCAACGACTTGTGCACCGACCTCAAGACCGACAGGAGCGAGGATGTAACGCTTCTCACCGTCGACATAGCTCAGCAGAGCAATGCGTGCTGAACGGTTCGGGTCATATTCAATGGAAACCACGCGTGCCGGGATTTCTTTCTTGTCCCGCTTGAAGTCAATAACGCGGTACTTGCGCTTGTGACCACCGCCTGTGTGGCGCTTTGTAATTCGTCCGTTGTTATTGCGTCCGCCAGACTTCTTCAGAGGTTCCAAAAGTGACTTTTCAGGTGTCGCTGTGGTTACCTCCTCAAAAGTTGAGGCTGTCATGTGGCGGCGCCCCGGCGAGGTCGGCTTAAACTTTTTGATCGCCATTATTCTTACTCCGTATCCCTTAGACTGTCATCACACGCCAAAGAAGTCGATGTTGCTGCCTTCAGCGAGAGTTACATATGCTTTCTTCCGATTAGGGCGCTTGCCGAATTGTCGACCAACGCGCTTTACTTTGCCGGCGACGATCATCGTATTGACATCATCAACCTTGACATCGAAAGCTTTTTCCACAGCCTGTTTGATTTCAATCTTGTTTGCATCTTTAGCTACTTCAAAAACAACCACGCGACCCTCTTCTTTCTGAATCGCAGTCTTCTCGGTAACCAGCGGCTTTTTGATAATGTGATGTAAAGGTTTCATTACGCCAACGCTCCTTCCAGCTGCTCTACAGCGCCTTCAGTTAAAACCAGGTTGGAGTACTTCATCACGTCATAAACGTTAACCCCTTCAGCACGCAACACTTTGACATTGCGAAGATTACGCGCTGAGAGTTCAACCTCAGGATTCGCTGCATCGATAACAACGAGGGCATCCTTGAGTTCAAAGCGATCCACAACCTGCTTGAAGCTTTTTGTGCTGATAGAATCAAGCTTGAGTTCTGACAGTACGGTCAGCTTCTGCTCCTGAAAACGAGAGGACAGCGCCGAACACAGAGCCAGCTTTTTAACTTTGCGATTCAACTTAAACGCGTAGTCACGCGGAGCCGGACCAAAGGCAACACCACCGCCAACATGATTGGGAGCAGTAATCGTTCCCTGACGCGCATTACCCGTACCCTTCTGCTTGAACGGCTTCTTTCCCCCGCCCGCAACAGCGGCACGATTTTTACATGCAGAGGTTCCCTGACGACGTGCAGCGAGTTGATATCGAACCATATCGTGCACCAGATAAGGACGAACCTCAGCGTCAAAAACGACTTCGTTCAGCTCGCGCTCTGAAACCTGGTTTTTTTGCATATCATAAACAGTTACTTTTGCCATGCTAATATCTCCTGTATCTCTAACAGCCCGGAATTAAGCCTTAATGGCTTTACGGATCGTTACCAGACCGTTTTTAGGGCCGGGAATTGCGCCCTTCACCAGGATCAGGTTCTGATCAGCGCGAACATCCACGATTTCCAAATTCTGAATCGTAACACGCTCGTTGCCCATCTGGCCCGCCATTTTCTTACCCTTAAACACACGAGAAGGCCAGGCACTGCAACCAATCGCACCGGGAGCACGATGAAACTTGGAACCGTGTGTACTGCGACCGCCTGCGAAGTTCCAGCGTTTTATAACACCCTGAAACCCCTTACCTTTACTGGTTCCCATAACATCTACGAGATCCCCGGCTGAAAAAACGTCGCCACAGGCAATCTCAGCACCAACATCCAAATCGGCAATTTCACCATCCATCTCACGCAGAGTGGAAAATACGCCTTTACCGGCTTTTTTGAAATGTCCCATTTTGGGTTTGTTGATCCGATGGGCCTTCTGTTCGCCAAAACCGAGCTGTACTGCATCATAGCCATCCGTATCGACGACTTTTTTTTGCACAACCGTGCAAGGACCAGCCTCAATAACCGTCACAGGGATGCGCGTACCGCTTTCGGTAAATATCTGGGTCATGCCCAGTTTTTTTCCCAGAATTCCGTTAACCATCATACTATCCTTATCAAAAACAATTCGTACTACAGCTTGATTTCAACAAAGACACCTGCTGAAAGGTCAAGCTTCATCAGAGCATCCACTGTCTGCTGTGTAGGGTCGAGAATATCCAACAGCCGCTTGTGAGTACGGATTTCAAACTGCTCACGGCTTTTCTTGTTTACGTGGGGGCCACGCAGTACACAATATTTGTTGATCACTGTCGGCAGGGGAATCGGGCCGGCAAGATGGGACCCCGTCCGCTTAACCGTATCAACAATTTCATTCACTGCCATATCGAGCAGCTTATGATCGTACGCCTTCAGGCGAATTCTTATTTTCTGGCTGGACATGTGTAACCTCAATTACTCAATAATTTCACTAACAACACCGGCGCCGACAGTACGACCACCTTCGCGAATCGCGAAGCGCAGCTCTTTGTCCATGGCGATCGGGGTGATCATTTCGACGGACATGGCGATATTGTCGCCAGGCATAACCATCTCAACACCTTCGGGCAGCTCTACAACACCGGTAACGTCAGTGGTGCGGAAATAGAACTGAGGACGATAGCCCTTGAAGAAAGGAGTATGACGACCACCTTCTTCTTTAGTCAGGATGTAGGCTTCAGCCTTGAACTTGGTGTGAGGGGTGATGCTGCCGGGCTTGGCTAAGACTTGGCCACGCTCGATGTCTTCGCGCTTAACACCGCGCAGCAGCAGACCAACATTGTCGCCTGCTTGACCTTGATCGAGCAGCTTGCGGAACATCTCTACGCCGGTAACGGTGGTCTTGCTGGTGTCTTTCATACCAACAATCTCAACTTCCTCACCAACCTTGATAATACCACTCTCAACACGACCGGTAGCAACCGTACCACGACCGGAGATGGAGAAGACGTCCTCAACAGGCATCAGGAACGGTTGATCAATGGCACGCTCCGGCTCGGGAACGTAGGCATCAACTTCCTTCATCAGATCGATGATGCACTGCTCTTCGGGAGCACCGGTTTCACACTCAAGCGCCTTGAGGGCGGAACCAGCCACGATGGGCAGGTCGTCGCCGGGAAAGTCATAAGCGGACAGCAGCTCACGTACTTCCAGCTCAACCAGTTCCATCAGCTCTTCGTCGTCAACCATGTCAGCCTTGTTCAGGAACACGACAATGGCGGGAACACCAACCTGACGAGCGAGCAGGATATGCTCACGCGTCTGAGGCATGGGGCCGTCAGCGGCAGAGCAAACCAGAATAGCGCCGTCCATCTGCGCTGCACCAGTGATCATATTTTTAACGTAGTCGGCGTGACCAGGGCAGTCAACGTGAGCATAGTGACGGGTTTCCGTCTCATACTCAACGTGAGCTGTTGCGATGGTAATACCACGCTCACGCTCTTCAGGAGCGTTGTCAATTTGATCAAATGCGCGGGCTTCCGCCTGACCGAGACCAGCCATTACTTTGGTGATTGCTGCAGTCAGTGTGGTCTTTCCATGGTCAACGTGGCCAATCGTACCGATGTTGACATGGGGCTTAGTTCTTTCAAATTTTTCCTTTGCCATGACTTTGCTCCTTAGCCTTTCACTTTGGCGATAATCTCTTCAGAAATCGCTTTAGGCACTTGATCATAGTGGTCAAACACCATTGAATACGTTGCACGACCCTGCGTCATACTGCGCAGCTCGGTGGCATACCCAAACATACTCGCCAGAGGGACATGGGCATTAATAACCTGTGCTCCGCCACGGGAATCCATCCCCTGAACTTTGCCGCGACGACTATTCAGGTCGCCAATAACATCACCCATATATTCTTCCGGGACGACAACCTCAACGGCCATCATCGGCTCAAGCAGGGCCGGGCCAGCCTTAGCGGCGCCCTCTTTAAAGCCCATAGAACCGGCAATTTTAAACGCCATCTCACTGGAGTCAACATCATGGTAAGAACCGTCATAAACAGTAACCTTGACATCAACAATCGGGAAGCCGGCAAGAACACCATTCTGCGATGCCTCTTCAGCACCTTTACCAACAGCAGGGATGTACTCACGGGGAATAACACCACCCTTAATGGCATCAACAAACTCAAAACCAACGCCAGGCTCCTGAGGCTCAATCCGCAACCAGCAATCGCCATACTGACCACGACCACCAGACTGACGGACAAACTTGCCCTGAACCTCAACGGTTTTGGTAATCGACTCACGATACGCAACCTGAGGTGCGCCAACATTGGCCTCAACCTTAAACTCACGCTTCAGGCGATCAATAATAACCTCAAGGTGAAGCTCACCCATGCCTGAAAGGATCGTCTGTCCAGTCTCTTCATCCGTGCGGACACCAAGCGAAGGGTCCTCAGCCAGCAGCTTACCCAGAGCGACACCCATCTTTTCCTGGTCACTCTTCGTCTTCGGCTCAACAGCAATATGAATAACCGGATCCGGGAATTCCATCGCTTCAAGCAGACACTCTTCATCGGGATTACACAGCGTATCACCTGTCGTGGTATATTTCAGACCAACGGCAGCAGCAATATCACCAGAGTAAACCTGCTTAATTTCTTCACGCTTATTGGCATGCATCTTCAGAATACGACCGAGACGCTCTTTTTTGCCCTTAGTGGAGTTCAACACAGAAGAACCCGCCTCAGCAACACCGGAATAAACACGGAAGAAAGACAGCTGACCAACGAACGGGTCAGTCATGATTTTAAAAGCCAGAGCCGCGAACGGACCCTCATCATCTGCAGGGCGGGTAATTTCATTACCCTTAGGATCAACACCCTCAATCGGCGGCACGTCGGTCGGACAGGGCATGTAATCAACGACTGCATCCAGCAAGTGCTGAACACCTTTATTCTTAAAGGCACTACCACACAGAACGGGATTAATATGCAGATCGATGGTCGCCGTACGAATTGCCGTTTTAATTTCAGCAACCGTCAGCTCTTCGCCACCGAGATATTTCTCCATCAGCTCTTCATCGTGCGTACACAATTCTTCGAGCATGGCTTCACGAGCAGCCTCAACATCATCCGCCATTTCAGCCGGAATCTCAACTTCGTCAAAGTTCGCGCCGAGAGACTCATCATCCCAGACAAACGCTTTCATCTCGACCAGGTCAACAACCCCCTTGAAGTAGTCTTCCTTACCGATAGGCAGCTGAAGAGGCACAGGATTGGCACCAAGACGGTCACGCATCATGTCAACACCACGCTGAAAGTCAGCGCCGATACGATCCATCTTATTAACAAAAGCCAGACGAGGAACCCCATACTTGTCGGCCTGACGCCATACCGTTTCAGACTGGGGCTCAACGCCGCCAACAGAACAGAATACGGCAACAGAACCATCGAGAACACGCAAAGAGCGTTCAACCTCGATCGTAAAGTCAACGTGACCCGGGGTATCAATAATATTTATACGATTGTCTTTCCAAAAACAGGTGGTAGCAGCTGAGGTAATAGTAATTCCGCGCTCCTGCTCCTGTTCCATCCAGTCCATGGTCGCTGCCCCATCATGGACCTCACCGATTTTATGAGAGACACCTGTATAATACAGAATCCGCTCAGTCGTTGTCGTCTTACCGGCATCAATGTGTGCCATAATGCCGATATTGCGTGTTTTAGCAAGAGATACTTGACGTGCCACAGCTCAACTTCCTCCCAGAAACAATCCGTTACCAGCGATAATGAGCAAAGGCCTTATTCGCCTCTGCCATGCGATGCGTATCTTCCTTCTTCTTCACCGATGCACCGCGATTATTCGCTGCATCAAGAAGCTCCGCCGCCAAGCGCTCACACATGGTCTTCTCACCACGACCACGCGAAGCCGCCAGCACCCAACGAATAACCAGCGCATTGCGACGATCAGGACGCACCTCAACAGGCACCTGGTAAGTTGAACCGCCAACACGACGAGACTTAACCTCGAGCATCGGGCGAACATTCTCAAACGC
Source organism: uncultured Desulfuromonas sp. (assembly GCF_963676955.1). Classification (NCBI taxonomy): domain Bacteria; kingdom Pseudomonadati; phylum Thermodesulfobacteriota; class Desulfuromonadia; order Desulfuromonadales; family Desulfuromonadaceae; genus Desulfuromonas; species uncultured Desulfuromonas sp. The sequence goes on along the minus strand of NZ_OY781461.1, from coordinate 2,095,826 downwards.
CTTCTTAAAGACATCCAGAGGTTCTTCACCACTGCGCTCAGAAATCAAATCAAACGCGCCGTAAACAATTTTCTCAGCAACACTCTTCTTGCCACCCAACATCAGACTGTTGACAAACTTGGTTACCAACCGGTCATTATATTTAGGATCAGCAAGAACGATCCGCTTTGCAACTTCTCTTCTTCTAGGCATACCTGACTACCTCTTCCCTAAAACGATAAGTCCTACTTAGGACGCTTAGCACCATACTTGGAACGACCCTGCATACGACCCTGAACACCCGCGAGGTCGAGAGAACCGCGAACGATATGGTAACGAACACCAGGCAAGTCCTTAACACGGCCGCCACGCACCAGAACAACGGAGTGCTCTTGCAGATTATGGCCAACGCCAGGAATATACGAGGTCACAACGATGCCATTTGTAAGACGCACACGAGCAACTTTCCTCAAAGCCGAGTTCGGCTTCTTCGGGGTCGTAGTATATACACGCGTACATACACCGCGCCGCTGCGGATTTGATTTAAGCGCAGGCGCTGTCGACTTCTTCTCTTTTCTTTTGCGTCCATTACGGATCAGCTGATTAATTGTCGGCATTTCTTACTCCCGAAATTACTATTCACAGAATTGAAAGAACGTATTCCCCCAGAGGGGAAACCCGCGAACAATAACAACTGCCCCAACGATTGTCAAGGCAGTTGTTATTGTTTTGCATTTTTTATTGTAAAACGTCGAGTTTACTCGGAAACTTCTTCCGCCGAAGCAGCTTCTTCAGCCTCTGCTTCCTCCACATCAACCACTTCTTCTTCCGGCTCCGGTGTCAGCAATGTCGCACTGCGATATTTGACGATACCGGTACCGGCAGGAATCAGGCGCCCCATGATGACGTTTTCTTTCAGGCCGCGCAGATGGTCGACCTTGCCCTCAATGGATGCCTGAGTGAGCACCTTGGTGGTCTCCTGGAACGACGCCGCTGAGATAAACGACTCCGTTGACAAAGAGGCCTTGGTAATACCCAGCATGATCGGCTCACCAACGGCGGGCTGACCATCTTGTTCCATGACCCGCTCGTTTTCTATTTCAAACTCAACACGGGAAACCTGATCATCCAACAGGAAGTCCGTATCACCCACTTCACGAATGCGAACACGACGCAGCATCTGACGAACAATCGTCTCAATGTGCTTGTCGTTGATAGCAACACCCTGCAGACGATAAACCTCCTGAACCTCGTCAACCAGATACTTGGCCAACTCCTTCTCGCCCAGGACACGCAGAATATCGTGCGGGTTGCGCGGTCCGTCCATCAGCGGTTCGCCGGCCAGAACATTATCCCCTTCATGGACATTAATATGCTTGCCCTTGGGAATCAGGTATTCGATCGGCTCGCCGACTTCCGGAGTCACAACAACCTTACGTTTGCCTTTGGAGTCTTTACCAAAGGTCACCACACCGTCAATTTCAGTGAGAACAGCAAACTCTTTAGGTTTGCGTGCTTCAAACAGCTCGGCAACGCGCGGCAAACCACCGGTAATATCCTTGGTTTTCGTGGTTTCTCGAGGAATCTTGGCCAGGACGTCACCGGCCTGGACCATCTCATCCTCAGGAATGATAATATTGGCGCCCACCGGCAACATGTAACGAGCGGCCAAGCCATTGGGCAACTTCACCGAGCGCCCCTCTTCATCCTTCAAAGTCAGGCGGGGACGCTTGTCCGTCGCTTTTGATTCAATAATAACCTTACGCGACAGACCGGTAACATCATCCACTTTTTCGTCCATGGTTACGCCACTGATGACGTCGCCAAAGTGAACCCGACCACTCACCTCGGTGAGAATCGGCATGGTGTACGGATCCCACTCGGCCAGCAAGGTGCCCGTTGTGATCTTTGTGCCGGGATCAAACATGACGCGTGAGCCATAAACCAGCGCATGGCGTTCCCGCTCACGGCCGGTTTCATCGACGATGACAATTTCGCCGTTACGACTCATGACAACATGATGGCCTTCACGGTCGACAACGGTTTTCAGGTTACTGAACTGCAATTCACCGTCAAAGCGCGCCTCCAGAGAGGTCTGTTCCGCACGGCGCGATGCCGTACCACCAATGTGGAAAGTCCGCATCGTCAGCTGCGTACCCGGCTCACCAATGGATTGCGCGGCAATAACACCGACCGCCTCACCAAGGTTGACCATATGGCCACGGGCCAGGTCGCGACCGTAGCAGGTGGCGCAGATGCCGTGACGACTTTTACAGGTCAACACGGAGCGAATATAGAGCTTCTCAATACCGGCCTGCTCGATTTTATTCACCAGGACTTCATCAATCTCCTGGTTGGCGGCAACAATCACCTCGCCGGTCACTGGATCACAGACATCTTCCAGCGCCGCACGACCGAGAATCCGGTCACCGAGAGATTCAATCACCTCGCCACCCTCGGTCAGAGAGCTGACCAGAATGCCGTCAATGGTGCCGCAATCTTTTTCAGTAATAATGGCATCCTGCGCAACGTCAACCAGACGACGGGTCAGGTAACCGGAGTTGGCGGTTTTGAGTGCGGTATCCGCCAGACCCTTACGCGCACCGTGGGTTGAAATGAAGTACTGGAGTACGGTCAGGCCTTCGCGGAAGTTCGCGGTAATCGGTGTTTCAATGATCTCACCGGACGGCTTCGCCATCAAACCACGCATACCGGCCAGCTGACGAATCTGCTGAGCACTACCACGAGCACCCGAATCAGCCATCATATGGATGGCATTGAACGAAGAGGCTTCAACCGTCTCGCCGGACTCGGACTCAAAACGATCCACAGACAGGTCGCCCAACATGGTCGAGGCAATATCCTCTGTACACTTGGCCCAGATATCAACCACCTTGTTGTAACGTTCGCCGTCGGTAATCAAACCCTCGGTGTACTGATTCTGAATTTCCGTGACTTCGGCGACAGCAGCATCAATGTAGTCCTGCTTGGACTCCGGAACCACCATATTGTCCAGGCAGATCGAGATACCGGCGATGGTCGAGAAGCGGTAACCTGTCTGCTTAAGACGGTCGGCCAGAATAACGGTCTCCTTGTTGCCTGCCAGACGGAAACTTGCGTCCACCAGCTCAGCAACCTGTTTTTTGGTCATGACCTTGTTAATGTAATCAAACGGAATTACCGGAGGCACAACTTCGCGCAGCAGCACACGACCGATCGAGGTCTCGATCAGCTCAGGGTCGCACCCTTCCGCACGACTCATACGCACCTTGACCCCGGCCTGGAGATCGACCTCGCCGGAATCATAAGCAATACGTACTTCACTTTCCGAGGCAAAAATCTTACCGGAGCCCTGAACAAAAGGACGGATTCGCGACATATAATAGATGCCGAGGATCATATCCTGAGACGGCACGATGATTGGTTTACCGTTAGCCGGCGACAGGATGTTGTTCGTCGACATCATCAGCACGCGGGCTTCAATCTGACTTTCGATGGACAACGGCAAATGCACCGCCATCTGGTCACCGTCAAAGTCAGCATTGAAGGCAGTACATACCAACGGATGCAGCTGAATCGCCTTACCTTCGACCAGTACCGGCTCAAACGCCTGAATACCGAGACGGTGCAACGTCGGAGCACGGTTGAGCATCACCGGGTGTTCTTTGATCACTTCCTCAAGAACGTCCCAGACCTCGCCTTTTTCTTTCTCGACGAGCTTTTTAGCGCTTTTAATCGTAGTGCAGAAACCGCGCTCTTCCAGCTTGTTGTAGATAAACGGCTTGAACAGCTCCAGCGCCATTTTCTTCGGCAATCCACACTGATGCAACTTAAGCTCAGGGCCGACAACGATAACCGAACGACCGGAGTAGTCGACACGCTTACCCAACAGGTTCTGACGGAAGCGACCGCCCTTACCTTTGAGCATATCAGAAAGCGACTTGAGCGGACGCTTATTGGGACCGGTAATGGCACGACCACGGCGACCGTTATCAAACAAGGCATCAACGGCTTCCTGCAGCATCCGTTTTTCATTACGGATAATGACCTCGGGAGCACGCAACTCCATCAGGCGCTTCAGGCGGTTATTGCGGTTGATCACCCGGCGATACAGATCATTCAGGTCCGAGGTGGCGAAACGGCCACCATCCAGAGGCACCAGAGGACGTAACTCGGGAGGCAACACCGGGATGGTTTCCAGGATCATCCACTCGGGACGATTGCCGCTGCGGGTAAACGCATTGATTACCTTGAGACGCTTGGCCACTTTTTTACGTTTGGCCTCACTGGATGACTCGCGCATTTCAACACGCAACTCTTCGGCAATCTCTTCGAGATCCAGGGCCGCCAACAACTCGCGAACCGCTTCAGCACCCATGCTTGCGGTGAACTGGCCGGCAAACTCATCCATCAGCTCACGATATTTGTCTTCCGTCAGGATCTGACCGACTTCAAGCTGACTGTCGCCCTTGTCGAGCACAACATAGGCTTCGAAATAAAGAACCTTTTCCAGTTCTTTCAAGGTCATATCCAGCAACGTACCGATGCGCGACGGCAAGGATTTCAAAAACCAGATATGCGCCACCGGACAAGCGAGGTCGATGTGGGCAAGACGCTCACGACGCACCTTGCTGGGAATGACTTCAACACCACACTTCTCACAGACAATGCCACGGTGTTTCATGCGCTTATATTTACCGCAGTTACACTCGTAGTCTTTGACCGGGCCGAAAATCTTCGCGCAAAACAGGCCATCGCGTTCCGGTTTAAAGGTCCGGTAGTTGATCGTCTCCGGTTTCTTTACTTCACCAAAAGAGCGCTCACGAATCGTCTCAGGTGAAGAAAGAGACAAACGGATCGTGTCAAAACTCAACGGATCTTTAGGACGCTCAAATAAGCTGAAAATATCTTCCAAAACTCATCTCCTCAAGGGATGGCAGATTACTTGTCTTCGTCTTCCAACAGTTCCACATCAAGACACAAAGACTGCAGCTCTTTGATGAGAACGTTAAACGACTCCGGCAACCCTGCTTCCAGGGTATGACGACCTTTGACAATCGCTTCATACATACGTGTCCGGCCGGCAACATCGTCGGATTTGACCGTCAGGAATTCCTGCAGAGCATGGGAGGCGCCATAGGCTTCCATGGCCCACACTTCCATCTCACCCAGACGCTGGCCACCGAATTGAGCCTTACCGCCCAACGGTTGCTGGGTGACCAGACTGTAAGGACCGATACTCCGCGCATGAATTTTGTCATCAACCAAGTGATGCAACTTCAACATGTACATGATACCGACGGTGACTTTTTCTTTGAACGCTTCGCCCGTCTTACCGTTGTACAGGGTCATTTGCCCTGACGGAGAGTATCCGGAACGGGAAATCTGTTCTTTGATCATGGCCTCGCTGACACCCTCAAAAACCGGTGTCGCCATCGGAATTCCGGGAGCCAGGCGCTTGGCCAGCTTGTTGACATCCTGTTCCGACAAGTCGTCAAGGAACGGATTCAGTTCCTGATCGTCATAAACATCCTTGATCTTCTCGCGAAGTTCATTGTGGGTATGTTGTCGATCGAGGACGTCCTGAATCTGATTACCCAGACCACGCGCCGCCAGACCCAGGTGGATTTCGAGAATCTGACCGACATTCATACGGGAAGGAACACCCAACGGATTCAGAACAATCTCAACCGGCGTACCGTCTTCCGTGTAAGGCATATCCTCAACAGGCAGAATTCGTGACAGGACACCCTTATTACCGTGACGCCCGGCCATTTTATCACCTACCGACAGCTTACGTTTGATGGCGATATAAATTTTGACCATCTTAATCACGCCGGGAGGCAAATCGTCGCCGCGCTTGATCTTGTCAATTTTATCGGAGAAGACCCGCTTAATCAGCTCTTCACGATCGGCCAGACCGCGCATCAGTTCAGCGACGCGATCTTCAATCGCTTCACCATCAACCAGGGAGATTTCCTGGAAACGCGCGACGGGCAGACCTTCGAGTTGTTCGGCGTCAAGAACGCTGTTTTTCTTCAGCAGAACCTTGCCGTCATCTCCGGTAATGGACGCAGCCAGCTTGTTGCCGACCAGCAAGTCGGTCAGCTTGTGACGTGCCGACTCACGAATAATGCGGATTTCATCATTCTGGTCTTTGAGCAGTTTATCGATCTCATGCTGCTCAATCTTCTCCGTGCGACTATCCTTATCAGAGCCCTTACGTGAGAAGACACGGGCGCCGATCACAACCCCTTCAACGCCAGGCGGAACCCGCAACGACGTATCACGAACATCACCGGCTTTTTCTCCAAAGATGGCACGCAGCAACTTCTCTTCAGGAGACAGTTGCGTTTCACCCTTCGGCGTAATTTTACCCACCAGAATATCACCCGGCTTGACCTCGGCTCCGATACGGATAATTCCGCTTTCATCGAGATCTTTCAGGGCATCGTCACCGAGATTGGGAATATCGTCGGTAATTTCTTCCTTGCCGAGCTTGGTATCACGGGCGACACACTCAAACTCTTCGATATGGATCGAGGTGTAACGGTCCTCCTTAACCAGCTTCTCGGAAATCAGGATGGAGTCCTCGAAGTTGTACCCTTCCCAAGGCATGAAGGCGACCAGCACATTCTGCCCCAAGCCCAATTCACCCCACTGAGTGGACGGACCATCCGCAATAATGGCCCCACGCTCGACACGATCACCCACCTCAACAATCGGCTTCTGATTCAGACAGGTGTTCTGGTTGGAACGGATAAACTTAATCAGGTTGTAAATATCAACCCCGGTTCCCGTCTCGTCATCCTGCCCTTCATCAATGCGCACAACAATACGTGATGCGTCGACCGATTCGACGACACCGTCATGACGCGCAACAACGGCAGCACCGGAATCATGGGCGACAATGCGTTCCATCCCGGTACCGACCAGGGGAGCATCAGCACGCAACAACGGAACCGCCTGACGCTGCATGTTCGATCCCATCAACGCACGGTTGGCGTCATCATTTTCCAGGAACGGGATCAGTGCTGCCGCAACGGAGACCAACTGCTTGGGCGAGACGTCCATCAGCTGAATCTCTTCACGGCGCAACATCATGAACTCACCGTTCTGACGGGCATTGATGACCTCATTGACAAAGCAACCATCATCATCCAGCTCGGCATTGGCCTGGGCAATGGCATGCCCTTCCTCTTCCAGAGCTGAGAAGTACTTGATCTCACTGGTGACACGGCCGTCCTGAACCAGACGATACGGCGTCTCAACAAAACCATGCTCATTGATGCGGGCATAGGTAGACAACGATGCAATCAGACCGATGTTCGGGCCCTCAGGAGTCTCGATCGGGCAGACACGACCATAATGCGTCGGATGAACGTCACGCACCTCAAAACCGGCACGTTCACGTGTCAGACCGCCAGGTCCGAGAGCCGAGAGCCGACGTTTATGGGTAATTTCAGACAGTGGATTGGTCTGATCCATAAACTGGGACAGCTGTGACGAACCGAAGAACTCTTTGACCACGGCGGACACCGGCTTGGAGTTGATCAGGTCATGAGGCATAAGACTGTCAACTTCCTGCAGGCTCATTCGCTCCTTGATCGCACGTTCCATCCGCACCAGGCCGACGCGATACTGGTTTTCCAGCAATTCACCAACGGCACGCACACGACGATTACCCAGATGGTCGATATCATCGACATGACCTTTGCCGTTGCGCAGGTCAATCAGGTAACGGACCACCTCAAGAATGTCTTCCTTGGTCAGAGTACGGTGCTCAAGTGGCGTTTCCACACCGAGCTTATAGTTCAACTTCAAGCGACCGACGACGGACAAGTCATAGCGCTCGGAATTGAAGAACAACCCTTCAAACAAGGCCGTGGCACTACGCACTGTCGGCGGATCACCCGGACGCAAACGACGGTAAATCTCGATCATTGCATCTTCAGGGTTGTTAACAGTGTCCTGTAACAACGTATCACGCAAGTAAGGGCCGACATACAGGTTATCGATAAACAGGATCTCTACCGAGGTAATCCCTTTTTCACGCAGCAACTGAATACCGGTTTCGGTCAGTTCCTGATTACACTCGATGAGAATTTCACCGGTCTCCGTGTCGATCACATCCGTAGCGACAACCTTGCCGAGAACTTCACTCTCATCAATGGCAATTGTTTCCAGCCCGCTTTCGGAAATTTTGCGAACAGCAGCTTTGGTGAATTTGCGATTGGCCTTAACCAGCACATCACCATTCGGAGCAACAACATCAAGAACGGTGCGCTGACCGGCAAGCAGATCAAGATTCACCGTCTTGGAGTAGCCGTCAGTATTGATCTGCAGCGTTTCGATATCGTAGTAATATTTTAAAAGCTCCTCTGCACTGTAACCAAGCGCCTGCAACAGCACGGTGGCCGGCAACTTGCGACGACGGTCAATACGTACATAGAGGATATCTTTGTGGTCAAAATCAAAATCGAGCCACGAACCACGATAAGGAATCACCCGGGCATTGTAGAGAAGCTTGCCGCTGGAATGGGTTTTACCTTTATCGTGATCGTAAAAAACACCGGGGGAGCGATGCAGCTGGCTGACGATAACCCGCTCGGTGCCATTTATGATAAAGGTGCCGTTTTCAGTCATCAAGGGGATTTCACCGAAGTAAACTTCCTGCTCCTTGATATCGCGAATTGACTGCACACCGGTATCCTTGTCAACATCCCACGAAACAAGACGGACACGGACTTTCACCGGAGCGGCAAAGGTCATACCACGCTGATGGCACTCTTCGACATCGTATTTAGGGACTTCCAGCACATAAGAAACGTATTCCAAGGAACAAGTTTCACTGAAGTCGCGGATGGGAAAAACGGAACGAAAAACCGCTTCAAGACCGATATTCTGACGGGCAGAAGCAGGCAGATCCGCCTGAAGAAAGCGTTTATACGAGTTTTTCTGAATATCGATTAGATTGGGAATTTCGATAATTCGCTGAATTTCAGAAAAATGCTTGCGCAATAACTGGTTATTCGCGATCGAATAAGCCATGGCCACTCCTTAAGAAAAGAACGTAGAACAGCCAAGGCCGCAAATACGACCTTGGCTTCGTGCAGAAATATCGAGGGATTTACTACTTGAGCTCGACAGAAGCGCCAGCTTCTTCGAGTTGTTTCTTAATGTCTTCAGCTTCTTCTTTGGCGGCAGCTTCTTTAACCGTGCTCGGAGCACCGTCAACCATTTCCTTGGCTTCTTTGAGGCCCAGGCCGGTTACAGCACGAACAACTTTGATCACGTTGATTTTCTTGTCGCCGGCACCGGTGAGGACAACGTCAAACTCAGATTTCTCTTCAGCAGCAGCACCACCGGCATCACCAGCAGGACCGGCAGCAGCAACAGCAACAGGGGCTGCAGCGGAAACGCCGAACTTGTCTTCGAGTTCTTTTACCAGTTCAGACAGCTCAAGAACAGACATGTTCTCGATAAATTCAATTACTTGCTCTTTTGTAATATCAGCCATGATTTTTCTCCGTCAATATGATGAAATAAATCTCTTCGTTTAAAAACTATGCCGCTTTCTGGTCTCTAATGGCACCAAGTACCTGGACCAGAGAACGGGGCACTGCAGCCAGTACACCAACAAAATTGGATACCGGAGCATTGATCGACCCAAGCATTTTGCCCAGCAGAACCTCGCGGCTCGGCAGCTCAGCCAATGCCTTAATCTCAGCTTCATTAAGGATTTTGCCTTCAAGAACCGCAGTTTTCAGTTCAAAAAACTTGCTGTCTTTGGCGTACTCAGACAGAACCTTTGCCGGAGCAACAGGATCTTCCTGGGCAATTGCAATCGCATTCGGACCTTGAAGATACTCACTTAAACACTCAAAGTCAGTTCCTTTCGCAGCCAGACGAAGCAGGGTGTTTTTTACAACACGATATTCAACACCGGCATCGCGCAATTTGCCGCGAAGTTCATTGACCTGATCGACATTCAGCCCACGATAGTCAGCGACAAACGCAGCTTTAGCCGTAGCCAGTTTGGCAGCAAATTCCTCAACAAGTTGTACCTTGCTATCTGTAGCCATCCACTCTCCTCCTTTCCTAGATTTCTAGAAGTAATACTCCCTGTTCAGTCGTTGAAAACCGAAGGAAGATCACGGAGTGGTCTTTTTCAGTCTCGGCAGGCGCATCGGTCTTTAAACCACAGGGTACCTACTGTCTTCGACAGGGAACTTACTAAACAACAGCACCGGAGAATCTCCGGCACTGCTGGTTATAGCGTTTCTTCAGTTGTGTTATTTTACAAGTGCCTGAACACCGGGAACGTCAACCAGAACACCAGGCCCCATGGTGCTTGAGAGGCTGATTTTTTTCAGGTAGGTTCCTTTTGCCGTTGACGGCTTGGCTTTGATCAGTGCATCCATCAGAGAAACAACATTTTCCTGAAGCTTGTCGGCATCAAACGACACCTTACCTACCGGTGCGTGAATAATGCCGGCTTTTTCAACACGGTATTCAACCTTACCCGATTTGGACTCGCCGACGGCGCGACCAACATCAAAGGTAACGGTTCCCACCTTCGGGTTAGGCATCAGGCCGCGAGGACCAAGAAGACGACCAATCTTACCAACAACGCCCATCATGTCCGGAGTCGCGATCGCGGTGTCGAACTCGAACCAACCGCCCTGGATTTTCTCAACGAGATCATCACCACCGACAAAATCGGCACCGGCATCGAGAGCTTCCTGTGCTTTTTCACCTTTGGCGAACACCAGAACGCGGACCGACTTACCCAAACCGTGGGGAAGTACAACTGCACCACGAACCATTTGATCGGCTTTACGAGGGTCAACCCCGAGACGTACGGTCAAATCAACGGTTTCATCAAACTTGGCAAAAGCGGCTCCTTTGACCAATTCAACGGCGTCACTCAATGAATAAGCAACAGCTCTGTCAACCTTTGCTTTTGCAGCGATACTGTTTTTACCTGTAGCCATGTGCTGTCACTCCAACTTTATTCGACTTCAAGACCCATACTGCGTGCGGTACCTGCAATGGTGCGCACAGCCGCGTCTTCATCAAATGCATTCAGATCCGGCATCTTAAGACGTGCAATCTCAAGAACCTGATCCATCGTTACCTTCCCAACCTTGTTCTTGTTGGGGACTCCGGACCCTTTGGCAATTTTAGCCGCCTTCAGCAGCAGAACGGCTGCCGGTGGGGTCTTGGTGATAAAGCTGAAAGACCGGTCTGCATAGACGGTGATCACGACGGGAATAATCATCCCATCTTCGCTTTGCGTCTTGGCATTGAATGCCTTGCAGAATTCCATAATGTTGACACCATGCTGACCCAGTGCCGGGCCGACAGGAGGTGAAGGGTTTGCCTTACCCGCCGGAATTTGCAGCTTAATTTGTCCAACTACTTTCTTGGCCATTACCTACTCCTTAACTATTTGCCCAGCCTAACTGGTCTTTTCAACCTGTATAAAATCCAGCTCAACAGGGGTAACACGGCCAAAAATACTTACCATGACCTTAAGCTTGCCCTTGTCAGGCTTAACATCTTCAACAATACCGGTAAAATTGAGAAACGGGCCATCAACAACACGTACCGTTTCACCGACTTCATACTGCACTTTCGGCTTGGGACGCTCTGCTCCCTCTTCCATCCGCGCTGTAATTTTCTCAACTTCCGCATCAGGAATGGGGGGCGGGGTTGTGCCACCGCCGACGAAACCGGTTACCTTGGCCGTATCCTTAACGATATGCCACGTTTCATTATTCAGTTCCATTTGAACTAAAATATAGCCAGGGAAAAACTTCCGGGTGGAAGTCTTACGCTCGCCATTCTTTAGCTCAACGACCACTTCGGACGGAACCAGAACCTCACCAAAGAGGTCCTCAGCTCCCAACATCTTAATTCGTTCTTCAAGATTCAGCTTAACCTTATTCTCGAATCCTGAATATGTATGTACGCCGTACCACCGCATCGCCATCGTCACGTTCCTTCTTAGCTGAGCAAATTCTTCACAAGTACAGACAAGATATTGTCAACACCCCACAAGAATACTGCCACCAGCAACACAAAAGCGATAACCACCAGCGTTGATGCATAGGTGTCTTTCCTGGTCGGCCAGGTCACCTTGATCAGTTCACTTTTAACGTTGCCGAGAAACCCCGATACCTTTGCAATCACGTAGAAACCTCAAGACATTGGAAGTAAAATTGGCAGGCCAGGAGGGATTCGAACCCCCAACACCCGGTTTTGGAGACCGGTGCTCTAGCCATTAGAGCTACTGGCCTGCAACATATAAAACGTAACGTTTTAACTACTTCGTCTCACGATGCAGAGTGTGGCGACGATCAAAACGGCAGTACTTCTTGAACTCAAGACGGTCAGGAAGATTACGCTTGTTTTTCGTCGTCGTATAATTACGTTGCTTACACTCGGTGCACGCCAGAGTTATAATATCACTCATTTTTATTCTCCGCTGGCGCCCTCACAAACGGAGAGCGCCAGTCAAAGGTTAACCAGACTACTCGATAATTTCGCTAACAACACCGGCGCCGACAGTACGACCGCCTTCGCGAATCGCGAAGCGCAGCTCTTTGTCCATGGCGATCGGGGTGATCATTTCGACGGACATGGCGATATTGTCGCCAGGCATAACCATCTCAACACCTTCGGGCAGCTCTACAACACCGGTAACGTCAGTGGTGCGGAAATAGAACTGAGGACGATAGCCCTTGAAGAAAGGAGTATGACGACCACCTTCTTCTTTAGTCAGGATGTAGGCTTCAGCCTTGAACTTGGTGTGAGGGGTGATGCTGCCGGGCTTGGCTAAGACTTGGCCACGCTCGATGTCTTCGCGCTTAACACCGCGCAGCAGCAGACCAACATTGTCGCCTGCTTGACCTTGATCGAGCAGCTTGCGGAACATCTCTACGCCGGTAACGGTGGTCTTGCTGGTGTCTTTCATACCAACAATCTCAACTTCCTCACCAACCTTGATAATACCACTCTCAACACGACCGGTAGCAACCGTACCACGACCGGAGATGGAGAAGACGTCCTCAACAGGCATCAGGAACGGTTGATCAATGGCACGCTCCGGCTCGGGAACGTAGGCATCAACTTCCTTCATCAGATCGATGATGCACTGCTCTTCGGGAGCACCGGTTTCACACTCAAGCGCCTTGAGGGCGGAACCAGCCACGATGGGCAGGTCGTCGCCGGGAAAGTCATAAGCGGACAGCAGCTCACGTACTTCCAGCTCAACCAGTTCCATCAGCTCTTCGTCGTCAACCATGTCAGCCTTGTTCAGGAACACGACAATGGCGGGAACACCAACCTGACGAGCGAGCAGGATATGCTCACGCGTCTGAGGCATGGGGCCGTCAGCGGCAGAGCAAACCAGAATAGCGCCGTCCATCTGCGCTGCACCAGTGATCATATTTTTAACGTAGTCGGCGTGACCAGGGCAGTCAACGTGAGCATAGTGACGGGTTTCCGTCTCATACTCAACGTGAGCTGTTGCGATGGTAATACCACGCTCACGCTCTTCAGGAGCGTTGTCAATTTGATCAAATGCGCGGGCTTCCGCCTGACCGAGACCAGCCATTACTTTGGTGATTGCTGCAGTCAGTGTGGTCTTTCCATGGTCAACGTGGCCAATCGTACCGATGTTGACATGGGGCTTAGTTCTTTCAAATTTTTCCTTTGCCATGACTTTCTTCCTCTCGATGATTTCTCTTCGACAATAATAACTATACTGGCCTACAAGATTCTTTCCGACAGTCCATCCGAAAACAAAAAACAGAACACATGGAGCCCACAACCGGACTTGAACCGGTGACCTCTTCCTTACCAAGGAAGTGCTCTACCTGCTGAGCTATGTGGGCATTCACACCTGTTCTACTTTAAATGGAGCGGGAAACGGGACTCGAACCCGCGACCCTCAGCTTGGAAGGCTGATGCTCTAGCCAACTGAGCTACTCCCGCCCAAAATTCGGACTTTACAACCTAAGGACTCCTGTGGACCACCCTCGCAGTACATGCGCAAGGCTCCTGCAACAAAGTGAGACACATTCATCCGATATGAAATTGTGGTGGAGGGGGGAGGATTCGAACCTCCGAAGTCTTAGACGGCAGATTTACAGTCTGCTCCCTTTGGCCGCTCGGGAACCCCTCCAAGGGACGTTCTGAAAGGCTTGCGCCCATTCTATTTAATGGAGCTGGCGATAGGAATTGAACCCACAACATCCTCATTACAAGTGAGGTGCTCTACCTATTGAGCTACGCCAGCACAGAGTCGCAATCTATACATCAACCAATTGTATATTGCAAACACTTTTTCACGGTTTTTTTTCACCCGCGACAAGCGAAGTGATTTATAAATGATTCGTCTGATACTGTCAACCGACTTTTACGGTTTTTTATTTTTTTATTTTCAGATGGTTACGAACCACCTCAAACAGGGCGATTCCCGTGGCCACCGAGACATTCAGCGACTCCACCGGTCCCGGCATGGGAATCGCGATCAGGCCGTCACACAACTTGCGAATCAGGGGACGAATTCCCTTCCCTTCACTGCCGGCAACCAAGGCAACAGGCGCACTCAGGGATGCGTCAAACAGGGATTGCCCGCCTTCTCCGGCCAACCCATACACCCAGACCCCGGCTTTCTTCAACTCTTCAATCGCCCGGCCCAGATTGGTCACCTGACACAGCTGTATATAGCCCAGTGTTCCGGCAGCGGTTTTTTCAACAATTCCGGTTACCGGGCAGGAACGATCTTTGGCAAAAATAATACCTTGGCATCCGGCGGCGGCCGCAGAACGGATCAGAGCGCCGAAATTGTGCGGATCCGTGACCCCATCGACAACCAGAAAGAAGCGTTCAGACGCGGGGCATTGCGCGAGCAACTCCGTCAAAGAAACAAAAGCGCGCTCTGTCACCTGTGCGACAACCCCCTGATGGCGAACATCACCAACCATTTTTTCCAATTGACGACGTTCGCACTGCTTGACAACAATGCGTCGTTCGCTCGCCTGACCGAGAAGGTCTTCAAGGCGTGGATTACCCCGTTGCGTCTCAACGTAGAGCACGATAATCTCCCGTCCCTGCCCCAGGGCTTCGCCAACCGCATTAAGCCCGAACAGATAACGGGTCACGCGCCAGCCTCAGCCATTTCCGCAACAATCGACCGCGCCGCCAGGACCGGATCATCGGCCTTGGAAATCGGTCGTCCGACAACCAGGTAATCGGAGCCCGCGGCAATCGCTTCACCGGGCGTCATGACCCGTTGCTGATCATCCCGCGATGCCGTTGCCGGGCGAACACCGGGCGTCACCACAATAAAGTCCTCACCGCAGGCCTGTCGAATCAGCGGCAACTCCTGCGCTGAAGCCACCACACCATGCAAGCCACTCGTCTGAGCTAACGCGGCCAGGCGGGGGACCATTTGCGTCACGGGAAGATCAATACCAACCTGGCGCAAATCGTCCTCCGACGAGGAGGTGAGAATAGTTACGGCCAAGGTAATCGGCACAGGAAGCCCTTCCTTGACGGCGACATCCTTAACTTCGTCAATCATGGTCCGCATCATCTTCCCGCCCCCCAGAGCATGGACATTGAACATCTGCACGCCCATGCGCGCCGCTTCAACACCTGCTTTCGCCACAGTATTGGGGATATCGTGATATTTCAGATCAAGGAAAACCCCGCCGCCGGCCTGGCGGATCATATCGACAACCTGTGGGCCACACCGGGTAAACAACTGTTTGCCGACCTTGAACATACCCACTTCGTCAGCAAGAATCCGCACCCACTGCCGGGCCTCATCATAACTGTCGACATCCAGCGCAAAAATCAACCGATCCTTCATCAACATCCCTTCCTATTCGACCAACTTACGGGTTCTGGAAACAATTTCATGAACACGACGGATCACATCACTGCTGCCTTGAGACCCCAACACCTGACGCACAGACAAACACTCGGCATACACCAGCTCTTTCAAGCTGTCGACCAGCAATTTTTTCTGATCACGTTCCTCAAGACCGGTGAGATTTTTAATCAGTTGCCCCCCTTCCACGGAACCATCCTGATTCAATCGAACCCCACGAAAAACATAATTCATCGGATGGGGTGCTTCGCGCATGAAACGGTTGGCATCTTCACTGAGCCCACGGCTTTGCGACTCCACACAATCATGCAACAGACACAAAACCCCGTTAAACACCTCAAACAGCTCGGTAAACGCTTCACTGACCGGTTCCGCCTTGGCCTCGTTCACTTTAAGAAAACGTTTTTCCACCAGCTGATGCAACACTCGCAGAGCATCAAATTCAGGCAGCCCACTACGCGCCATCAGCTGACTGACCTGTCCGGGAGATGAGTAGGTTAATTCGACAACCTTCTTTTCCTCGTCCAACAATTCCGCCGGATCCTTACCGGTATATTCAAGCATGGATTCAAACGAACGCAGGCGACGCAAATAAAGCGCTTTTTCATCAACACGGCGCAAGCCCTCCATGATCAGGTTCTGAGTGCTCATGGATAACTTGACAATATCATCGCGCTTAAGATCGCCCGCGGCAAAATAACAACTGCCGTCATCACATGAAAACAGATTGTAAACAATGGTTTCCACCTGTTGCCGGGTGGCCAGCCAGAGATCACGCGCCGCCACCAGATTTTTTTTAACCAAGATCTTGCTCAGAGTATCTCCAGCGCTGAGTTCAGTACGCACCTGGCTGAGCTGACTGCGCTCCAGCTTGCCGATCTCGCATAAGATTTCTCCGAGATCCTCTTCGACACGCTGACTGGTGGCAAAGATAATCTCGCCGTCCTGAAAAAACACCTGACGATTACCGTCAGGGATATCCAGATAAAGAATCCCGGTCTGACGAAACATATTAAAGAAAGACAACACATCGGCAATCGCCACCGCGCCAAGCACCGCCGACATACACGGGACACGCTCCCCTTCGACCGCCAGCAGGATATGTTGGGGAGAGGAGGACGCCACTTGCAGATCACGCCCCTTCAAGGCAGAAAGAACGCGATGCGGCAGATTAACCCTGCCACTATCATCCAATGTCACACGATACATGGGTTACTCCATGAGTTGACGTTTGACTTCGTCCACCAGCCAGGACAGCGTTTCTTCCACCGGCATCATCATCCGTTCACCTTCCAAACGCTTTTGTACCTCAAAAGCACCCTCTTTAAGAGCACGATTGCCCACGGTGACGCGAATCGGAATGCCGATCAGTTCAGCATCTTTGAACTTACTGCCGGGGCGTTCATCACGATCGTCGAGCAGCACTTCAATCCCCGCTTCCAGCAACTGTTGATACAGCTCACTGCCCGCCTGCATCACCTGCTCGTCTTTGGGATTCAGCAACGTGATGATCACCTGAAACGGCGCGATGGGCATGGGGAAGATCACACCATGATCATCATGATTCTGTTCGATGGCGGCGGCAACCGTCCGACCGATACCAATACCGTAACAGCCCATAACCAACGGAGACTCCTTGCCTTCGGCATTAAGCACCGTCGCCCCCAGCGCTTCGGAATATTTCGTTCCCAGCTTGAAGACATGGCCGACTTCAATGCCGCGCCACATCTGCAGAGTACCTTCACAACGGGGGCAGCCGTCACCGGCCTGAGCCTGACGCAGATCCGCGTACGCCTCAACGCTGAAATCACGACCGGGATTGGCCCCCATATAATGAACATCTTTCTCGTTCGCGCCAATCACGGCATCCATCATCGATTGCACTTCCAGATCTGCTAGAATCCGGCAGTTCAAACCAACCGGCCCGGCAAACCCTACCGGGGCACCGGTCAGCTCTTCGACGGCGGCATCGCCAAGCATGACCACCTCAAGGCAATCGAGATAACGGCACAACTTGATCTCGTTGAGCTCACGGTCACCACGCAGCAACACCGCCAGATGTTCACCGCTGTCGGTTTGCACCAACAGTGTCTTGATCAGGCGGCTTTGTTCCATATCAAAGAATTCCGCGACCTCGGCGATGGTTTTACGCTCCGGCGTATCGATTTTCTGCAACTCAGCCTGCCCCTCACCGCCCGGAGTCACCTCCTGACGCATCTGGGCTTTTTCGACATTGGCCGCGTAATCACATTGATCACAAGAAACAATAGCGTCTTCCCCCGACTCGGCCAGCACCATAAATTCATGGGAAGAGGAGCCGCCGATATTACCGGTATCCGCTTCCACGGCGCGGAACTTCAGCCCACAACGCTTAAAAATACGCTGGTACGCCTGATACATTTTTTCATAAGCCGTATCCGCGCCTGCGTCTTCCAGATCAAAGGAATAGGCATCCTTCATAATAAATTCGCGCCCCCGCATCAGACCGAAACGGGGCCGAATCTCGTCCCGGAATTTCCCCTGAATCTGATACAGGTTAAGCGGCAGCTGCCGATAGGAACGCACCGTGCCGCGCACCACGTCGGTAATCACTTCTTCATGGGTCGGTCCGAGGCAGAACTCCGTCTCTTTGCGGTCCTTGATGCGCAGCAATTCCTTACCATACTGCTCCCAACGACCGGACTCTTCCCACAAACCGGCCGGAACCACCATCGGCATCAACAATTCCATGGCACCGGCGCGGTCCATTTCTTCACGGACGATCTGCTCCACCTTGCGGATGGAACGTAAGCCCAACGGCAGGTAAGTGTAAATCCCCGCGGCAACCTTGCGAATCATCCCGGCACGCATCATCAATTGATGGCTGACAATCTCCGCATCGGCCGGATTTTCTTTCAACGTGGGCAGCAAATACTCGGTTAAACGCATGATTCCGTTCCTTTTATGGCAATAAAAACTGATCGTGTTATCATCTCGTAAATACGTTCGCAAGCTAGCTTATTTCGGGTTAAAATGCAAGCAATGCCGGGGCGCTGAAAGGATTCTAACCACGCCGACAGCCATGGTTCGCAGCCGTTGCCAAACGCGACACCGACGTTCCTGTGCCAGCATCTGACAAAACCCCGCGCCACTCCTGCTATCTTCAAGCCACGAGGTCTTATGAAAGAGCTACTCACCACCGCCACCTTTGCCCAACATGTCGCCGCAGGCACACCGTTAATTGCCGTCAATACCGGCAACGAACAACGCACCATCCAATTGATTCAAACGGCAGCCACCCGCAATCTCAAGGGAATGGAGCCGCCAAAAGTATGGTCTTGTACCAGCGGATTTGACGGCGTCGACAACACCACCGACCCCGAAGACGCACTCACTTGGGCGCTCAACCAGGCGGGTCATGCCATCTTTATCTTTGTCGATATGCACTGGTTCTGGGACAACAACCCGAAAATTCAACGCTTGATGATCAATTTTTCTCAGCAACGCAGCAACGCTCGAAAAACCCTGGCATTTCTCGCCCTCGACCCGACCATTCCAGAGCCGTTGCAAAGTCATTTTGTCCAGCTGGACCACCCGTTGCCCAATGCCGCCGAACTGTCTTCCTACCTGACGACGAACCGTGAGCAGGATTCCTACATCGACCAGTTGCTGCAGCAGGATGATGCGCTGAGAAAAATGGTTCTGGCCGCACAGGGCCTTGACTTGATCCGACTGGAGCGCGCTCTGCGCATGGCACGGCTGACCAAAGGCAACGACGTTGCCGAAGTGATCGGCGCCCTGCATCTCGACAAGAAACGCGCTCTGGAACAGAGCGGCATTCTCGAATTCATCGACAACGATCTGCAGCCCGACCATGTCGGCGGCATGGAAAACCTCAAGCATTGGATGGCCCGCCGGGAAAAAGCCTTTGGCGTTGATGAATTGAGCAGCGGTGAAAACCTGCCCAGCGGTGTATTGTTGATGGGCATCAGCGGCTGCGGTAAAAGTCTATTCGTCAAAGCCATTGCAGCTCGTTGGAGCTTACCGCTGCTGCGCCTCGACATGTCCACCGTCTACGAAGGCACTTACGGCACCCCGGAACGCAGCCTGCACCGCGCTTGCCAACTGGCCGAAGCCATTTCGCCCTGCGTGTTGTGGATTGATGAAATTGAATCGGGCATTTCCGAGCAGGGCTTCAAAAGCGGCGGTGGATCGTCATCGCGGGTTCTGGGTTATTTTCTGACCTGGATGCAAGAGAAGAAAAGTCCGGTATTTGTCGCGGCTACGGCCAACGCCATCGAAATGCTGCCGGCCGAGGTGCTGCGCAAAGGCCGCTTTGACGAGATCTTTTATATCGCTCTGCCCGGGCTCAATGAGCGAAAAGAGATTTTCACCATTCACCTTGACCGACAAGGCCAGGACAGCAGTGCCTTTGACACCACCACCCTGGCCCATTCCAGTAAAGGGTTTTCCGGGGCGGAAATCGAACAGGCCGTGGCCAGCGCCCGCTTTGAAGCACAAGCGTCACAACGTGCCATGACGGAAAAAGATATCATGGAAGCCATCGGTCAGACCGTGCCCATCTCGGTCACCATGGCCGAACAGATCAAGAAGATTGAAGCCTGGGCGTTCAAGAGGGCGGTTCCCGCCAGCGAACACAGCGAACGCTGACGCGCCCGGAAAAGTCAGTCCTGTCCTTCGAGGCGCTCGGCCAGAGCCAGCGCCTCTTCCACCAGGGCATCGGCCAACTCGGCCTGCGGCAGGCGCCGGATAATCTCCCCCTTGCGAAACAGCAGGCCCATCTCTTTGCCCCCGGCAATACCGAGGTCGGCTTCACGCGCTTCTCCCGGTCCGTTGACCACACAACCCATCACCGCAATGGTCAGGGGAGCCGTCAACCGTTGCAGGCGTGACTCCACCTCTTCGGCCACGCCAATCAGATCAATCTGGCAACGACCACAGGTGGGACAACTGACAAATACCGGACCGCGCTGGCGCAATTGCAAGGATTTGAGAATCTCCCAGCCAACCCGGACTTCTTCCACCGGATCGCCGGTCAACGACACGCGCAGGGTGTCGCCAAGGCCGTCGTACAACAACGCCCCCAGACCGACGGCACTCTTGATCGTCCCCGCCCAAGTGGTGCCCGCTTCAGTAATGCCGATATGCAACGGATAATCAACCTGGGCGGCCAACAAACGGTAAGCGTCCACGGTACGCCGCACATCCGAAGCCTTAAGACTGACTTTCATCTGATCGTAGCCAAGCTCTTCAACAATGCGAATATGGCCGAGAGCGCTTTCCACCATGGCCTCGGCCGTAGCATGACCATAGCGTTCCAGCAACTCTTTTTCCAGCGAACCGCCATTGACACCGATACGGATCGGCAAGCAGCGTTCGGCACAGGCTTTGACCACCTCGGAGACCTTCCAGGATTCGCCGATATTGCCGGGATTGATACGCAAGCCGGCCACACCGCCGGCCACGGCCTGCAGTGCCAGACGGTAATCGAAGTGAATATCGGCAATCAGTGGGATGGTGCAACCGTCAACGATTTCCTGCAACGCATTCGCCGCCTCCATATCCGGCACAGCACAGCGAACGATTTCACAACCGGCGGCTTCCAGAGCGTGAATCTGGGCGAGTGTCGCCTCAACATCGCGGGTGTCGGTATTACACATAGACTGGACGGAAATCGGGGCACCGCCACCGACAGCCACCGAGCCGACCTGCAACGAACGTGTTTTGCGTTCTCTTTTCACAACCTTCTCCTTCGTCCTCACCCCAACGGGCTCGGACCACGTCAGAAGAACTGATAAATTAATAACTTAAATATTTTTCGACGTTCTTTTTGCCGAATTCGGGCTGTTATCAAAACCTCACGCATCTAGCCACAGCCACGCGGCAGCGTCAAGACGCAAAGATAGCATTGACACACCCCGTTCAAGCGGCTACTGTCGCCCCAATCACATCATTTATAACACCATGGACGCTTTATGAAAAAAAATACCCGCGGCCCGGCAAAACGCCCAGCTCCCAAACCGGAACCGATCACCGTCACAATCGACTATCTCAACGTTGATGGGGTCGGTGTCGGCCGCCACGAAAACAAAGAGATCCTCGTGGCCGCCACCTTGCCGGGCGAGGAGGTCCTCGCCGCGATTGAACACGAAGGTCAGCGCCGCATCATCGGTCGGCTGATCAAAGTGCTGCGCAAGAGCCGCCAGCGCGTTACCCCAGACTGTAAGCTGGCCAAAAACTGTTCCGGCTGCCCGCTGATTCATCTCGGTTATCGCCATCAGCTCGACTTCAAACGGAGCATGATAGAGGATGCCCTGAGCCATTACCCGACTCTTGGTCAAGTCAAGCTGCATCCGGTGTGGGCCTCAGAGGAAACCTTTGGCTACCGGACCATTGCCAAACTGGCTATTGCCAAAGTGCATGGCAAGGCGTTGGTCGGACTCTACAAACGGGGTTCTCACCAGGTATTGGATATCGGCAACTGCCCGCAGCAGCATCCGCTGATTAACCGTATTGCCCAGGCGTTACGTGAAGAGATCGAGAAACAGGATATTTTCGTGTACAACCCGGTGTCACGCCGCGGACTGTTGCGCTATGTAGCCATCCGGGTCAGTCCGCAAGCGGATAAGGCCCTGGTCACCCTGGTCACCACCGAACGTAATTATCGGGAAATCACTCATCTGGCCAAATGGCTGAAGAAAAAGGTGCCGCAGATCATCGGTGTACATCAGAACATCAATGCCTCCACCGGCAACGTGATCTTCGGAGCAACCACGGTCAAGGTGATCGGCGCCGCAGATCTGATTGACCAGGTCGGCGACATCCGGTTGCGCTTGTCACCCACATCTTTCTTCCAGGTCAACCACCAACAGGCAGCACGCATCTACAGCCTGGTTCAACAGTGGGCAAAACTGGGCAAACAGGATTCAGCCGTCGACCTCTACTGTGGTGTCGGCGGTATCGCCATGCATCTGGCGACCAGCGGAGCCCGGGTTACCGGGATTGAAATTAACGAAGACGCCATCTTCAATGCCAAGGCGGCGGCTGAACTCAATGCCCTGCCCAACTGCCGCTTCATGGCCGGCGATGCCGGCGAAATTCTTCACGATTTGCAGCAGGATCTGGCGCCTCTCAAGGTTGCCGTCGTCAATCCGCCACGCGGCGGCTGCAGCGAGGAGATCATTGCCACCTTGGGTAACTTGCGCCCCGAAACATTGATTTACGTCTCGTGTAATCCGTACAGCCTCGGTCGTGATCTACACCTTCTGACCCAACAGGGATTCACCGTTGAAGAACTGCAACCGGTGGACATGTTCCCGCAAACAGCCCATGTGGAGTCTGTTGTCCTCCTGAGCGCTAAACCGTCTTAACAAAAAAGACACATAGCGCCACTTGCCAGCGGCCGGAATTTACATTAGGATAAAGCCTTCATAATCGTCACCCATAACAGGTATAACCAATGAAAATTCTTGATTGTCGCGAGCTTCAGTGTCCCCGTCCCGTTCTGGAAACCCGCAAACAGATCCTCGCCCATCCTGATGAGCCGGTTCAGGTACGCGTCGGTAATGACATTGCCCAGGCCAACGTCACCCGCTTAGCCACCAAAGAAGGTTTTTCCGTTACGGCAACAAACAAAGGCGATGAAATCGTCCTTGAGCTGACGCCACAGGAAAAACCACAAAGCGCTGAAGCGTCAGATGAACCTTTAACAACGAAAAAAGGCACTGACAACAGCGTGATTTACATCGCCAGTTTCTGTATGGGACGTGGCAACGATGAGCTCGGTGAAGTGCTGATGCGCAACTTCATCTGTACACTGTTGGAATCCAGTCAGTTGCCCTCGACTATTCTGTTCGTCAACGGTGGGGTTAAACTGACCTGTGAAGGATCTGCGGTACTCGAACCCCTGAAACGCTTAGAGGAATCCGGTGTCACGATCAATGTCTGTGGCTTGTGCCTGGAGTTCTACGAATTAAAAGATCAGCTCAAAGTGGGGCAAGTCTCCAACATGCTCGACACGGTTGAGGCGATGCAGCAGGCGGACATCATTATCCAGCCATAGGGCGTACAGATAAAATGCTTGAATGAAATCTGACTAGCTGATATACATCTTCCCTCAAACGAGGGAGTAGCTAGTAGCCTGGTGGCGCTCACGGCCTTCAAAGCCGATGGGGGGCGCATCCCGTCCCCGGTGGGTTCGATTCCCATCTGCTCCCGCCAATAAAACTCAACGCCCTATCTGCTTAAGATATGGGCGTTTTTATCACCTTCCGTCTTACACCTCAAGTTCCACAAGCCGCGTTGCCACAGCTCTGAACAGTTTGTGTTGCAAGGGAGGGCTTTTATAGTCTTAAGCTTTTTCCAACGAGTCAAACCTATTCCTGCAGAGCAGGGAAACCATCTGACCACGATAAGAGCACTTACAGAAACGTTACACCCTGGGTGTTTTTCAAGTGGTGGCGGATAAGGACGTTTTTCTCATAATGCGGGTGGGGATGAAAACAACGTGCGGCAGTTGATAACTTGGTGGTTGGGATGACACCAGAGAATGAACGGCGTCCTCGCCTCGGCTAAGACAGAGGTCTTCGGGCGACGAACGCATAAGTTACGATGTTCGTATACTCCTCAGGACGTAGCCAGCGGCGACGTTCGGCTGCTTTTTCGCGTTTCGTCTCCTGGACTTTCCAGACTAGAGTTGCCATCGTTCCTCCAAAACAAAAATTAAAAGAGTTAAACATTTCTTGCATAGTACCCAACCCTGGAGACCTATTCAAGATTTTTAATTTAATAGACAGAGAGGATACAGGGAGAGCTCTTACATTGGGGAAGTGAGGCGTTCCCCTTTTAAACTGTCGACATGGCCCAAGTGTCGTTCACAACCAATGCTATTCCTGCGCAGGAAAAAGCGTTTCATTGTGGTGAGCCGTTATTTTTGCGATACCCATCTCAACAGATGCAGTGATGACGCAAAGCCACATCCTGGCCGGCAAAACAAATATCGGCAAACGTCTATTTTCAATATCTCGTTTCCCGCATAAAATATTCTTCCGGATCACGATTGAGCAAATCCAGTTTCTTTTCGTATAACTTCTGTTGCCCATCACAATAGTCCTTGCGGCTTTTAGGTGAACTGATATCGGCACAACGAAATTTGTAATAGTGGATGCGCTCTTTGAGCATGTTCTTCTCAACGTCAATTGTTTTTTCAAGGCGTTGCTTTTCTTTTTTCCGCTGAAGTTCGTTACTCTGGGTCGGCTCTTGGTAACGATGTTCATTTACGGCGTCGATCTGATGATAAACGCGGCGCTGAAACGTTTCAGACGGTTGGCTGTTTTCGCGTCCTGAATAGCTGTATTCTTTAACAAGAACGTCCTCTTTGCTCTGGCTACGGGGTGGTTCGTCAGTGACATGAAGTTTCCCATTGTCATCGCGCCAGGTATAGAAATCCGCTGAAAAAGCGGGTACTGCGATAGCGATAAACAATGCACCAATGGCAAATTTTTTCAATGTCTTCTCCGTTTGCTGTGGTCATTTACGTTAACGTCCCATACGGAAACAACCATACGGATCACCGATACAGGATTCAACAATTTTAATCATTTTTACGAATTCAAGAGTACGAAAAGGATGGAACCGGCTGGAAGTTCATACAGAAGAGATCGCTTTGCCCAGCAACAAAACACAAGCAACACAAAACGAACCACCTATAAATAAATACACGCCCTGAACGACTTAACGGACAGGGCGTGTTAGCTTGAAAAAAGAGGACGACTCTCTTTTAACCTTTATTTGTGCATCTCTACACGGAGTTCTTTCAGAGCGGCAAAAATCGCATCCTGCCATTCCTCACCGGTTATTCCCCATTCCTCACAGGCTTCATAATCGATGCCGTCTTTAGACGAATGGACCAGTTCGATAAACGTATACTGCTCGACACAATGACGGGCAAAACGCGCCGTCTTATCATTTAAATCACTAATATAACGCACCAAAACAATCACCGTCCTTAATTTTATAAGACGGTGAAAAATACGCCGTGTCTAAACCGGATGCAATCTTTTTAATATTAGAATGTCAACGGTCTCATGGAAGAACCACTTGCGTCATCACAACAAGGTGATATCCACAGTGTGAGTCCAATGTTGTGCATCGGAAAAATCGATCAACAGAGCCAAAGGAATGAAGGTATCCAGTTCGTAGACTGCCCGGCCGGTAAGCAACTGATTAACTTGACGAATCAATTGTACCTCACGGCTAAAGATCGTCCGAAACGGCCCGGGTACAACGCCCCGCTCTGCATGACACACGGCTTCTTCGTTGTAGGGGCAACAGGCGTCGGAGAACACTTCACCGTCCAAGTCAACCTGGGGAAGGCCGTGGAGACGGCACGTGAGTGGTCGCCGGTCATACACCAGACAACCGCCCTCATCATCAAGCAAAGGGCACGGCGTGGCATCTTGTTCGGGCATGGTTTGCCAGGACCGGTGGTGAAGGTGATTGAGCAGATACGGGGCTTGCAGTTCCGGCCATTGCTGCTGCAGTTGCTCACGACGCTCACGACACCGCTGCAAAACCCGCTGTTGCCAGTCGGCATTCAAACGGGAAAATCCCATGTGCAACAATACGGCGTCAGGCATGGTGATATCAAACAGTCCGCGACAGCAATCGCTACACCCTCTATGGCAGCCAAGCATTGGCCCGAGCGATGATGCTGCGTCATCAAACCAGTGGTCGGCCAGAGCGAGCACGTCACGGTAGGCGGCCATCAGCGCCGCCATGGTCGGCTGTTTCATTGTGAGATCAGGAGCTCTGTTGAGCGTCCATCAAGCGTTCGAAGGCATCGGCGGGAATCGGCCGACTGAACAGATAGCCCTGACCGTAACCGCAACCACGTTCGAGCAGGAAGCGATGTTGCTCCTCCTCTTCAATGCCTTCGGCGATAACCTTGAGGTTCATATTGCGCGCCAGATCAATGACGGCAGTCGCAATGGCGGCATCGTTGGGATCAATGATCACATCGCGCACAAAGGAGCGATCGATTTTCAAATACTGGATGGGGAATTTCTTTAAATAGGCCAGTGATGAATAGCCGGTGCCAAAATCATCAATGGACAGCTGGATCCCGAGACTGTGCAGCTCAATAAGGCGTTCAACCGCGCCGTCGACATCGTTCATCAGAATGCTTTCGGTAATCTCCAGATCAAGGTATTGCGGACTCAGTCCCGTCTCCTCCAGAATACGTCGCACCATGGGAACAAGGTCTTTCTGGCGGAATTGGCGCGCCGACATATTCACCGAAACACGCATCGGTGGATAACCGGCCTGCTGCCACCGGCGCGCCTGAAGACAGGATTGACGCAACACCCATTCACCAATGGAGACAATCAGCCCGGTTTCTTCGGCCATGGGAATGAAATCCACCGGGGAGATCATGCCGTGCTCTGGATGCTGCCAGCGCACTAAAGCCTCTGCGCCGATAATCTTCCGGCTGTCCAGCTCCACCTGTGGCTGAAAATAGACCACCAGATGATTTTTATCCACGGCTTGGCGCAACGCACCTTCCAAGATCAGCAGCTCGCTGGCACGTTCATTGAGGCCGGCGGTATAAAAACGATAATTATCACGGCCGAGTTCCTTGGCCTTGAACATGGCAACATCGGCACATTTAAGCAAAGACACCACATCTTTACCATCCCCCGGATAGAGACTGATACCGATACTGGCGGTCAGGAACAGTTTGTAGCCTTCAACCACCATCACTTCAGCCAGGCGCCGGTTCACTTCCTGGGCAATGAGAATGACATTTTCGATATTATTAAGCTGATCAAGAATGATGGCGAATTCATCGCCGCTGAGGCGGGCAACGGTATCCAGCCCGCCGATGCACAAACGCAGACGACGTGCAACTTCGCACAACAATCGGTCACCGATTTCATGGCCCAGTGAATCGTTGATTTTTTTGAAATGATCCAGGTCGATAAACAACACGCCAACCTGGTAGCGGCCAAGTGCCGCCATGCTGATGGCATGCTGTAAACGGTCGCGAAACAGCTGACGATTGGGCAGATCCGTAAGCACATCGTGGTACACGACATATTCCAGATGATCTTCATTGGCACGTAAGCGCTGTTCCGACAGTTCCCGTTCAATTTCGGCACTGACCCGTGCCGCCATAATCGCCAGAACGTCCTTGGCCCGCTCCAGACTCTTGATTTTTCCACGCGATAAGACACTGAGGATACCGATCACTTCACCATTGTGATCACGAATCGGCGTCCCGACATAGCCTTCAGCCTGCAACTGAGACACCAGACTGCAATCGGGATAAAGCTCCAACACCCCCTCGCTCATCAAACACATGCCTTCACCGATCACTTTTTCGCACGGCGTATTGGACCAGGTGAAACTGTACGCAGGCAACGATACACCATCCTGAATGGTGGCCAGAGACAACACCTTGCCCTCTTCCTGAATCCGCCCGACAATGGCACAATCGGCATCAAACCACTGACAGAGCTGCAGGGCAACACGACGATAACAATTACTGCCGGTAAAGCCCACGGTGCTTTCCACCAGCGATTGCATGGCAGACTGCATTTCCCGTAGGCTGGTAATATCCTGAATGGTTCCCACCAGACCAGCCAGATTACCATCCCGATTAAAAAAAGGTGCCTTGTTGAACAACACCTGCATGGTGCCATGTTCCGGTTTTTCAATGGTTGATTCATACGTACGTGACAGGGCACTGTCGTAGACTTTATTATCTTCACGGATGGCAACAACGGCACGCATGGGCGGCATCACATCCGCGGCACGGTGGCCGATAATATCCTGGCGGGATTT
This sequence comes from uncultured Desulfuromonas sp., assembly GCF_963676955.1. Taxonomy (NCBI): domain Bacteria; kingdom Pseudomonadati; phylum Thermodesulfobacteriota; class Desulfuromonadia; order Desulfuromonadales; family Desulfuromonadaceae; genus Desulfuromonas; species uncultured Desulfuromonas sp. The sequence goes on along the minus strand of NZ_OY781461.1, from coordinate 2,067,094 downwards.
CTTGAGAAGGTCTTCGTAACTGCGATTACAGCCGAGGTAACGGCTATCGAGGTCTTTGTAAAAAACAGGGTTGGGAATCGCATCAAGCAGGCTTTGCAGAAAATGCAATTCTTCCTCGCGCTGACGCTCAATCGCGATCCGCTCCAGCTCGGCAGAGGCGCGCATGGCAAGCAGGTGCAAGGCTGTTTCCGCCTTTTCAATATCACCGAGCGGTCGTCGACTGAACACTGCCAGCGGCCCCAGAACCTCGCCCTTGGAGTTCACCAGCGGCAGACCGATATAACTTTCCACCTCCATCCGAATCGCCAGATGGTCAAGGGGAAAAAGCTCCAAAACATTTTGGGGGTACCGCTGCAACCCTTCAAGAACAACAACCTCGCACGGTGTATTTTTCAGCTTGAATTTCAGGTTGTCGATATTTTCGCCATCCGCATAAACGGCGACGGTTCTGACATAGTCGCGTTTATCATCGGTAAACTCGCCGATAAAGGCATAATCCGCTCCGGCAAGTCGGGCCAGCTTTGTCGTCAACGCCCTGAAAAAAGGTTCGCCGACCAAACCCATCAGGTCATGGTATAATTCCTCAAGCACCACGTCCTGATTTTCTGATACGTCTCCTGCCATACCATCCCCTCGTATGAACAACAACTACAAAAAATTGCATATTAAAACAAACAACAACATTAAACAAGCTATCGTGTACCACCACGAACACAAACAACGGAATTGTAATTGTGCTCTTCCATAGGAGCGGCCTGCTCACTGAGAAAGGAAACCGCCCAGAAGCGACGGCCCTCTTCGCCATAAGGCGTAGCGGTCCAGTAAATTGCCCGCTCCACGCCAGCCCGACTACGACGGTGTCGCACTGACAATTGCAACAATCCCTTGAGTTCCTCTAACGTCGGCAGACGCCAGTCGTAATGTCCCCCCTTGGTCAATTGGCGACAGTATTTATCGGCATCTTTATGCCAGAAACGTTGATCGTGGCTATGGAACTCCCAGAACCCCTTTTCTTGAACTTCCCACTCCAAGCCTTCGTCAGCAGAAGGGGTAACGGTCAACGAAAAAACACTGGCAATCAACAGAACAACCCCTGAAAAACACAACCAAAAACCGGATTTCGATTTCCTCTCTTTGTACACAGGAAGCATGTTGTTGCCCTCGACTCGGATATGGTACCCTACAAACAATTCGTATTCGTCCTGTCTAGCATGTATGCAACAACATTGCCAGACGGAATCCGGCAACACAAAACCGTCTACACTCAGGAACATGCTGTCCCTATGAAAAATCATGTCACCCTGCTCAAGCAACTCCCGGCCATCGACCGCCTCCTGCAACATCCGGCGCTGGCCCACAGCACGGCCCCGCACTGCCTCATTGTCGAAGCCGCCCAGGAAACCGTGGATCAATGTCGCCGAGCTATTCTCGACGCCAAAGAGGAGCAAACAATCCGCGTCGACTTGGATACCCTTGCCGGCCAGGCCGCGACCTGCCTTGCCCGCAAACTGCGTGCGTCATTAAGCCGGGTGGTCAATGCCACCGGCACGTTGCTGCACACCAATCTCGGCCGGGCCCCCCTGAGTGACGAAGCGTTGGAGAATATCGATCTGGTCGCACGCGGCTACTCCAACCTCGAGCTAAACCTGACCACGGGCAAACGGGGCCATCGTTACAGCCATATTGATGAGCTGCTGTGCCGTTTGACCGGCGCCGAGGCCGCTGCCGTGGTCAACAACAATGCCGGTGCTGTGCTGCTGTCGCTCACCGCACTGGCCAAAGGCAAGGAAGCCATCGTCTCCCGTGGCGAACTGGTGGAGATCGGTGGAGCGTTCCGCGTTCCCGACGTCATGGAGGCGGGCGGCGTCCAATTATGTGAAATTGGCACGACCAACAAAACCCACCTCAAAGACTACCGTCAGGCCATTAACGAAAATACCGGCCTGCTGCTCAAGGTGCATACCAGCAACTACCGCATTGTCGGTTTCACCGAATCGGTCAGTGCCGCTCAGATGGTTGATCTCGGCAAGGAGCATAAAATTCCGGTCATGGAAGATCTCGGCAGCGGGATGTTATTTGACCTCAGTGAATTTGGTCTGCCCCGTGAGCCCACCGTGCGCGAAGCGGTGGATGCCGGAATCGACCTGCTGACGTTCAGCGGCGACAAACTGCTCGGCGGCCCGCAGGCCGGCCTGATTGTCGGCAAAAAATGGGCCATCGACAAAATTCGCCACCATCCACTGGCCCGTGCCCTGCGCATCGACAAACTGACCCTGGCGGCCCTGGAAACGACGCTCAGCCACTATCTCGACCGCCAGCAGGCCATCGACAAGGTTCCGGTATTGCGTATGCTCAACATGAAGGCTGAGCACCTCAAAACACGCAGCGAAAACTTTATCGCCCAACTGTCCGAACGCCTTGCCGACAACGTCCGTGTCGAACTGATTGAGGAACCGTCCTGTGTGGGTGGTGGCGCTCTGCCGACCACCGAACTGGCGGGCTGGGCCGTGGCCCTGACCTTTACCGACACCTCCGTCGACCAGTGCGCGACGATCTTGCGTCAGGCCGAGATTCCGGTCATTGCCCGCATTCAGGAGGACCGGCTGATTCTCAACCTGCGCACCGTACTGCCCGCTCAGGAGGCGTTGCTGCTCGACGCGTTAACCGCCGCCTGTGGCCCAAAGAACTGACGAAACGATTATGGCATCTCAACGAAATATTATTATTGGCACCGCCGGTCACGTTGACCACGGTAAAACCGAGCTGATCAAAGCGTTGACCGGCGTTCAGACCGACCGCCTCAAAGAAGAACAACAGCGCGGCATCTCCATTGACCTCGGCTTCGCGTCTTTTGACCTGCCCAATGGCGACCATGCCGGGGTGATTGACGTTCCCGGTCACGAAAAATTCATCAACAACATGCTGGCCGGTATCGGCGGCATTGACCTGGTTTTGCTGGTGGTCGACTGCAACGAAGGGGTCATGCCTCAGACCCATGAGCATTTGCAGATTCTCAATCTGCTGCAAATCCCGCGCGGCATCATTGTCATGACCAAGGTCGATCTGGCCGATGAGGAATGGATTGATATTGTCGAAGAGGAAGTGCGCGAGGAAGTGGCCGGAACCTTTTTGGAAAAAGCGCCCATGTGTCGAGTGTCTTCGATCACCAAGCAGGGCATCCCTGAACTGATCGACACGGTCGTTAACGCGGTTGCCGGTCTGCCGCAACGCGATTCCGACGGCCCCATGCGCCTGCCCATTGACCGCCATTTCTCCGTGGCCGGCTTCGGCACGGTCGTCACCGGCACCCTGCTCACCGGCCAAGTCAGCGTTGGTGACACCGTCGAGGTGTTGCCACCGGGCGAAAAAGTGCGCATCCGTGATGTCCAGGTGCATGGCAAAAAGCACCCTACCGCCCAGTGCGGTCAGCGGGTGGCGTTGAATCTTGCCGGACTGGAACGCGATATCCTCCAGCGCGGCTGCGTCATCGGCACGCCGGGCATCTTTGAGCAAACCAGTCGTCTCGATGCCCGCCTCACTCTGCTGGAGGATGCTCCGCGACCGATCAAGTTTCGCGATCCGGTCCATTTTCACCTCGGCACAGCCCGCGTGGTCGGCCTGGTCGCCCTGCTCGATCGCGACGAATTAAAACCGGGCGAATCCGCCCTGGTTCAAATCCACCTCGACAAACCGATGGTCGCCCATCGCCAGGATCGTTTCATCATCCGCTCCTACTCGCCGGTCACCACCATCGGCGGCGGGCTGGTGATTGATCCGGCGCCGGAAAAGCACAAGCGCTTCCGCTCCGAGGTGATGAAAGCCATTGAAGAGCTGGAATCCGGCGAAAGCTCTTTTCTGCTGCAAAAACTCACGGAGTTGCAATGCGCCCGTGTCAAAGACCTCGAACAATTGTCCGGTATGGGCCGCGAACGGATCACCTCCCACTTGGAACAGCTGGCCGAGGAAGGCAAAGTTCTTCTGCTCGCGGATCAATGGCTACCGGCTTCTCTGGTCCGTGCGTTTGAGGGACAACTGGTCGATCTGGTGACTCAGGGGCATGACGACAATCCGTTATTACCCGGCACTCTGCATGCGACCCTCAAATCGCGCCTGCCCAACCGCTTGTCACCCAAAGCGTTTGACGCGCTGTTGCTACGCACGCCGCTGCAGCGGGTCGGGGAATGGGTACAAACCGAAGGATTCCAGCCCAACCCGACGGACACCCAAAAGCAGGATCTTGATCGCATTGAGCAGACGTACCGTACTGCCGGGGTACAAGCCAAGGGACGGCGTGACATGCTCGACAAGCTCGGCTTTAGTGATGAGCTGTTGGAAGACTATCTCGGCTATCTGTTTTTCAACGGCCGCCTGATCAAACTGACCGACGATACGTTCTTCCATCACAGCAGCTATCGTCTCGCCGTTGACAAACTGGTCGGTCACTTTGCCAACCATCAGAGTCTGACCTTAGGTGAATACCGCGATCTGCTCGGCAGCGCGCGCAAGCCGGTCCAGGCCTTGCTGGAACATTTTGATGACCTCAAATACACCATGCGCAAAGGCGATGCCCGAGAGGCGTGGAAGTTACCCAATGCCGATGAATTGAAGTAAGATGTGTTTAAACAACAATGTGCCGTTCAACCATCTACCAATAAGGATCACTCATGGACAACAAGCCTAAAGCTCTGACCCAGTTGTCGCGCAGCGCCGGCTGAGCGGCGAAACTGGGTCCCGAGACCCTGGCTCAGGTTCTGAGCCAGCTACCCCATAATGATGATCCGAGGTTGCTGTCGCACGATATTCCTTGTGCCGATGCCGGTATCTACCAGCTGACCGACGAGATCCTGCTGCTGCAGTCCATCGACTTCTTTACCCCGGTTGTCGATGATCCGTACCTGTTTGGCGCGATTGCCGCAGCCAACGCCCTGTCCGATGTGTTTGCCATGGGCGGTCAGCCGATTACCGCCATGAATATGGTCGGCTTCCCCAATTGTCTGCCGGTGGATGTGCTGACGGAAATCCTCAAAGGCGGTACCGCCAAGGTGCATGAAGCCGGAGCCACCATGGTCGGCGGCCACTCGGTGGAAGATGAAGAGCCCAAATACGGCCTGGCCGTCACCGGTACGGTGCACCCGGACAAGTTGATCACGTCGCAGGGGTGCAAACCCGGTGATATTCTGGTGCTCACCAAGCCACTCGGTACCGGCTTACTGACCACCGCCTTGAAAGCCGAGGTGATCACTGAAGCGCAGATCACACAAGCCCTGCAAGGGATGGCGCGCCTCAACCGCTACGCCTCGGAAGCGATGCGCGAAGTCGGCATTTCCGCCTGCACCGATGTCACCGGCTTCGGCCTGCTCGGTCACGCCCTTGAGATGGCAGAAGCCAGCGGTATCCGCTTGCTGATTTCCCCGTCCAGCCTGCCCGAATACCCGCTGGCGCGCGACATGGCCGAGACCGGGCTGGTCCCGGAAGGCAGCTTCCGCAACAACCGTCATTACATGCCGCGCGTCACCGGCGCGGACCAGCAAGCCCAGGAAGATCTTGACCTGCTGTGCGATCCACAGACCTCCGGCGGGTTGCTTATCGCCGTTCATCCGGATCGCCTGGAAGCGTTATGTCAGGCGCTGAAACAGGCCGGCGATCATGCCTTTGTTATCGGTGAAGTGGCGGATGGTCCGGCCGGGACAATGAAATTAATCTAGCTTCAAAGTACTGCAGACAACAAAGGCCGACAGAAATTCTGTCGGCCTTTGTTGTCCCAGTTTCTAATACCTTGTCGTCAGAACTCCTCAGCCGTCCACATCGACTCCTCAAACCGCAATGCCTTGTTGCGCCCGGTTTCCTTGGCCTGATAGAGGGCAACATCGGCATATTTGATGGATTGCCAGAAGCCTTCGGAATCACCCGGATATTCGCTCACCCCGAGACTGATGGTTTTACGGATCTTCTCCGGTCCGACCATAAACACTTTGTCTTCAATATTACTGCGTATTTTTTCCGCCACATTCATGGCGTCACCGGTTTCAATATCGGTGAGAATCACCAGGAATTCCTCACCGCCAAAGCGCACCACGACATCCGACTCACGGACAGATTTCTGAATAATGGCCGAGGTTTCTTTGAGCACCTGATCGCCGGCATCGTGACCGTATTGGTCATTAACCTGCTTGAAAAAGTCGATATCGCACATCAACAGGCCGATACTTTTTTTACGCCGCAACGTCCCGGCAATCAGATGACTGGCCTGATCCTGGAGGAATCGGCGATTAAATAGACCGGTCATCGGGTCGCGCAACGACGATTCACGCAACGTGTTCATCAACCGCTTGGCTTCGAGCACCGACAGGGATTGCTTGATATAGGCTTCCGCCTTAGCGACCTTCTGTTCGATTTCGTTGCGCGTCAGGGCCTGCTCACCCTCTTTGTCGAACACAAACTGCACCACGCCACCGGCATGGCCACCGATAATCATCGGCACGCAGACATGCACCTTGGTCTGATCTTCCATAAACTGCTTGCACACCCGATCATAGGCCAGCGACGAGATGGGGTGGCCGGTTTTCACCGCCCGGCACAGATCGCAGGAAGTGAGAATATCCGGATGACAATCCAGCTCTTTTTCCGACATCGCCACCGGGAAGACCGCCTGCATCCCCTTGTAATCCCCATTGACTTCGTAGATCCGATAATTTTCAATGCCGACATTGGTGCTGAAGGCCTCACCCATGCGCGAGTAAACATCTTCAAGGGTGGCATCTTCTTCAATGACATTCTTGAACACGGTCATGCCGTGCACCGTGTCCATCAAATCATTGAACTCTTTGCTCATCTCGCCGATTTCATCGTCAGAGCGGATCTGAATCTTATCGGTCAGATCCACATGACCGGTCGCAAGGGTATGGATTTTGGCGATCATGGAAGAGACCGGAAGGACAATCGAGTCGGAAATCCAGAAGGTGAAAATCGCCAGCAGGCCACTGGCCAGGGTTAAGACGGTGATTATCATCCAGAACGCGTAACTGGTTGTTGTCGTGATGGTGCCGGAGTAGCGGTTGGTCTGGTGGGAAATAGACTCAAGGAAGCTGACCGTGGCATTGGTCATCTCAGCTTCGACGGCGACAAAGCGGCCCGTTAATTGTTCCAGCTTAACCTGATCGCCTCCCCCATTCTGCAATTGCTCCATTTTCAGGAACGTGATCTCGTTGAGCAGCTGCATCAACGTCTGGGTTGTCAGAGTCACGGTCTTCAGATAATTCTGATTACCTTCTTCATCAATCCAGCTGGTACGGCTGATTTTCTCCCAAATCAAGTGTAATGGTGACGCCATCTTCGGTGACTGCAGCGATTCCAGCCCTTGACTGATCGCCATCAGACTGGCTTTGACCCGCTCTGACTTCAGAGTCACAGTCTGTTCACGCCCGGCTTCGGAGAGATCCACCAGCAGATGGCCCATTTCGTTGGAGCTGCGCAAAGCATCCTGGGCAAAGCGCTCGTATGGCAACAGCCGATCCACCACCTGTGACGTCTTGATATTGACATCAATCAGAACATAGAAGGAAACACACGAGAGCAGGACAAACCAGAACAACACACCGACGGAAAACAGTGAAAACTTACGTCGGATCGGCAAATCGACAAAGGTAATCAAACGGATAAAGCGTTTGATCAGGCCTCTTTTCTTGATTTCCTGCATGTCATCCTCCCGGTGGCTCTCTCATCACGCTCACGTTAAGCGCCAAAATCTAATGTGTACGGCCAAGCACTCATGAGCGAGCGGTTTTCAGCGATGATTTGTCAGTGATATAACCAAGTTAGCGCGATTACTTGTGTCATTTTACGGGGCATCTGTCCCAGTTATGACGATTTTTCCATTAACGTTTTACCAATTGCAAAAGCCTTACCAACCTCTTCGCCAACGTTGAAGTAGGCCCGATTTCCCGGAGCAAACAGGATCGGGTTGACTTTGGTAATGTCGGGATTGCCATTGGCGTCAAGACAACTCTCCTCCACTTTGACATCCATGATCTCACCGATCATTTGGGTATGGCCACCCAGCTCAAAGTGGTTCAGCAAGCGGCATTCGATCACCAGTGGGCACTCACACAACAACGGCGCATTGACATGAGTCGCCCGTTCCGTGGTCAGACCGGCCGTGGCGATCTTGTCTTCATTGCGACCACTGACCAGTCCGAAATAATCTGCCGCGACACTCAGCTCCGCGTTGGGGATATTGATGGTAAACGCCTTGTGGTGAAGAATACCGTCGTAGCTGTAGCGTTCTTTACGCACCGACACCGCAATACTCGGCGGGATGGAATTGCAAATGCCCCCCCAGGCGGCATTCATCATATTGGCGTGACCCTCTTGATCATAACTACCAACCAGATAAACAGGTGTCGGATACGCCAGGGTTTGAGGACCGAGAGATTTCTTCATCCGTTGTTCTCCTTTTCAGTATGGCACACCCCGCAGCGCGTACACGCACTGTGACAGGGGGCCGTCAATTGACCCAGCAAGGCACGCTGGTAATCATTCCACAAATAGTCGGTTTTCACACCGTTGTCGATCACGCTCCACGGCAGAACCTGCTCGCGACCACGTGGTTGATGCACAAGATGATTCAGGTCGATGGAACTATCGCGACAGGCCGTTTTCAGATTCATGCCCTTCGCCAGCAGCGGTAGCAAACGCCCGACCTGACGATCGCCCACTGCCAACAGAGCCTGCAACTCAGCAGCGCGTAGGGACTCCACCTGTAATTGAACATTGGCAAGACGGTTGATCACCTTGCGCAGCTGATTGACCTTCTTTTTCAATGCCGTCAGTGAATCCATGGCGCACCATTGAAAAGGTGTCGCCGGCTTGGGAATAAACGGATTCACCGACACGGTAATGGTGCCAAGACGGCCAAACGGCTTCTGCTTTTCCACCCAGACCTGGCGAATGGTCTGAATCAACGCAATAAATGCGTCCAGATCCTCAGACTGTTCGTCGGGTAAACCAATAAGAAAGTACAACTTGAGATTGAGGATGCCCTCTTCAGCCAGCAGCGTCACGGCATCAACAATCTGCTGCTCGGTTAAATTCTTATTGATCAGATCGCGCATGCGTTGACTCCCAGCTTCCGGAGCCAGCGCCAGTGTCTTCTGGCCACCCTCGCGCAACGCGGCAACTTCGTCGCGCGTCAGACTGTCAATCCGCAGGCTGGCCACGGACACCTGTCCACCCTGCTGATGAATCACCCGCGTGACCTGCTCGAGATGGCTATAATCGGACACCGCGGCGCCAACCAGACCGGCGGTTTCCTCTTCAGCCAGATCCGGCAGCACTTGCGCGCACAGGGTTTCAGCAGTCTTTTCGCGTGGCGGCAGATAGGTAAAGCCGGTAGCGCAAAACCGACAGCCGCGGGAGCAGCCGCGTGACACCTCATGCAGATGCATGGTGCCGAAGGCGGTATGCGGTGTCAGGATAAAGGACCGGCAGTCGCTGGTGTTGAGATCGCCGAGCCATTGTCGGCGCACTTGAGGCGGGGCCGGTTTGCGCACGTCGACAGCGCAACGCTGACCGGTGTCGTCATAGTGCGGCTGATAATAGATCGGGCAATAAAATCCCGGCTTGCGCACCAGAGCATCGAACATGTCGCCGCGCGCCATGTATTGAACCAAGGTGTCCAGCAGAGGATTCAACAGAACTTCTGATTCCCCGATGACGAACACATCCATGATATCGGCGACGGGTTCGGGATTGAGCATGGCACAAATGCCGCCGGCGACAAACAGCGGCATGGCGTTGTCGCGTTCTTGGCGCCACAACGGCATCCGCGTCATTGTGGCAAGAACAGGAAGGTTGAGATAATCATTTTCAAACGACAGTGAAAACATCACCACATCGAAGTCGCGTAAGTCGGATTGCGACTCAAACGACAGTAACGGATTCTTCTCATAGAACGCCATCTCGTCGCGTTCCGGCAGAAAGAACCGTTCACACCAGCAATCGTCACGCTGCTGAATGCCATGATAAACCGCCTGGAAACCCAGATTGCTCATGGCGTGGTAATACTGATTGGGATAGATCAGGGCAACTTTAAGCTGGTCATTCCAAGTCTTGGACACCGCGCCGACCTCATCGGCCAGGCGTTGGCGGCGTCTGTCGCGTATGTCTTCAGCGGATAGCGCCATGTTCACAGACCTGCTTTGACAAAAAAGGAACGGGGACCGCGAGGGTCCCCGATCTGAGGGAGTTATACATGACCAGAGTCAGTACAACTTATCCAGCGTCGCGGGCGGAGATCCGCTGACTGGATAACGGGTGGCACTGCTCCACCTGGGGTGGGCAGTGGATTAATCGACGCGCTTGCGCAGGAAGGTCGGGATATCGTACTCATCCTCTTCGTTGCCTTTGAGGCGCATATTGCGAGCAGCGTCGCGCTGTTGGTTGCGAATGATGGTCGGCACATCCAGATCCACTTTGGAGCCGATCATTTTTGCCACGTCTTCCTTAATATTTTTCAGGTGGCGCTTGTCTTTTTCAAAAGAATCACCGAAACCGGTGGCAATGGCGGTAATTTTCAGACGATCACCGAGCTCTTCATTGATCACCAGACCGACGATGATGTTGGCATCTTCGTGAACTTTTTCGTGAACGATGCGTGACGCTTCGTCAAACTCTTCCATGGTCATGGTGCTGGAACCGGAAATATTGACCAGCACGCCTTTGGCCCCGGAGATATCGATCTCTTCGAGCAACGGACTGCTGATCGCCTGTTGGGCGGCTTCGCTGGCGCGTTTTTCCCCTTCAGCGACGCCGATGCCCATCATGGCCATACCACGCTCGCTCATGACGGACTTGACGTCGGCAAAGTCGACATTGATCAGACCGCTGGTGGTGATCAGGTCGGAAATACCTTGCACCGCCTGGCGTAGCACGTCATCGGACGGTTTAAACGCATCGAGGATGGTCATATTCTTGCCGGCCAGGCCGATCAGACGGTCATTCGGGATGACGATCAGCGAATCAACGACCTTTTTCAGATCCTCGACACCGTTTTCCGCCTTAACCGTGCGCTGACGTCCCTCACGGGAAAACGGCTTGGTGACCACGCCAACGGTCAGAGCACCGATCTCTTTGGCCGCTTCGGCAATCACCGGGGCAGCGCCGGTTCCGGTGCCGCCGCCGAGACCACAGGCAACAAACACCATGTCGGCACCGGTGAGCAGTTCGACAATGCGACTGCGATCTTCCATGGCCGCTTCGCGACCGACTTCAGGATTCGCTCCGGCGCCCAAACCTTTGGTCAGTTTGGTCCCGAGCTGAATTTTCATGGGTGCGACACTGCGTTTGAGCGCCTGGGCATCCGTATTGGCGACAATAAACTCAACCCCGGAAATCTGGGCCTGAATCATGGCATCGACGACATTGCTACCGCCTCCGCCGACACCGATCACTTTAATCTTTGCTGTCTGGTCTAACGTTTCATCAAATTCAAACATGACTCCCCCTGCATGTGAATGATACGGGCGGCAACGAGGTTCTCCGCAAACGGTTGACTCGCCCGTCGGGAACCGCTCTTGCGGTCACCTTTTAGAAAAATTCGCCGAACCACTCCTTCATCCGGCGCATCACTTTGTCGAATACTTTTTCCTGACCAATGGAGAAATTGTTGATCTCCTGATTCTTGCTGCCGTAGATCACCAGGCCAACGCCGGTGGCATAGATCGGCGAGTTCACCACATCGATCAGACCACCAATGCCCTGAGGCACACCACGGCGGACCGGCAGGTTGAAAATCTGCTCAGCCAGTTCGGGCATACCCGGCAGAATACTGGTGCCGCCGGTAATCACCACACCCGAAGCGATCAGGTCCTCATAGCCACTGCGCACGATCTCACGGTTGACCAGGGTAAAAATCTCCTCCACCCGCGGTTCGAGAATCTCCGCCAGCAGTTGACGGGACAGAATGCGCGGTTCACGGCCGCCCACCGAAGGCACTTCGATGGTTTCATCTTTACCGATATCGCTGGTCAGACAGCTGCCGTAGGCGTGTTTGATGCGCTCGGCTTCCGCCATGGGTGTGCGCAGCCCAACGGCAATGTCATTGGTCAGATGGTTGCCGCCCAACGACAGTACTGCGGTATGTTTGATCGCGCCATCGACGAAAATGGCCAGATCCGTGGTACCACCACCGATATCGACAATGGCCACGCCGAGTTCCTTTTCATCCGCCGATAACACCGCTTCGGACGACGCCAACGGCTCGAGAACAATATCCGCGACATTGACACTGGCCTTGTTACAGCTCTTGACAATGTTCTGGGCACTGGCCACCGCGCCGGTGACAATATGCACCTTCGACTCCAGACGCACCCCGCTCATGCCGAGGGGCTCCTTGATACCGTCCTGATCGTCGATGATAAATTCCTGTGGAATGACATGGATCACTTCGCGATCCATGGGAATGGCAATCGCTTTGGCCGCATCGATGACGCGCTGGACATCTTCGCTGGTCACTTCACGGTTCTTGATGGCAATAACACCCTGGGAGTTAAACCCGGTGATATGCGCTCCGGCAATGCCGGCAAACACCGAGTTGATCTCACAGCCGGCCATCAACTCAGCTTCCTGTAAGGCTTTTTTGATGGCCTCAACCGTACTTTCAATGTTGATGACGACGCCTTTGCGCAAACCACGGGAAACACTGGTCCCGATACCGACAATATCCAGTCCCGACTCCGTCATACTGGCAATGATGGCACAAATCTTCGTTGTGCCGATATCCAGTCCAACAATCAGATTTTCCTTACGATTGCTCATTCCATCCTTCCCTGCTGCCCTGTTCCCGGGCTCTCGGTTTGCATTCCATACGATCGCGGGTGTTTCATCATAAAGTCGTCTGGCCAGTCACCTTTTTGACGATGACTTTGTCCGGAACATTCAGGTTGATGTAGCTCAACCGTGCCAGGCGTAGTTTCAGTTCCGGATAAATTTTTTCCAGCCGATCCAGTTTTCCGGGGTATTCTTTCCAGCCAATTTTGACCGGCACCCCATACAGGCTGGTGTAGAGAATCAACCCTTCGTTTGCATCAATCTTGATCTGCGACACCTCGCGCAAATTGAAAACTTCGCGTTGCTGCAGCTGCTCAATCAGACTCGCGACCTGCTGCAACTGCTGACGGCTCTTATCCGGTTCATCGAGCAGTTGCTGGCGATCCATGCCGGAGACCAGCGGATAATTCAGTGGATCACCGGCCCGCAGCACTTTAAAGATCTCGCCGCTGCGATCGACATAAAACAGATAGTCGAGGTTGATGATAAAAACCGTTTCGCGTTCCCGCAGCCGTATGACAATGCCACGGGGCAGCTTTCGTTCAACCACTGCATGCTGAATCCAGTCGTTTTCAGCCAGTTTCTGGCCGATGATCTCCAGATCCAAGTCAAAAGTTCTCACGCCCTGTCGAATATCCGACAGATCGATGACATCCTGATCGGTCAGCTTGCGATTGCCGACCACGTCAATGGTTTCCACCCGAAAATGGTCTGAGTTACTGACCAGGTTCATCAGCAAGGTGGCGCCACTGACGATCAACACCGTGCAACACAGGATCAGAATCCCATGCAACAGGCGGGTAAACAGCTTTTTCCATTCCCGCGCCGGTCGAACTCGAACATTTTCTCTGGCGCGCTTGCCTTTGGCTGGCTTCAAATCCCGCATCAGGAAACAACCCCTGTATCCCCAACCTGCTGCGGCCCGTTAGCGGTCCAGAGACGCGTCGTCGAGAATTTCCTCTACCAGTTGTGCAAAATCCATACCGCAATCCGCTGCCGCCTTGGGCAACAGGCTTGTTTCCGTCATTCCCGGGATGGTATTGACTTCAAGAAAATAAAAATCATCGTCGGTGACCATAAAATCGACCCGTGCCGCACCACGGCAGCCCAAGCTGACATAACTCGCCACAGCCGCCTGCTGAATGGCCTGATACTGTTGCTCCGGCAACGGTGCCGGGACCAGATAGCGGGTCTTTCCGGCGGTATATTTGGCGGTATAGTCATAAAAACCGGAGTCCGGCACCACCTCGATGATCGACAGGGCACGGCCGTTCATCACCGACACCGTCACTTCGCGGCCGTCAATATACTCTTCAACCAGCACCCGCCGGTCATAGCGCCGCGCTTGTTCAATGGCCTGTTTCAATTCGGCGGCGTCTTTGGCAATGGCGATGCCCAGAGTTGAGCCCTCGCGCACCGGCTTGACCACCTGCGGGAAATGCCCACACTGCGTGATAAAGGCGTCAACATCACACTGTTCATCCACCAGGGTTGCCGGTGGTGTCGTCACACCGTCCTGGGCAACCATGCGCTTGGTTACCGCTTTATCAATAGCCAGAGCCGACGCCAGCACACCGCTGCCGGTGTAGGGAATCTGCATCAGCTCCAACATCCCCTGGATGGTGCCGTCTTCACCGTAGCGGCCATGCACGGCCAGAAACGCCACGTCAATCTGTTCTTCGACAACTCGCGCCGGCAGGGTTTTGTCGGCATCAATCGCCACCACCATATAGCCACAGCTCTCCAGAGCCTTGACAATGGCCGCCCCGGTTCGCAACGACACCTCGCGTTCCGCTGACGTGCCGCCCATGATCACACCGATCCGCTGCTGCTTATCCTTCATTCATCTCTCCAAACGATCCCAGCAGGCGCACTTCCGGTTGCAGCGTCACACCATGGTGTCGAACCACCGCATCTTGCACCTTGTGGATCAATTGATAAATCTCATCGGCGCTTGCCCCGCCGGTATTTACAATAAAATTGGCATGTTGCGGTGAAACTTGCGCTTGTCCCACCTGAACACCGCGCATGCCGCTGTCATCGATCAGCCGCCAGGCCTGTTGCTGTGGCGGATTACGAAAGACCGATCCGGCATTGGCTCCGCCGACATTGTGCGCCTGCCGACGATGGGCCAACACCTCGGCACGGCGGGCACGTAAGACATCCACAGGACCGCGATCGAACTGCAAGGTGACCTCGACCACCACATGATCCGGGATCAAGGCACTGTGGCGGTAGTCAAAATCACACTGCTCTGCCGACCAGCTCCTGACGCCATTATTCTCCAGCGGCGTCCACACCAGAGCCTCAACAACACGCTGGCCGATCTGTTGATCCGCCGCACCGGCATTGCCCGACACGGCGCCACCGACGGTGCCGGGGATGCCGGCCAAGGCTTCGATGCCGCCGAGTCCCTGATCGACGCTGAGCCGTATCAGTTCCGTCAGCGAGCATCCGCCGCCGACCACCAGACGCTGGTTGCCCTGCTCTTCAACCCGGGCCATGTGTGAGAGTTGAATCACCACCCCCGCCAGGCCCAGATCTGAAATCAGCACGTTACTGCCACCCCCGAGGATCCACCAGGGCAGCCCTTCCGCTTGAATCACCTCGGAAAGCACGTGCAGGTCCTCCACATGACGTGGTCGCACCAGGCATTGTGCCGGGCCACCCACCTTCCAGGTGGTCAATGGCGCCAGGGGTTCATCAAACAGGCAGTCACCGTCAAAGCGCTGCCGTAACGTTCTGCGCCAGGCGTCATTCATACGCGCGTCAGATGCTCGATCAGAGTTTCACCCACTTTCCACACCGAACCGGCGCCAAGCGTGATGACAATATCATCCGGCTTGAGCACCTCCAGCACCTGTTCCATCACAGCCTCTTCACTGTTGCAGTAGGTGACCTGGCGATGACCGTGACCGCCGATCGCCTTGGCCAGGTCTTCACCACACACGCCGTCAATCGGTGCTTCACCGGCCGCATAGACATCCATCACCAGCAACACATCCGCCTGGTAAAAAGCCGTGACAAATTCGTCAAACAACGCCTGGGTGCGGCTGTAGCGATGCGGTTGAAAAATCACCACCACCCGGCGATCCCAGCCGTTGCGGGCCGCGGACAACGTCGCCTTGATTTCGGCCGGATGATGGCCGTAATCGTCTACCACCATCACCTCGTCATCCAGTTTGATCTGGAAACGCCGCTGCACACCGGCAAACGACTCGAAGCCTTCGCAAATGGTTTTCATCGGCACATCCAGCTCACGGGCAACCGCCAGGGAGGCTAAGGCATTGAGCACATTATGACGGCCGGGCATTTCGAGACGGATGCGACCGAGTCTTTCCTGGCGGTAATGGACGGTAAATTCCGTGCCGCCGGCGCGGTGTTCAATCTCCGTGGCGCTAAAATCCGCCTGCGGTGTCAATCCGTAGGTGACATAACGTTTCTGCACCTGGGGTAACAACGTCTGAATGTTGGCATCGTCGAGACATAACACCGCCAGGCCGTAAAACGGAATCTTGTTGATAAAATCGAGAAACACGCCGCGAATCTCGTCCATGCCGGAATAGTAATCAAGATGGTCCTCATCAATATTGGTCACCACGGCGATGGTCGGCGACAGTTTGAGAAAGGAGCCGTCGGATTCATCGGCCTCAACCACCATGAACTCGCCTTGACCGAGCTTGGCATTGGAGCCCAGAGCGTTCAGTCGGCCACCGACCACGGCGGTCGGGTCAATACCGCCATGAGACAACAGGGTTGCCACCATGCTGGTGGTGGTGGTTTTGCCATGGGTCCCGGCCACGGCAATGCCGTATTTGAGGCGCATCAGCTCGGCAAGCATCTCGGCGCGCGGAATCACCGGCACCAGCAGACGATGCGCTTCCACCACTTCCGGGTTGTCCGCGGACACCGCGGTACTGGTCACCACCACCTGAGCTTCCTGAACGTTCTCCGCCGCATGGCCGTAGCACACCCGGCCACCGAGAGACTCCAGACGCCGGGTCAGTTCGCTGGCGCGCAGATCCGAACCGGACACCTCATAGCCCAGGTTAAGCAACACCTCGGCAATCCCGCTCATGCCGATACCACCGATTCCGACAAAATGAATTCGTTTAATTTTTCCGTACATTATTTCGTCCGTTTCCGTGCCACGTGACGACACTCGTTAAGGATCAGATCGGCAGCGCCTTTGGCCGCAAGCATTTTTGCCTGACGGCCCATCTCGGCCAGACGTTGCGGATCGCCAAACAGGCGGATCAGTTCATCGGCCAGGCGCTCAGGCGTCAACTGATCCTGAGGCAGCAACACCGCCGCATCGCGCTCGGCAAGCACTCGGGCATTGCAGGTCTGATGATCCGCGGCCGCCTGAGGAAAAGGCACCAGCAGCGCCGGACGCCCGCAGGCGGCCAATTCCGCCACGGTGGTGGCCCCGGAACGACACAGCACCAGTTGACTGTCGCGATAGGCCGCGGCCATATCGTCGATAAACGGCAACAACGTCACCCGGTCAAAGCCGCGATCATTATAACCGGCCACCATATCGGGTAAGGCCGCTTCGCCGGTCTGGTGAACAATGGTCAACTCTGGCAGCGCCTGCTTGAGTAACGGCAAGGCATCGAGAACCGCCTGATTGATGGCTTGGGCGCCCTGACTACCGCCGAAGATCAACAGACTGGGCTGGTCGCCACGCCACGGCCGACAAGAGAACAGTTCCTGACGCACCGGATTGCCGGTTAACACCACCGGACGACCGTGAAAGTGTTTAGCCACATCGGCCATCGACAGGCACACCCGTTTGGCCCAGCGTGCGGCCAGACGATTGGCCAACCCCGGCCAGGCGTTCTGCTCGTGGAGCACCACCGGAATCCGTTTCAATCCCGCGGCCACCAGCATAGGTAACGAGGCATAGCCGCCAACACCGACCACCACATCGGCGTTGAAATCGCCTAAAATCTCCAAAGCTTCCCGGGTACTCGACACCAGCTTGGCCAGGACTCGCGCTTTTTGCCAGACGCGTTTGCCGGCGAAGCCACTGAAATCAACATAGTCGATATCAAAGCCAGCCGGTTCCACCACCCGGGCCTCAATGCCCTGACGGGTACCGACAAACAGAATCTCATTAGTCGCATCCAGCTCCACGGCCCGCCGGGCAATGGCCAACGCCGGAAACACATGGCCGCCGGTGCCGCCCCCGGCAATCAGAATGTTCATGATGGACTCCTTACCGTCTGGCTGGAAATATTCAACAGCACGCCGATGGAAAACAACGTACACAATAAACTGGTGCCGCCATAGGAGATCAATGGCAAGGCCAGTCCTTTATTGGGCAACATCGACATGGCCACACCCATATTGGCAAACGCCTGCAGGCCGAACAGAATACTGATGCCGAAGGCGGTCAGACGGCCAAAACCGTCGGGAGCCTGATACGCCACCCGCAAACCGAGCAGGACCACGACCAGATACATGGTGATGATCAGCGCCACGGTGACATAGCCCATCTCCTCACCGATAATGGAGAAGATAAAGTCGGTATGGGCTTCTGGCAGGTAAAACAGCTTCTGTTTGCCTTCACCGAGGCCCTGGCCCATCAAACCGCCAAGGCCGAAGCCCATCTGGCTTTGAATGACCTGAAAACCGGTATCGTACGGATCCTGCCACGGGTCCCAGAACGCCATAATCCGTTTGCGGCGATACTCCTCCTGCATGATGAAATACACCAAGGTCGGCATGGCGACGATGACGCTGGACACCAGATACCGCCAGCGCGTTCCCGCCACCAACAACATGCTGCCGGTCACCGCGGCCATGGTGGCCGAACCACCCAGGTCGCGCTGAGCCAGCATCAGGCCGATCAGCATCAGCAGCACCACCATGTAGGGGACAAAACCGTAGCGAAAATCCTTGAGCCGGTCTTCCTTCTTGGTCGCCGAATGCGCCAGATAAAAAATCAGTGCCAGTTTGGCCGCTTCCGACGGCTGAAACGTGAACCCCGGCATGCGAATCCAGCGATAGGCGCCACCGGCTTTCGCCCCGACGCCGGGGATAAACACCGCCGCCAGCAACAGCGTACACACCAGCAGCAACGGCACGGCCAGCTTACGCCACCAGTGATAATCAATGCGCATGGTGATGGCCAGGGCGGCAAAACCCAACAGGGCAAACACGCCCTGCCGTTTGAGAAAGTAAAATCCGTCGCCGTGGACCTTAAGCGCCATCATTGACGAGGCCGAATACACCATCATCACCCCGAAACAGGCCAGGGCCACGGTAAGAATCAGGATCGTGTTGTCATACTCGCGCTTGACCATGGTCACTCGTTCCCATGCAGAGCCAGAACCGCCTCACTGAATCGCTCACCACGCTCTTCAAAACTTTTAAACATGTCAAAACTTGAACAGCCGGGCGACAACACCACCTGTCCCGGTGACGGCGTCACCTCTTGGGCTTTAGCGACCGCCTGTTCCATGGACTCGGCCCGATAGACCGGGCACAGATCGCCCCATGCCTGTTCCATCAGATCGGCGGCCTGACCGATCAACACCAGCGCCGTGACCCGGCCCTGCAGAGCGGAACGGATCTCCCGGTAATCACCGCCTTTATCTTTGCCGCCGGCAATCAGGGTCACCGGGGCGGCCAGCCCACCGACACTCTTTTCGACGCTGCCGAGGTTGGTGCCTTTGGAATCGTTATACCAGCGCACACCATCAAGGGTGCGAACCAGCACCATGCGATGAGGCAGACCGGTAAATTGACAGGCCGCCTGCCAGGCCTGTTGAGGATCACAGCCTTCCATCAGGACCGGCACCAGAGCGGCCATGACATTTTCAATATTGTGCAGCCCCGACAAATGGAGTTCGTCCGTGTTGAAACAGTGCTGTTCGTCACCATGACGCCAGTGGATCAGCCCCTGAGCGAAGCTGATGCCCTCGTCCAACAGCCGCTGCGAGGAGAACGGCATCACGCGGCAGTCAAGTTCCGCAGCCATGGCCATCACCTGACGGTCCTCGCCATTAACGACCGCGACATCATCCGCGGCGTGATTGCGAAAAATCGCCTGTTTTGCCGCCACATAGGCCGCCATATCCGGATAACGGTCGAGATGGTCCACCGACACATTGAGCATCAACGCATAGCGCGGATGGAACCGGTCAATGGTTTCCAACTGAAACGACGACAGCTCCACGACCACATAATCGACATCCTGCCCTGCGGCCTCAATCAGCGGCACACCGATGTTGCCGCCGACAAACACCCGCTTACCGCAGCCACGCAACATGGCGCCGATTAACTCCGTGGTGGTCGACTTCCCATTGGTACCGGTGATGGCGATCACCGGAGCCGTCAGCTGGCGAAAAGCGTATTCCACCTCGCCCCACACCGGCGTACCGCGGTCAATCGCTGCGGCCAGCACCGGAACCGTCAACGGCACGCCCGGACTGACGACAATCAGATCCGCCTGTTGAAACAGGGCGGCATCGTGGCCACCGAGATCACGCTGCACCCGCTCATCCAGTTCAGCAAGACCGGGAATCTGCTCGGCACTGCGCCGATCACTCAACGTCACGTCAGCGCCAACAGAAATGGCATGGCGGCACACAGCCAATCCGCTCAGACCGGCGCCCACCACCACAATGCGTTTTCCGGCTACGTTCGTCATACTATCTCAGCTTCAACGTCGACAGGGCCACCAGGGCCAAGACGATACTGATGATCCAGAAGCGAACGATGATCTTCGGTTCCGGCCAGCCCTTGAGCTCAAAATGGTGATGGATCGGTGCCATACGAAACACCCGTCGCCCCAGCAGACGGAACGACATCACCTGAACAATGACCGACAGCGCTTCAACCACGAAGATACCGCCGACAATCACCAAAACCAGCTCCTGCTTGACGATGATGGCAATGATGCCCAGCGCCCCACCCAGCGACAGGCTGCCGACATCGCCCATGAACACCTGAGCCGGATAGGTATTGAACCACAGAAAGCCCAATCCGGCACCGACCATGGCACCGCACATAATCGACAGTTCCCCGGCACCGGGAACACCGCCGATCTGCAGATAGGACGACAGTTTGGCGTTACCGGCCAGATAAGCAAACAACAGATAGGCGGTTGACGCGCTGATCATCGGGCCGATGGCCAGTCCATCGAGGCCATCGGTCAGGTTGACGGCGTTGCCGCTGCCGACCACCACCAGCAGAATCAACGGAATATAAAACAGCCCGATATCCGGCTGAAACCCCTTAAAGAACGGCACGGTCAACACCGGTTCAAACGGTGTCACCGTAAACAGCAGATAACCGGCCAACGCGGCAATGAAAATCTGGCCGATCATCTTGTGTCGCGCCGACAGACCATCACTGCTCTTCAATTTGACTTTTTTATAGTCATCGACAAAACCGATGGCGCCATAGCCGACCGTGACCAGCAACGCCACCCACACATAGCCATTACGCAGATCCGCCCATAGCAGGGTGGGCAACACAATGGCAATCAAAATCAGGGTGCCGCCCATGGTGGGCGTTCCCTCTTTTTTAAAGTGCGATTCCGGGCCAACCTTGCGGATGGTCTGACCGATCTGCAACGAACTCAACCGTTCAATCACCCACGGACCGAGTAAAAATGACAGCACCAGGGCGGTGATGGTCGCATAGATGGTGCGAAAGGTGATAAAGCGAAACACATAGAGCGCGGAAAACTCCGTATGTAACGGATAAAGCAGATGGTACAGCATGATTCCTCCCGACAGGCCCCCGCCCGACAGTCTTATTCGTTTGACTCGTCTTGAGCCAGCAGTGCATGGACGACTTTCTCCATGCGCATTCCCCGCGATCCTTTAACCAGAATGCAATCGTCTTCACAAATCTGTCGCTCCAGCCAGGCGACGATCTCATCATGGCTGGTGCAGATGACCCCTTGACCGCCCTGTTCAACAACGCCTTTGAGCACAGCAGCGGCCCAATCGCCGTAGCACAACACCTGATCGGCCCGCTGTGCGGCCAGACGGCCCAGTTCTTCGTGACACTCTTCAGACACGTCGCCCAATTCCAGCATATCGCCGAGTACGGCGATCTTCGCGCCCCGACACGGCCAGTCGCCCAACACGCTCAGGGCCGCCTGCATGGATTGCGGATTGGCATTATAGCTGTCGTCCAGCACCGTTGCCCCCTGGGGCAAGGTACGCACTTCGAGACGTCCGGCGGCCATTTTGACACAGCCGAGGCCGGCGGCAATCTGCTGTAGAGAGCAGCCCACGGCGTAAGCGGCGGCCGCAGCGGCCAGAGCATTATAGACTTGATGGCGGCCGGGTAAAGGTAATTCCACCGTCACCTGCTCTGCGCCGACATGCAGCTCAAAACAGGCGTGTTGACCCGTGCGAATGGACGTTGCCCGGACCATGGCGTCGCCCTGTAATGAAAAATCGATCACTCGAACACCGTCTGCAATCGGCAATGCGGCAATCAGGGCATCATCACGATTGACCACGGCGGTGGCCCCGGCGTTCAGACCGGAAAACAGCTCTCCTTTGGCGCGCGCCACCCCGTCGATATTGCCGACACCGGCCAGATGCCCGGCACCGACATTGGTGATCAGGGCCACATCCGGCTGGGCGATCTGGGTCAGGCGTTCGATTTCACCATGCTGACTCATGCCCAGTTCCAGCACCATCCAGCGATGATCCTCGCTGAGTCGCGCCAGGGTCAGGGGCAGACCGATGAGGTTGTTGAAGTTGCCCTCGGTCTTCAGGCCGTCACTGCTCTGAGCCAGTATGGATGCCAGCATCTCTTTGGTGGAGGTTTTACCCGTGGTGCCGGTAATCGCCAGCACCGGACCATCAAAACCGCTGCGAATCGCCCGCGCCAGTTCGCCAAGCGCCTGCAGCGTATCCGCCACCTGGATCACGGGGACGGGAAGCCCGCCGACCACTTCTTCACTCAAACAGGCCGCGGCACCGTGCTCGACGGCCTGACGCAGATAATCGTGGCCGTCGTAATTGGGGCCTTTAAGAGGGACAAAAAGATCCCCGGACTGCAGGGTCCGGCTGTCGGTGGACAGACCACTGATCAGTGGATCCGTGGCCGCGGCAAGGCGTCGGCCGCCGACAATGGCGGCAACCTGATCACTGGTCAGATTCATGGCCACTCTCCCGTCGGGCACGCTGCTCTAACGCCAGACGCACCTGCTCACGATCGTCGAAATGAATCTTCTCCGTGCCGATCACCTGATAATCTTCATGTCCCTTACCGGCGATCAGCAACAGATCCCCTTGTCGCAACTGATTCACGGCATAGACAATGGCATCATGGCGATCTTCAATCACCACATAACGCTTCCCCGCTACATCCGGCTCAGCGTCCAGGTCTACTTGGGCACAGATCCGCTCAATGCCGACCTGAATATCTTCGATAATTTTGGCCGGATTTTCGGTGCGGGGATTATCCGACGTGACAATGCTCAAATCAGAATGTCGACCGGCCACCTCACCCATGGCCGGTCGCTTCAAAGTATCGCGATCCCCACCACAGCCGAACACGGTGATGATCCGTTGCGGATTCAGAGCCGTCATCGCTTCCAGGGCTTTGGCCAGAGCATCGCCGGTATGGGCATAATCAACGACGATTAACGCACCGAGATCATTGTCCACCGGTTCCAGACGTCCCGGCACCGCAGTGGCGGCGGCCAGGCCCTGTTCAATCGTGGCTATGGGCAGCTTCAGCACCAGTCCGGCTCCGACGGCACACAACAGGTTTTCCAGATTGAACGGTCCGACCAGAGGCGAGCGCACGCTGACTTGCCCCTGTGGGGTCTCCAGCGTCGCCACCGTTCCCTGCATGGTCTGCTCAACGTCGCACACACGTACATCGGCACCACGATGCATGCCGACACTGAGCGGTTCATTCAGTTCCCGCACCAGCTTGGCCCCATACGGATCATCGGTATTCACCACCGCGATAAAATCACCGTAGATGTGTGGTTCCTTGAACAGGCGGGTTTTCGCGGAAAAATAACTTTCCATGTTTTTGTGATAGTCAAGATGCTCCGGAGTCAGGTTGGTAAACACCGCCACATCAAAGGTCAGCCCCACCACCCGACTCTGCATCAGGGCGTGGGAAGACACTTCAATCACCAGAGCATCGGCACCACGTGATTTAAAATCGGCGAGGATCCTTTGCAGGTCAAGGGACTCCGGGGTGGTGTGTTCCGCGTCCACGGCATCGTCACCCATACGGTTGCTGATGGTTCCGACCACAGCCGGTGTATAACCGGCCTGCTTGAGGATCGATTCGAGCAGATAGGTCATGGTGGTCTTGCCGTTGGTGCCGGTGACACCGACAATCAGCATACCCTGGGAAGGATATTCGTAAAAACATGCGGCACAGCGCGCCATAGCGTAACGGCTGTCGGCAACCACCACCTGAACAATCTCTTCAGGCAGGTCCAGCGGCTGTTCCACCACAACAGCCACCGCCCCCCGCTCGACGGCACTCCCGGCATAATCATGGCCATCGACCAGCACGCCGCGCAAGGCAAAAAACAGGGTGCCGGGTTGCACACAGCGCGAATCGTAGGCCAGATGGGAAATTTCAACGTCCGCGGACAGTTCCCCCTGTGAAGTAACATCGGCAATGACCTGCGACAACTTCATTGACTATCCTCCTGCTCTGGAGATTGCAAACGGACCCAGGTGGCCACTTTGGCTGAAATGGCCGCTCCGGGACGGGGCGACTGAGTGACGACGCGCCCCTCGCCGATAATTTTGATATTCAATCCGCTGTTTTCCATCAGTTCGAGGATCTGCCGTGCCGTGAGCCCGCGACAATCCGGCATCACCTTGGCACCAACCACCCGATCCACCTGTTCAGACACCAGCACCGGCACATGGGGAACCTCAATCGGTGCTTCGATCTGCGGCGCGGGTTCGTTGGCGGCCACGGCCCGCGTCGCCGGAATGTGCAGGTACTGCAGCGACTGTTCGACAATGCGGGAAAACACCGGCGCTGCCAGCAAACCGCCATACGCTTTGCCCTCCGGCTCATCCAGCGTCACCAGCACAACGATCTTCGGATCACGGGCCGGCGCAAACCCGATAAACGACGACACCCGCTTATCGACGGAGTAGGTTCCGGTGACCGGATCAACCTTCTGCGCTGTGCCCGTCTTGCCACCCACTTCAAAACCCGGCACCTGGGCTCGAGAACCGGTGCCGTCGGCATCGGTGACGGTGATCATCATGTTGCGTAACGCCAAAGCCACATCGCGGCCGATCACCCGGCGCACCACCATCGGTTTCAGATCCTCGCTGATCTCATTACGGGTATCGCGAATCCGCCGCACCAGGTAGGGATGCATCAATTCACCGCCATTGACAATGGCACTGGCCGCGGTGGCCAATTGCAGTGCCGTGGCCGTCACCCCCTGACCAAATGAAATCGCCGCCAGGTCAATCTCGAACCAGCGCTGCGGCGGCCGCAACACGCCACTGCCTTCGCCGTCAAAATCGATACCGGTACGTTCGCCGAAACCAAACGACCGCAAATAATCGTAAAACGTCTCTTTCCCCAGTTTCTGGGCGATTTTGGCACAGCCGATATTCGAGCTGTACTTGAGCACATCACTGACGGTCAGGCGGCCCATGGAACGATGGTCATGGATCACTTTACCGCCAACCTTGTAGGCACCATGACCGCAATCGATGGTGTCTTTTGCCGAAACCGTCCCGGTATCCAGGGCTGATGCCAGCAAAAACAGTTTAAACGTCGAGCCGGGTTCAAACGTGTCACACACCACCCGGTTGCGGCGTGCTCCCGCCCGCGAACGGCGAAAATGATTGGGGTCGTAATCGGGAATACTGGACATCGCCAGAATTTCACCGCTGTACGGGTCCATCATAATGGCACTGCCCGCTCGTGCCTGCGCTTCCTTGACTGCCGCCAGCAACTCTTTTTCAACGATAAACTGCAGCTGCGTATCAATGGTCAGATACAAATCCTTGCCCTGACGGCCCTTGAAAACCTGCTGCCCACTGCCGATCCCGCGTCGCCCGCCGTCCGCCTGGACACTCAGATAACTGCCGTCTCCGGCAACCAGGCCGTTATAACGCCGTTCAATCCCTTCCAGCCCCTCATTGTCGGCGCCGGAGAATCCCAACACCTGGCCGGCCACCCGGCCTTGCGGATAGGAGCGCACATGCTCTTTAATGGTGTGGATCCCCGGCAGA
This sequence comes from uncultured Desulfuromonas sp., assembly GCF_963676955.1. Lineage (NCBI taxonomy): Bacteria > Pseudomonadati > Thermodesulfobacteriota > Desulfuromonadia > Desulfuromonadales > Desulfuromonadaceae > Desulfuromonas > uncultured Desulfuromonas sp. Next base: position 2,041,046 of record NZ_OY781461.1, on the reverse strand, counting down.
TCCACCTGATCAAGCCGTTGACTTTCCTTCGCGGAAATCCGCCGCTTGATCCAGATAAACTTTTTGTCCCGTTCCAGCTTGCCCCGAATGGTCATCGGTTTCAGAGAAAGAATTGCTCCGAGCTTTTTAGCGATCAGCTCATACGAATAAACGGTTTCATCAGAATCGGGATTTTCCTCCAGCCTCTGTTGCTGCTCCTTCAGCAGCCGTTTGGTTTCGGTCGGGTTCACATAGACGGAATCAGCTTCAAGGCTGATGGCCAGAGGTTCCCCATTGCGGTCATAAATCGCACCACGCTGGGGCGTAAGAGAGATGGTTTTCGTGTGTTGACTGGAGGCGCGCTTCTGCCACTGTTCCGCAGTCCATACCTGCAGATAGAAGGCACGCCCCAAAAGCATAAAAAAAACTGCGACAAAACAGCCGCCCACCAGCAGAATCCGGCGGCGAACCGCTTTGGCTTCCTGGTGTGGATGTGCTGGTTTACGTCGTGGAGCTTTATCAGATAGAGAGCGTTTCCGTGAACTCAACGCGCTTTTCCCGCTGATCGACGTCCGGAGCGGACGATGCGTTGACGGACTTCTCCATCCCTAACTGGTTCCCCTGTACCTGCAGGTACATCGGATCCTGAGAGGTCGTGGAAATATTGTAGACAAAGGCTCCGGCCATAATCAGCACGGAAGCTGCTGCCATCACACCGAGACGCGCCTTGCGCCGACGGCTCTGGCGCACCATCCACAACTCACTCATTTCTGCCCATAAATCCTGTTTTTCCGCGTAGTCTCTGTTCATCTCCCTGCTCCTCACTCCCTACTTGACAGTAACGACCTGGTTGGCCTGTGGTTCGTGCAATCCCAGACGAGAGGTGGCAACTCTCTGTAACTGTCGAGGATTGGTCAGCTTGCCCAAAGCAACTTCCAGCGTCTTGAATTCGTACTCTTCGGCACGAATATTTTTCTCCAAGGTCGACACCTCGTACTCACACCGTGTGACTTCCATCCGCAACCAGACGTGGAATACTCCGACAACCATGAGAATGGCAATCGCTGCCAGGATCGTCGATACCCTGGGACGGTTGATACTCACACCGCTTCTTGGCCAGGTAATATCAATCATGGTTTACTCCCTATCCGGTCACATCCAGTCGGCGAACCGCCCTTAAAACCGCGCTGCGAGAGCGGGGATTCTCCGCAATCTCCGTCTCGCCTGCGCGAACGCCTCGCCGCGTCAACAGTTCGACGTCGGCCTTTTTGCCACATGCACACATCGGCAACCGCGGTGGACACACACACGGTGAAGCACGATGTCTGAAAATATTTTTTACAATCCGGTCTTCCAACGAGTGAAAACTGATCACCGCCAGAACACCTCCGGGTTTGAGCAGATTAATTCCCTGCTCGACCCCTTGGGCGACACTGTCCAGCTCATTGTTGACCCGAATCCGCAACGCCTGAAACACCCGGGTGGCCGGATGAATCCGGGCCGGTACCTTGCCGCCCGGCACCGTTTCCTTGACCAGTTCAGCCAGTTGCAGGGTCGTGGTGATCGGGGTCTGCTGACGGGTCCGCTCAATACGGCGGGCAATCTTCCCGGCCCAACGTTCCTCACCGTACTTTTTAAAGATCAGCGTCAACTCTTCCACCGACGCGGTATTGACAACATCGGCAGCGGTTTCCTCACCCTGCTGATCCATGCGCATATCCAGCGGCGCATCGGCCCGAAACGAAAAACCCCGTTCCGCCTGATCCAGCTGATAGGACGAAACGCCAAGGTCAAGCAGCATGCCGTTCAATCCGTCAATGCCCAACGCCGCCACGACCTGAGCGGCCTCGGCAAAATTGGCATGGCGTAAAATAACGCGCTCGCCATATGGGGCCAGAACTTCCGCGCCGTGAGCCAGGGCGTCGTGATCACGGTCCAGGCCGATCAACACGCCGTCCGGGGCCGTCGCTTCGAGGATCAAGCGGGAATGGCCCGCTCCACCCAGGGTGCCGTCAAGTACCGTGTCTCCGGCATGGAGATCCAAGAGCTCCAGGGTCTCCGTCGGCATCACCGACTGATGAACAAAATCGTCGTCAGCCATTAGAAGCCCAGATCGCCGAGTTCGGCTTTCAGGGTTTCAAGTTGAGCTTCAGACTCCTGCATCTGCTCGTTGAAGCGCGCCTGGCTCCACAGCTCAATCTTGTTGGCCATACCGACAACGACAATCTCTTTATCAAACATGGCCAGACTGCGCAAAGACGGCGGGATGGCAATGCGCCCCTGGCGGTCAAATCCGCAATCAATCGCCGGACTGATCCGGTTTCGGTAAATCAGGTCTTTGGTGTCGCCATTGGGCATGGCATCCACGCGCGCCTTGATCTTGGTCCACTCCGAGGTGGGATAAGCGACCAGAGCGTCCTTGCGACGGGTCACCACCAACTCTTCATCGCCGTAAACGTCCGCCAGCAGTCCACGCATTTTGGCGGGAATGCTCAAACGTCCTTTCGGATCGATGTTGTTGAAGAATGTCCCGGAGAAACTCATAGCGCCCCTTAAATGTCCCTTTTCCACACCTTTTTACACATACAGGGCAAAATATACCCCCTCTCCACAACACTGTCAAGAAATTCAAAGTTTTTTATAAAAAGTTTGACACTTGGCGCTAATAGTTGATTTTTCGAGGGAAACCGATTGAAAGAGAATACTGTTTCGACAGGAAAAGACGGGATTTCGACAGAAAAAAAGACGTAAAAAAACACCACCCGAACAGGTGGTGTTTCAGCCCAATTGTTTACCTTCTTTTAAAAAACGAGACCAGCCGACTAAAAAAACAAGATCTAAATCAAGGTCGCGTTACAACCTACCCAGCCCCAACCATCACTTTTCCGCGGAAGGCAAACATAACTCAATCTGATCAATGCGTTGCTGATCCAGCTTGCGGGCTATCAACGTCACCTCGCCGATATCACACTGATCCCCCTCTTGGGGAATCTGTCCAAGGCAACGCAACATCAGACCGGCCAATGTGGTGGCATCCTCTTCCGACAGATGCAGACCGAGGTGACGATTGACCTGGCGCAAGCCGACACCGCCTTCCACCAGAAAGCGGTGTGGCGTGATCGGGGTAATACCGGATTCCTCCTGGTCGTATTCATCGCGGATCTCGCCGACAATCTCTTCGAGAACGTCCTCCAGAGTGACGATGCCCTCGACCCCGCCATACTCGTCCAAGACCACGGCCAGATGGATGCGACGACGGCGAAACGCCAGCAGCAATGCTTCGACCTGCTTGGCTTCGGGCACAAAATAAGGCCGACGCATCACTTCGCGCATGTTGAAATTATGCGGACAATCGACAAACCGCAGCACATCCTTGGAATGGATGACCCCCATGATGTTGTCCAGGGTATCTTTGTACACCGGGAAACGGGAATGGGTGGATCGCTTGACCTGATTGAGCAATTCCTGGAACGGTGCATCGACTTCAACGCCCATCACTTCAGTGCGCGGAATCATCAGGTCGCGCACCCGCAATTGCGACAGCTCAAACACGCCGTCGAGCATACGCCGCTGTTCGCCAGCCAAAGTGCCTGACTTGGCGCCGATGGCGATCATGGTTTTGATCTCATCCGCCGACAGGATACTGGCCGAGGAATCGACCTTGAACAGCCGGGTGACCAGGCTGGACAGGCCGGTGACCAACCAGATCACCGGCGCCAGAATCCATAAAATCGCACGAATGGGTCGCAACACTCGGAACGATACCTGTTCGGCGCGACGGGCGGCATAGGTTTTCGGACAGACTTCGGAAATAATCAGCAACAGCGGCGTCAACACGAGAATGGTCAACAGATCGCCATGGGCTCCATAGAGTTCAACGAAGAAGGTGGTGGCAAACACCGACAAAGCGATATTGACCAGGTTATTACCCACCAGGATGCCGCCCAGCAACCATTCCGGGTTGTCGAGAAGTTTTTCCAATTCCTGTGCGCCGCGACGTTTTTTTTCCACCAGATATTTGACCCGCAACCGGTCAATGGCCAACAGGGCCGTCTCCGACCCCGAAAAAAACGCTGACATGATAAACAACACGCCCATGATCAACAGGCGATACCACTGGTCTTCCGTCATAGTTTCCCCACATTGGCCCTTTTCCCGGGCACCGTCATTCCATCAAAATTGGCGGGAGTTCCCCCCTGAAGGGCATCTTAGCCCAGCCCCGCAGGAAAAACAATTGACATACGTCAGACGAACCTCAACAATATCGGCAAATTCTTGCGCAGACAAAGATGAATCAATCCAACCCTTTAACACGATCAATACCCCATGCTGACTCAAGCCCTGAAAGACGCCCTTAATCAGCTCACTTTTGAGCATCTGACGTTGCAACGCCTGTTCAATCTGCTACAGCAGCCGCAGTCGATCCCCCAACTGGACGAGGATCAGCTGGTCGAATTTCTGACCATCGCCAACACCTTTTACCGCGATGGGCAGCCGTTGATTTCCGACCGTGACTACGATCATATTGCCCTGGCCGAGCTGAAAAAACGTCGCCCCGACCATCCGTTTCTCCACACGGTTGAACCGGAGCCGGAGTTCTCCGGCAAAACCGTTGAGCTGCCGACGCGCATGCTGTCGACGGAAAAAGCCTACACCGACAAGGAACTGGGCGATTGGCTGAAACGCATCCATAAGGCGGCGGCCGAAATCGGCCGCGAACCCGGCAGCCTGGAATTTCGCGTCACGCCCAAACTGGACGGCTTCGCCGCTTACGATGACGGCACGCGCCTTTACACGCGTGGCGACGGTCGCCGCGGCACCGACATCACCCGCGCCTTCGAGCGTGGTCTGGTGGTTGCCGACAACCAGCCACGCGGTCTGGGAGCAGGTGAAATCGTTGTCCAGCGCAGTTATTTCGACGACAACCTGTCTCAAGACTATGAAAATCCGCGCAATTTCCAGGCCAGCGTCGTCAAGGAAAAGGCTCTGGAGCCCGCGGTGCAGCAGGCGCTGGCGGACAAAGCGGTGGTCTTTTACCCCTTCAGTTCCCTTCCGGAACGACAGCGCAGCGCAGACAATCTGATCGAATCCGTTGCGGATCTCAGCCGTGAGCTGCGCGACAGCCTCGATTACGACATGGACGGCATTGTCATTGAAATCACCGATGACGAACTGAAAACCTACATGGGCGCCACCCGCCACCACCATCGCTGGCAGATCGCCTACAAACAGAATCAGGAAAAAGCCGAGGTCAAAGTCCTCCAGGTGGTTCCGCAGACATCACGCTCGGGCCGCGTCAACCCCGTGGCCGAAGTGGAACCGACCCGCCTCAGCGGTGCCCTGATCCAACGTGCCACCGCCCACCATTACGGCATGGTCCGTGATAAGGGGATCGGCCCCGATGCCGTGATTGAGCTGACCCGCAGCGGCGAAGTCATTCCCAAAATCATTGACGTCATCAAGGCGGTTGAGCCGCAGATCCCGGCGACCTGCCCCAGTTGCGACAGCGAGCTGTTCTGGGATAACGACTACCTTTACTGTCCCAACAACACCGGATGCCCGGCTCAGATCACCCACACCATCGAGCACTTCTTCCGTACTCTGGGCAACATCGACGGCTTTGGCCCGGCGACCATTGAAAAACTGTATGCCAACGAGATTCGCACCATTGATGCCGTTTATCATCTGCAGGCGGATCAACTCGAAGGGATGGGACTCGGCCCCAAGCAGTCGGAAAACCTGGTCAACGAGCTGCAGCGCAGCCGCCAGGAGGCTATTGACGACTGGCGTTTTCTTGCCGCCTTTGGTGTGTTTCGCATGGGTGGCGGCAACTGTGAGCGGCTGCTTAGCCATCACCGCCTCGAAGATATTTTCACCCTCAGCGAAGAGCACATTGTCGCCATCGAAGGGTTTGCCGAAAAAACCGCGGAAGTGGTCGTCAAAGGGTTCGCCCGCATTCGCCCGTTGTTTGATCAATTACAGGCCCTGGGATTCACCCTGCACCGCACCCCTCTGGTCAGCGAGCTGCAGGCCAGCGGCACATTAAGCCCGATTGCCGGAAAACTGCTGGTATTCACCGGCACCATGACCCGCGGCAGCCGTGATGACATGAAAGCCGAAGCCAAAAAACTCGGCGCCAAAGTGGGTGCATCAGTGACCGGAAAAACCGACTACCTGGTCACCGGAGAAAAGGTTGCGCCAGCAAATTGAACGCCGCAGCAAGTAAAGGGGTGGAAATTCTCACTGAAGAGCAGTACCTTGAACTGATCGGCACAACCGTTTTTTCAGACAAGGAGCAGCCATGAATCTGATTCGCGCAACCTTACGCATCTCCGGACGCGTTCAGGGAGTGGGCTACCGCAATTTCGTCCAGCAAAGCGCCGCCTCTTTTGCCTTGACCGGCTGGGCCCGCAACTGTCCCGACGGTGATGTTGAAGTGGTCCTTGAAGGGGAGGAAAGCGACATTCGCCACCTGATCAACTGCTGCCAACAAGGGCCATCACGTGCCCAGGTGGACAAAGTCAATATGAGCCTGTCCGCGCACACCGGCGAATTCAGCAGCTTTTCAATTCGCTACTGAGAATCAAGCCGCCCCTGCTCTTTAAGCTGGACGGCCAGCGCATACACCTCACTGCCGCTGAGGCCATGCAGCTTGGCGACCTGTTTGGCCACCGCCTTCATCGGCTGATCAGACGCGCGCAATTCACGCAGCAACGACTCCTCAACGCTTTCCTCAACGGGCTGAGGCTCAGCCGGGGCCAACAGCACGACGATTTCGCCACGCACTTTGCCCTCGGCGAAATGCTCCAGCACCTCTCGGGCGGTTCCGCCAATCCGCTCCTCATGGAGCTTGGTCAGTTCACGCACCACCACCAGTTGTCGCTCCGCGCCCAACACCTCCATGACATCGCCAAGAAAATTTACCAGGCGGTGCGGTGCCTCATAGAACACCGTCGTACGTTGTTCAGCGACAAACGGTTGCAAAGCCTGGCGGCGCGCCTGTTGCTTGGCCGGCAGAAACCCCTCGAAGCAAAACCGGTCCGTCGGCAAACCGGCCATGGACAGGGCGGCGACACAGGCGCTGGCTCCCGGTACCGGATGCACGACGATCCCCGCCTCGCAGCAGCGCTGCACCAGCAGACTACCGGGGTCGGAAATAGCCGGAGTTCCGGCGTCACTGATCAGGGCAATATCCTCACCACGCTGCAAGCGTTCGATCAGATAATCCCCCTTACGCGCCTCATTATGTTCGAAGCAGGAGGTTAGCGGCGTATCAATGCCGAAATGGGTACAAAGCCGCCGACTATGGCGGGTATCCTCCGCGGCAATCAACGCCACGTCCTTGAGCACCCGGATGGCGCGAAAGGTCATGTCCTCCAGATTGCCGATCGGTGTCGCCACCACGTACAAGGCCCCGCAATGGTGCGCCTCAGACATGCAGCCCCTCCAGTTCGTCCAGCCACAGCTGGACGCAGGCATCACTCGGCATGCGCCAGTCGCCGCGCGGCGACAACGCAACACTACCCACCTTAGGACCATCGGGCAAACAGGAGCGCTTGAACTGCTGGGAGAAGAAGCGCCGGTAGAACACCTGCAGCCAGCGTAACAAGGTGGCATCGTCGTAACTGTCGGCAAAGGCCTGACGGGCAAGGAAATATACCTTGCGCGGCGCGAACTGATGGCGTACCACTTGAAACAGGTAAAAATCGTGCAGCTCATAAGGGCCGACATGATCTTCGGTCACCTGACTGATTTCACCGGAGGCATCCGGCGGCAGCAGTTCCGGCGACACCGGCGTCGCACAAATATCTTCAAGCACACGACGGGTTTCACCACAGAAGCTGGTTTGTGCACACCAGGATACCAGATAGCGCACCAGGGTTTTCGGCACACCGCAGTTCACGCCATACATGGACATATGGTCGGCATTGTAGGTACACCAGCCTAAAGCCAATTCAGACAAATCACCGGTGCCGATAACAATACCGCCGACCTGATTGGCGATATCCATCAACAACTGCGTCCGTTCCCGCGCCTGGCTGTTTTCATAGGTGATATTGTGAACGCTTTCATCATGGCCGATATCGGCAAAATGTTGCCGGACCGCGGCATCAATGGAGATCACCCGACACTGGGCCCCGAGCAGATCGATCAACATTTCAGCATTGCCACGGGTGCGGGTTGTGGTGCCGAAACCGGGCATGGTCACCGCTGTAATACCTTTGACATCCAGGCCGAGCTTCTCAAACGCTTTAACCGTGACCAGCAAGGCCAGGGTTGAATCCAAACCGCCGGAAATCCCAATCACTACCTGCCGGGCACCGATATGCGTGAGCCGCTTAGCCAGTGCCGTGGTCTGCAGAGCAAAAATCTCTTGGCAATGCTGATCGCGTTTATCCAGCTCGGCCGGGACAAACGGATGGCACGGTAACGGGCGCTGTAAAGGCGTATGCGCGTGTTCGGCACAATTGAATTCAATCATGCGATACGATTGCTGGGCGCCACTGGCGGCAAAGCTGTTGTTTTTATGACGCTCATTGTACAGACGATCGATATCCACATCAGCGATGGCCAATTGCGAGGCAAAGCTGAAGCGCTCCGTCTCAGCCAGCAGTTGACCGTTTTCGGCGATCAGTGAATGACCGGAAAACACCAAGTCGGTGCTCGACTCGCCCGGACCGGCGGACGCATAGGCATAGGCCGCCAGACAACGTGCCGATTGCGACTGTACCAGCTGGCGGCGGTACGCCTGTTTGCCGAGAATCTCGGGACTGGCCGACAGGTTAACCAACACGGTTGCTCCGGCCACGGCCATCTGGCCACTGGGCGGGTTGGCCACCCAACCGTCTTCACAAATCTCCACGCCAAAGATGCAACCCGGCAGTTCGTTCTGGCGAAACAGCAGATCATCACCAAACGGCACCATTTCGCCGCACAACGAAATCTCATCGGCGGTCCGGTCCTCTGCCGCCGAAAACCAGCGTTCCTCGTAAAATTCCTGGGTATTGGGCAAAAAGTTTTTCGGCACAACACCGAGAATCTCGCCGCCACTGATCACTACGGCACAATTAAACAACCGACCGCCTTGAGCAATGGGAGCGCCGACGATGAGAATCATCTGCTCATGCCGGGTCAGATTCTTCAACTCACCCAGTACCTGACGGGTGCGCTCAAGCAAAATAGACTGAAAAAACAGGTCGCCACAGCCATAGCCGGTCAGACTCAACTCAGGGAAAACCACGCAATGGCAGCCCTGTTTCTTAGCACGCAATGCCGCTGATGCAATCTGCTCGGCATTAAATTCGAGGTCGGCAATGCGGTGTTCTACGGACGCCACCGCCAGACGAAAATAGCCAAAACGGGCAATCTGTGTTTTCTTCATACTCATTTCCTGCGAGATGGTTAACGGGCTTCAAACGCATCAACGATATGGTTAATCCGCGCTTTGTCGCCATCCACATCGACGGCTATGACATCGAATCGCACCGTCTGCATTGACGGCTGCTGGGTTGTCAGATAATGCTGGGCCGTTGCAATAATCTGTTGCTGTTTGCGCGCCGTCACCGCCTCCTGCGGTGCCCCGTGGCTATGACTTCTGCGCGTTTTCACTTCGACAAAGACCAGCGTCCTGCCCCGTCGGGCAATCAGGTCGATCTCACCGTAGCGACAACGATAATTACAGACAACAATCCGGAAGAGACGTCGGCGCAGATAGTCGGCCGCCCGCTGTTCTCCCCAGCGTCCCAAGCTCAACCGTTGCTCCGTCACACATGCTCCCGCACACCGCCAAATGTTTTCCGGTGTAAAGGACAGGGACCATGTTCGGCGATCAACTGGCGATGTCGAGCGCTGCCATACCCTTTATGACCTTCAAAACCGTACTGGGGATAGTGGCGCGCATAGACCTTCATCATCCGGTCACGCACCACTTTAGCAATTACCGAAGCCGCCGCCACAGAGAGCGAGCGCGAATCACCTTTTTTAATGGTCTGCTGATCAATGGCCAGGGGTAACGGCGTGATGCCGTCAATCAACAGGTGTTGCGGCGTGACCTTGAGTCGGTTCACGGCCCGGCACATAGACTGTATCGTCGCCTGGAGGATATTAATATCATCAATCTCCTCAGCATGGGCAAAGCCAACCCCAACGGCAAGCGCCTGCCGGCGAATGGGACGAAACAGCTGTTCGCGTTTTTTTTCAGTGAGTTTTTTCGAATCGGTCAGCCCGGGAAGGTCGAAATGCTCGGGAAGAATTACCGCGGCGGCCACCACGGGACCGGCCAATGGACCACGCCCGGCTTCATCAATACCAGCTACCAGAGTGGTCCCCTGACGGCGCAGTTGTCGTTCAAAATAGGTCGGATCGATGACATTGTTATCGAACAGCGATAAGGTCACGTTTCAACTCCCCGGCAATAAAGGCTGTTTATCAACGTGCTGAACACGTTGGCCCAGTATAGGTCAGGCGGAGCAAAACCGCTAAGAATAAATCCTGAGGAAGGAAAGCCTTTGTTCAAGGCTTGCGGAGCCCATGGATAGGCGACCAAAGAGGTTGATTCGTTTACAACGTACTGATTCCGTAAGGTTTTAAAATCACATTTTCAAAACCGTGCTTGCAAAAGGCACCGGGCGGCTTCGTGCAAAACCTCCGCTGTAAACAAAAAAGTCCCGCAGAGCAAAGCACTGCGGGACTTTTCAGGATTAGTTCTGGCGAACTTCGCGGATACGCGCCGCTTTGCCTTGCAGTTGACGCAGGTAGTACAGTTTGGCACGACGTACGCGGCCAACCATAACAACCTCGATCTTGTCAACCAGCGGTGAGTGCAGCGGGAAAATCCGCTCAACGCCCATACCGCTGGAGATCTTACGTACGGTGAACGTGGAACCGATACCGCGATTCACACGCTTGATGCACACACCCTGGAAAACTTGGATGCGCTGTTTGTCACCCTCAACAATTTTAACGTGAACGCGCAGAGTATCGCCCGCCTTGAATTGGGGGATATCCTGTTTCATCTGCTCGTTGCCAATTTGTTCAACAATGTTCATCATTGCCTCCTTGTTTATCTGTAAGACGTATTTAGTTTTTATCATCTGCTTCGCAACGCAGTTGTTCCCGGAGCCGTTCCAGCTCCTGCTGATCCTGTTGCGTTAACGAGACGTGTTCCAACAAATCCGGCCGCCGTTGCAATGTTCTGAGCAACTGCTGGCTGCGCCGCCAGGCCGCAATTCGTGCATGATCACCGGACAACAGCACGTCGGGAACCTTGCGTCCTTCAAATTCCGCGGGACGCGTGTAATGGGGATGTTCCAACAGGCCGTCCGCAAACGAATCCGCTTCGGCACTGCCTTGATTCCCCAGCACTCCGGGTACCAATCGTGCCACGGCATCAATCATCACCATGGCCGGAAGCTCTCCACCGGTCAACACAAAGTCACCAATGGAGTATTCCTCATCGACATAGCTGCGCACGCGCTCGTCAAAGCCCTCGTAACGGCCGCAGAGAAAAATCAGACTTTCCTCTTCAGCCAATTGCGCGGCATGCTGCTGTGTAAACCGTTTCCCCTGAGGGGACATCATCAGCACACGCGCCCGAGGATGTTGTTGCTTCAGGCTGTGAATGGCACGGCATAACGGTTCCGGCTTCATCACCATCCCCTCACCGCCCCCATACGGGGTATCATCCGTCACCTGATGGCGACCTTCAGCCCAATCACGCAAGTAGTGCGCTGTGATACGGACCAGCCCTTTATCAACTGCTTTACCGATAATACTACCGGCAAACGGAGAATCAAACATCTCCGGAAATAATGTCACTACCTCGAAGTTCATTCGTTGACCTCAATCAAACCTTCCGGCAGATCGACATGCATGATGCCTTGCTCCAGATCAATCTCTTCGATCAGGGCATCCACCGCCGGAAACATTACGTCGCCATGAGGACCTTCAACCACATAGACATCATGACCACCTGTTTCCAGAAGCGACGTCAGAACTCCAAGGACGCCGGCCTGCTTGTCCACCACCTGTAAACCTTCCAGTTGGTGCCAGTACAGACTGTCGTCATCCAGGTCGGGCAATTCATCAAACGCCATATAAACTTCAGCACCGACAAACGCTTCAACCTTGCTGATATGTTCAAACCCCTTGAGCACCAGTAGAATCACCTGTTTGTGCCAAGAGCTTTTGCGCACATCCGCAACAACACGGCGACTGTCACGACAAACCAGCTCAACCCGTGTTGCTTCAAGCAGCGCCCGCGACCCGGAAGTCAGCGGACGTATTTTCAAATCCCCACGTAACCCATGAGTGCCGATAATTGTCCCGGCATGGAAAAGATCTTGGGGAGTAAAACTCACAATAAAACCTGCGTGCTTTATTCAGCAGCCTTTTGGGCAAACTTGGCCCAGATACCTTCCTGGCGCAGAATCTGGCGAACGGTTTCAGAGGGTTGCGCCCCTTTGTTCAGCCAAGCCAGTGCACGCTCTTCGTTGAGTGTGACCATCTTCGGCTCAACGAGGGGATTATACTGACCAAGGTTCTCGATGTAACGACCGTCACGGGGACAACGCTCGTCCGCGACAACAATCTGGTAAAACGGTTTCTTCTTAGCACCACCACGGGCCAATCTGATTTTTACGGACATGTTTCTGTTTCCTCTCTATGAATGGATGCCTGCTCATCAGGCATCGTAATACGCTTAATCTTCTAAAATTCTAAAACGGCAGGCCGTTACCACCGCCGCCCATGAGCCCCTTAAGTCCCTTAGGTCCCATTTTCTGCATTTTCTTCATCATCTTCTGCGCTTCGGTGAAACGCTTGAGCAGTTGGTTGACATCCTGAATACGGGTGCCACTGCCCTTGGCAATGCGCAGACGACGCGAACCATTAATCAACTTGTGGTTCTGGCGTTCCGCCGGCGTCATTGAACCGATAATCGCTTCAATCCGCTTGAGTTCCTTGTCCGGCAACTGCATGCCACCGGCTTTTTTCATCGCCTTGCCGGCACCGGGAATCATTTTCAGTAACGATTCCATGGAACCCATTTTTTTGACCATCTGCAACTGATCACGGAAGGTCTCCAAGGTGAAACCTTCCTTGCGCATTTTCTTTTCCATGCGCGCGGCGTCATCTTTATCGATGGCAGCCTCGGCCTTTTCGATCAACGACAGCACATCACCCATGCCGAGGATACGCTGAGCCATGCGATCGGGATGGAATACCTCCAGGGCATCCATCTTCTCACCCATACCGACAAACTTGATCGGTTTACCGGTGACGGCACGCACCGACAACGCGGCACCACCGCGGGCATCGCCGTCGAGCTTGGTCAGAACCACACCGGTGATGTCGAGTTTCTCGTCAAAGCTTTTGACGACATTGACCGCATCCTGACCGGTCATGGCATCGGCCACAAACAGGATCTCGCGCGGTTTTAATGACTCGTTGATCCGGGCGAGCTCATCCATCAGCTCGGTGTCAATATGCAGACGACCGGCGGTATCAAGAATCAGGGTGTCGTGGCCATTGAGTCGGGCATATTCGCGTGCCTGCTCACAGATCGACACCGGATCGTCACCGGGCTGGGTATCAAACACCGCAACACCGAGTTGGCGGCCTAATGTTTTTAATTGCTCAATCGCCGCCGGACGATAAATATCCGCCGGCACCAGCAGCGGATCGCGCTTGTCACGGCGCAGCTTCAGAGCCAGCTTGCCGCAGGTGGTTGTTTTACCAGCCCCCTGCAGACCGCACAGCATAATGGGCACCGGAGGTTGGGCGGCCAAATCGAGTTCAGCGTTATCCCCCTCGCCCATCAGGCGACCGAGTTCATCACGGACAATTTTGATCACCTGTTGCGCCGGGGTCAGGCTTTTCAGTACATCCGTACCGACGGCCCGCTCGCGCACGGCGGCAACAAAATCTTTTACTACTTTAAAATTGACGTCCGCTTCGAGCAACACCAGGCGCACTTCGCGCATGGCCTCATCAACATGACTTTCCGTCAGTCGACCTTTGCCACTGAGCTTCTTGAAAACAGCGTCAAATTTATCTGTCAGGTTATCGAACATAGTTATCCCTGCGTCTGCTAAAGTCGCAAATAGTGGACTATAGTGACCCGGTCATGGGTTGTCAAGAAAATTCCCTGATCACCCGAAACCCTTCGCTCTGTCCTTCAGGCGCGTAAATGGCAAAGGGACTTAAGCCGAGTTGGGTGAGCAGAAAAACAATCGCCTCCTGGTCGCCCTCGTCAAAGCGAATCACCATGCCGCAGTCACTGGACAGGGCACGTGGTACCGGAATCAACAGGATATCAAATTTTTCCTGAAGGCGAACTTCGGCGAGCATCACCCGATGAATGGAATTGAAGATAATCAGCCGGTGTTGGTCTTCCACCATTTTCATATACACAAACCTTTTGACTTAAATTGACAGTCGCGTCACAACTGGCTATTGTGACGCGAGTAACAAGCTCTCTCCCCTTTTTCAGGCACTGCGATGACCGAAACGACCAACTCTATGATTATTTTGCTCAGCTTTGCTCTTTTGAGCAATATCCCGCTGGGCTACCTGCGTCAGGGTGTGGCAAAACGCTCTGCATTATGGATGCTCTATGTCCATCTGTCGATCCCGTTTTTATTTACCCTGCGTCACCATTTCGGGTTCAGCTGGCGCGTTATCCCGTTTACCTTGAGTTGTGCCGTCATCGGCCAGCTGGTGGGAGGGCATCTGCGCAAAAAGGCCGACCGCGTCTGACCTCATGGCAAAGCGACCTCGTGGAAAGAAATCCCCCTCTACGGCACGCAACATCATCGAAGGGCTGTTCTGTCACCTCGGCATTGCCGACAAAATCGACCAGCATCGGGTGTGGTTGATCTGGAAAGACTGTGTCGGCCCACAGATCGCCGCTCAAGCCAGCCCGCTGCGTATTCGTGACGATATCCTTGAAGTCCGCGTCAGCCACCCGGTGTGGATGCAGCAGCTGCAACTCCTTAAACCCCGGCTGTTGGAACGTCTCAACGCCGAATTGGGTGACACGCCGATTAAAGATATGTTTTTCCGGCGTGGCCAGCCCGCCCAGCAGGTCGACAAGACGCCGCAACGGATCATCTTGCCCGAACTCGAACCGTCAGAGCAGCACGACATCGAGCAGATGGTTGCCGCCATTGAGGATGACGAAACGCGTCAGGCCATGGTGGATTTTTTCACCCGCCAGCGCCAACTCGACAAAGCGCGCCGCACGTCATCCTGAACGCATGCGTCCCGCGTAAATCCGCTCCACTTCCTCACTGTAACGATCGCGTTGCCCGGTTTCCGGCGATTGCGACTCCCGGTCCCGGTACAGGTACAACGGCGCTTCCACCGTGACACCGGGCTGGCCGCCTTTACGCCCCTCCAGCAAGACCAGGCGCGCCTCACGACCCTGGCGGCTGTGAACGTAACGCAACCGCTTGACGGCAATCCCCTGCCGACTCAGGGCAATCATCAGTTCCGCACTGCGCTCAGCCAGATGAATCATGGCCAGACGGCCACCATGCTTGAGCAGCAGTGCCGCGCCGCGAACAAAATCGTTGAGTCCGCCGGACACCTCATGGCGCGAAAGCGCCCGTTCATCCCCCTGTGAACAACGTCCCTTCCCCAAAGGCCTAAACGGTGGATTGCACACCACCAGGTCAAACCCGCCATGCCATGCCGGCGGCAACATCCGCACATCCGCCTGCTTTACCTCGACCTGTGCTTCGAGCCCATTCAGGGCCACACTTTTGCGGGCGCGTTCGACCTGAGCCTCCTGCAGCTCCAGCGCCAACACGGACAGCGACGGAAAAGATCGCGCCAGAATCAGCGCCATCACCGCACTGCCACAGCCGAGATCCACAACACGTTCACGTGGCCGTGGCCGGGAAAAATCCGCCAACACCACCGGGTCAATGGAGAAGCGATAGCCTTCACGATGTTGGATAATCTCCACGCCAAGGCCATCAAGGCAATCCAGAGTTTCATTGTCAGCCAGTGCCACGTCTGTCATCGACGAATCCAAGATAAAAAAAGGAGAGCGGCACTCCGCTCTCCTTGTGAATCATTGTATTGCGAACAGTTACGAGCCGTAGGAATGAAGCCCGGCCAGCAACAGGTTAACCCCCAGATAGCAGAAAATCGTTGCGGCAAAACCGATGATCGACAAAATCGCCGCTTTGCGCCCGGCCCAGCCGCGGGTGATGCGGGCATGCAAAAACGCAGCATAGATAAACCAGACAATCAAACTCCAGGTTTCCTTGGGGTCCCAGCTCCAGTAGGTTCCCCAGGCATAGTTGGCCCAGGCTGCCCCGGTGATAATCCCCAGCGACAACAGGGGAAAACCAATCATGATGGCCTTGTAGTTAAGGTCATCAAGGATCTTGGCACTGGGAAACAGACCAACGATTCCGCCGGCCGGAGCATCGGTATCAGCAGACTCCTTGCCCACTTTGATCAGGTACATGATCGACACCCCGCAGGCCACGGCAAAAGCGGCATAGCCGAGGAAACAGGTGATGACATGGTAGGTCAGCCAGTTACTCTGCAAGGCCGGAACCAGCGGAGAAATGGTTGAATCGAGTCGCAGTTGCGCCCAGGTCATGGCCAGGAAGGCAAACGGCAGGACAAATGCGCCGACGGAACGCTGTCTGTATTTCCAATCGATCAGCAGGTAGATCAACAGAATCGTCCAGGAAAAAAACACCACCGACTCATACAGATTGGACAGCGGCGCATAACCGGCACCGCCGGGGATTTGATAGGTTTCATACCAGCGCAGGCCAATGGCACAGGTCTGGACGATAAAGCCGACAAGCGACAACAACGTGGCCAGCTTCGCCACCATGTCACTACGGGTTGCCAGATAAGCAATGAACAGCACCATGGCGGCAAAATAGCCAATGGTTACCATATTGAACAACTGACCACTTGTCATAAATTCAATCCTCCTCGTGAGCGCTGGTTACGCAGAAAGCGCGTCACGGAATTTCTTTTTTAATTCGTCAAAATACAGTTCAAAAGCCGGTTGATTACGGTGCGCGGAACCGACCAGGCGAATACCGACCTTGCCGTTATCCTGAGGTGTCAACACCACCCACAAACGGCGGTGAGAAATGAAAAACGCCACCAGACAGCCGACGATCATCAGGGTGCAGCCTACCCAGACCACCCACACACCGGGGTCTTTGGTCACCTGTAGACCGGTATAATATAACTGGTCAAAATCAACCAGAGAGAAAATATAATCACCGCCGCGTTCCTCATCAAATTTGGGAAAGTTTTTGAAGATGGTGACCATACGGGCTTCCCCGTCCTTGGGCAACACTTCAAGACGCGCGGCAGGGCCGAAATTACGGAACATCGGGGTGAAATCGGCAACACGCACCCGATCACCGCTGGGTAACTCGACCAGTTGCCCCCGATGCAGGGAGAAGGCATCCGCCTTATCCTCACCGCGGACGTTGACCTTGATGGAGATCACTTCGTCACCGGCCGGGCCATAGCTTGACTGGTAAAAGGTAATTCCCTTATAGGTCAGCGGATCATTGACCTCAATATGGCGATTCTCAATGACGACCTCGCCATTCTCGATCACCGTCAAAAGGCTTTCGTACTCTTTGGGCCGTTGCGAATTACCGTAGAATTCCACGGAAAAATCTTCACAACGCACTGAAAAGCCCAGCGGAATCGAGGTCTGGCCATTACGCATCCAGACGCGATCCGACTCGCCGCCTTCGGGAATATTGACAAACGCCTTGTAGCCGTAAAGGTTGCCGATAATCGCACCAAGGAAAATGATCAGAATCGACAAGTGGGTGACATAAACACCGAAACGGGCATACTTGGCTTTTTCGGCATACAGATAGGTGCTGCCGTCCTTTTCATTCACCTGTGCCGTGGCGAACTCGGCGCCGACAAACGCTTTCATGCGTTCGATCAGTGTCGGCAGATCCCCCTTCACCAGTTTTTCATCGACGTTGGAAAACGCTTTGAGCATCTGCTCGCTGGGAGTCAGCGAAGGGTTTTGCACCAGACGCCACACCCGCGGCAGACGCTTGATGGAACAACAGACCAGATTAATACAGAACAACACCAGTAAACCGATAAACCACCAGGAGTGGTACATATCGAAAAACTGCAGGTTATTCAGCAGTCGGTAGGTGTCTTCACTGAAGACGCGCAGGTATTCCTGACGAGACAGATTCTGCTGAATCACCGTACCGATAATCGAGGTGATTGCCAGAGCAATCAAAATAAAAATGGTCAGTTTGAGGGAACAGAAGAAATCCCACAATCCGCCGAAAAAGCCACGCTGCTTTACACTCAAGTCGTGTCTCCTTTATGCCAAAAAGATTAATCGCGGTTATCTAACAGGGCATTACAGCCCATCAGCGGCGAGCCGCTGTTGCAGTGAGTCACTCTTATCCGCCACGCCCTGAGCCATCTCCCGGCGTGATGTCACCAGTTTTTCCGCAAGAGCGTTATCGGACAGCGCCAACAGCTGAACGGCGAAAATTCCGGCGTTCTTGGCACCCGCCTTACCGATGGCCATGGTTGCCACGGGAATACCACCCGGCATCTGCACGGTGGCCAGCAATGCATCGAGCCCTTTGAGGGCCGAACTGTCAATGGGCACACCGATGATCGGCAGGGTGGTTTCCGAGGCCACGACACCGGCCAGGTGGGCTGCGGCACCGGCACCGACGATCAGCGCCTTGATACCGCGCGCGATGGCGGTTGAGGCATACTCAGCGGTACGTTGCGGTGAACGGTGGGCACTGCTGACGATCATCTCAAACGGGACATCAAACGATTTGAGAACTTTGGCAGCCTCGACCATTACGTCATAGTCGGAATCACTGCCCATCAAAATACCAATGGCGGGTTGTTGCGTCATCTGTCTGTCGATCCTTTTATGGTTACGTTTTTGTCGTTAGCGTTTCAGGGCCTTCCGGCCGATATCACGGCGCATCTGCATACCGTTCCAGTGAATTTTGTCCGCGCCTTCATAGGCTTTATCGATTGCTGCGGCCACCGTTTCACCCCAGCCGGTCACACCGAGCACTCGGCCACCGGCGGTGACGATTTTGCCGTCCTGCTCCGCGGTTCCGGCATGGAACACCCGAACACCATCAACGGCGTTGGCGGCGTCGATCCCTTCGATGACATCGCCTTTGCTGTAACCGGCGGGATAACCTCCAGCCGCCAGAACCACACAGACCGCAGCACGGTCATACCATTCCAGCGCCTTCGTGGTCAGTTCGCCACGCGCACAATCAAGCAGCACCGGCACCACATCCGACTTCATGCGTGACAACAGCGGCTGGCACTCCGGGTCGCCGAAACGGGCGTTAAATTCGAGCACCTTGAAGTCATCATGTTCAATCATCAGACCGACAAACAGGATGCCACAGTACGGACAACCTTCAGAGGCCATGCCGTCAATGGTGGGCTGCACCACTTCATCGACAATGCGCTGATACAGCGCATCGGTCACCACCGGAGCCGGCGAGTAAGCCCCCATACCACCGGTGTTGGGACCTTTATCACCGTCATAAATCTGTTTATGGTCCTGAGACGATGCCAAAGGCAGGATATTCTTGCCATCGGTGAAAGCGAAAAAGGAGGCTTCCTCACCGGTCAGAAACTCTTCGATAACCACGGCATCACCGGCATCGCCAAACGCTTTTTTCACCAGGATGTCATCCACTGCGGCGATGGCTTCCTCTTCGGTCTGCGCCAGAATCACGCCTTTTCCGGCCGCCAGGCCATCCACCTTGACGACAATGGGAGCGCCCTGTTGGCGAATATACGTTTCTGCGGCATCGCGATCCGTAAACGATTCATAGGCCGCCGTTTTGATGCCGTATTTGGCCATCAGGTCTTTGGAGAACCCTTTGCTGCCCTCAATTTGCGCCGCGGCTTTACTGGGACCGAAGATCGCCAAGCCCTGCGCTTTAAACCGATCAACAATTCCCAGCGTCAGTGGCAACTCCGGTCCAACAACCGTCAGATCAATCTGCTCTTTTGTGGCAAAATCACACAGGCCGTCGATATTATCAACCGCCAAATGCACAGTTTCGGCCAGGTCCTTCATACCGGGATTGCCCGGTGCACAGAACACTTTTTCCACCAGAGGAGATTGGGCTATTTTCCACACCAGAGCGTGTTCACGACCGCCCCCACCAACGACGAGAATTTTCATAACGTTCCAATCCTTTGTGTTTTATCGCCCGAAGGCTTCGGGTCCTAAATACCACTTGGGCCCCCGTGGACGGGAGCCCGATACATGAGACCTCCACAGGCGATTCTCTGTGGAGGTCATTACTGAAAAACGGAATTAGTGCCGGAAATGACGCATGCCGGTGAACACCATGGCAATGCCATGCTCATCCGCCGCGGCAATCACCTCTTCATCACGAATCGATCCGCCCGGCTGGATGACCGCGGTTACACCGACGGAGGCCGCATTGTCGAGGCCGTCACGAAACGGGAAGAACGCATCCGACGCCATGGCGGAACCCTTGACATCGAGCCCGGCGTGCTCGGCCTTGATGGCGGCAATGCGCGCCGAGTTGACCCGGCTCATCTGACCGGCACCGACACCGATGGTCATATTCTCTTTGCCGTAGACAATCGCGTTGGACTTGACGAATTTGGCCACCCGCCAGGTAAACAGCAGATCCTTCATCTCCTGCTCGGTCGGCTGCCGCTTGGTCACCACTTTGAGATCATCATACAGGGCATGATCGGCATCCTGAACCAGCAGACCGCCATTGACACGCTTGTACTCGAAACGATCCGCCGGAGTTTCCGGCCACTGGCCACACTCCAACAGGCGCACGTTTTTCTTGGCTTTGACGATTTCGATCGCTTCGGCACTCACCGTCGGGGCAATGATGACCTCGACAAACTGACGGTCGACAATCGCCTTGGCCGTGTCACCATCCAAGGTGCAATTCAGGGCGATAATTCCGCCGAACGCCGACTCGGGATCGGTACTAAACGCCCGCTCATAGGCCTCAAGAGCCGTTTGACCGACAGCCACACCACAGGGGTTGGCGTGTTTGACAATGACACAGGCCGGTCCTTCGTTGAACTGTTTGACGCATTCCAGGGCGGCATCGGTATCGCCGATATTATTATAGGACAGCTCCTTGCCCTGCAGCTGTTTGGCCGTGGCAATGGATGCTTCGGCAACATTCTTTTCGACGTAAAAAGCCGCATTCTGATGCGGGTTTTCACCGTAACGCATCACCTGGCTCTGCTGAAACTGCAGGGTCAGGGCGCTGGGGAAGGTGGTCACTTCGTCCTCAACACGGTTGCCCAGCCAGTTGGAAATAGCGCCATCATAGGCAGCCGTGTGCTGGTACACCTTGACGGCCAGCTTGAAATTGGTCTGTTCCGAAACCGCACCATCACTTTGGCGCATTTCATCAAGCACTGTGGCGTAGTCGACATGGTCCACGACAACAGTGACAAAACGGTTGTTTTTCGCCGCGCTGCGCAGCATGGTCGGACCACCGATATCGATATTCTCAATGGCATCCACCAGCGTGCAGTCCGGCTTGGCCACCGTGGCCTCAAAGGGATAGAGATTGACCACGACCATGTCAATGGGCTCAATGCCGTGCTCGGCCATTTTCGCCACGTGCTCGTCATTATCACGCAGACCGAGCAGACCACCATGCACTTTGGGATGCAGTGTTTTTACCCGACCATCGAGCATTTCGGGAAACCCGGTATATTCGGAAACATCCTTAACGGTCAGCCCCTCTTCACGTAATAATTTGGCGGTACCGCCGGTTGAGAGGATTTCCACACCATACGAACTGAGTTCTCGGGCAAAGTCGACAACACCGGTTTTGTCGGAGACACTGACAAGAGCACGTTTGATCACGGCCATGATTTTTCCTTTCACAAAACAAAAACAGATTAAGCAACACGACACTTGGAGCCGGTCACAAAATTTATCCTTTTAGAACGCCTAGTTCTACGCGGTTCCGCTCCAAGATACAAGTGAAAATTCCCTGAACCAGCGGCCGGAGGAGTCCGAAACCCTGCGCTTTTAGAAACACCGCTCCGTGTCGCCCCCCAAGAAAAGCCCTGCTAACTCATTAATTTTCGAATCAATTTCAACGACCCTGCAGAGGTTCAACCGTTTTTCAGGCCGTCACCCTGCAAAAATGGAAAATCCATCGCTGCAACGAATGCCCGTTCGAAACGAGGGGTGCCGGACAACGGATAAGGGCGCAGGCGATGGGCCAAGGCCTCAACATTCTCCTCTCCACCTGACGGGCACAGATAGCGGGCTAAACCGTTAAGCACGCCGCCCTGTTCGAAAGCCACTTTATCAATCATGGCCGACGGCAGCAGTCCAACGGTTCTAAGACAATCGGCCGCCAGGGAAAAGCCCAAGGCTCCGGTCACAACCACCCCGGTCAACGCATCGCTGGTCATGTCCGCGCGTGCCAGAAGACATTCTGCTCCGGCATGAACCGCCGCCTTGGCCAGCTGAAAATTACGGATATCCTCCTGGGTTACCACCACACGATGCCGTGCATCCCGATAGAGCTGCAGGGCCGCCTGCCCCTCCACCTCGCACAGGTAACGCACCAGATTGTTGTCAATGGCATCCGCAGCGACAATCGTGCCGTGGACATCAATCAGGCCGCCACGTCGTGCCGCGGCAATCAAATCCACCAGACCACTACCACACAACCCGAGCGGTCGTCCTCCGTCGCAGGTCTGCAACGCCAGACGATCCGCGTCCAACGCAACCCGGCAGATCGCTCCCGGGCCCGCCGGCATACCACTGGCGATGTTGCCACCTTCGAATGCCGGTCCCGCCGCGACGGAACTGACCCACCATTGTGTCCCGGTGTAAAGGGCCATCTCACCATTGGTGCCGACATCAATAAAAAACGTTCCCGGAGCCGGGTTGGGATGACTGTACAGCACCGCCACCAGATCGCCACCGACATAACCACTGACCAGGGGAAACAGATAAAGCGGCACCGGCACAGCGGGCACGGTCAGGCTGATGCCGTCAGTCTGCGGCGGTCGATGTGGCGGGAAAAGCAGAGAGGCCACCGGCTGCTGCTGCAATAACAGGCTGATAGCGGAATTGCCCGCAGCGGCGGCGCGGCCAATATCCTGGGACGAAGCCCCCGCCTGGCGAAGCAGCAGGTCCGTCACCTGGCCAATGCCGTCGATCAATGCCTGGGCCAACGACTCACCACCGCCGGCGTGGGCAACTTCGAGTCGGCGGATCACATCGCTGCCGAATTCGGTTTGAGGATTGAACAGCGTCTGTTCCGCCACCACGTGACCATCGCCATCAAGCAGACGTCCACACAGGGTCGTGGTTCCAAGGTCTAACGCCAAAGACAGGGATGACGCCATGAGCAACTCCCGCTGCAGAAATTATGACAACAGTCGGTTAAGGGACTTGAGGCAGATAGTGACGCGGTACCCGCTTACTGATTTGACAGAACACCTCATAGGAGATTGTACCAACTTTTTCCGCCCACTGCTCGGCCAGCACACATTGATCCCCGTCACACCCCAACAAAGTGACCGTATCACCACATTGTACATTGGCAACATCGGTCACATCGAGCAGAGTCCAGTCCATGCACACGGTTCCGGCGACAGAAACGTTCTGACCATGAACAAGAGCCGTGCCACAGTTGGACAACAGGCGGTTGTAACCATCGGCATAACCGACGGGAATGGCGGCAATCAGCGTCGGACGCTGAGCAACAAAGCGGTGGCCGTAAGAAACCCCACTACCGGTCGGCAGGTGTTTAAGATGAGCGATTTCAGTACGAAACGCCATCACCGGCTTCAGCGGCAAATGACGCTCTTCAAACGGCTGACCGCCGTACAAGGCGATGCCCGGCCGCACCAGATTGCAGCCCCCGTTGACCTGGGTAAAGGTGGCGGCACTGTTGGCGGAGTGAATATACTCAGGCTCAAAACCGGCCGCATGCACCTTGGCCAACGCATGCTTGAAATGCGCCTGCTGTTGAGCGGTCAAGGGATGATCCGGACAATCCGCCAGGGCAAAATGGGTCATAATGCCGACAAGTTGCAACGCCTCTGACGCAAGAAAAAACTGCAGAACCTCATCAAGCTGTTCATCGCGGACACCGAGGCGGCCCATACCACTGTCAATTTTGAGATGACAAAAACACCGTTTTCCCGCCTGGCGAGCGGCCTGTTCGAGACGCTGTAATTGACCGATCTCGAAAACAGCCACATGCAGATCGTGCTCAATAACAACGCTCTCCTGACCGGGCCAGGGACCACCCAGCATAAGAATCGGCCGGGAAATCCCGGCGGCGCGCAGCTCCAGGCCCTCTTCAACAATGGCGACCCCAAACAGATCAGCCCCGGCATCCTCCAAGGTGCGTGCGATGGGGATAGCGCCATGACCATAGGCATCGGCTTTAACCACGGCCAGCAGGCGCCAGTCAGGGCGCATGGTTGTGCGCACCACCTGGTAATTATGACGTAAGGCATCCAGATCAATAGCAACGCGAGTCGGGCGATAGGCTTTCATAAATATCAGCTATGATGGAAAAGGGTTGCACCAGCAGGAAATGAAAACAGGCCGCAGTCGCGGCCTGTTTCTGAACTGAAGTCCGATGTAGCGGTTTTACCATGCCGCCGCAACCGGTGTAAAGAGCTTTGCGGCTCAGGTCGATGGTCGTTTGACCAGCCAGGCATCCGCCACTTCACTGGCGGAAAGGGGGCGGCTGAAATAGAAGCCCTGAACTTCATCACATTCGCGTTTCTGCACGAAACCGTACTGTCCTTCCGTCTCAACCCCTTCAGCGGTCACGCCAAGTTCCAGGCGCTTGGCCATGGCAATGGTTGCCTCAACAATGGCCCGATCATCGGCATTGTCCTGCAGATCGGAGATAAACGACTTATCGATTTTCAGCCGGTTTAACGGCAGATGTTTCAAACAGCTCAATGACGAATAGCCGGTGCCGAAATCGTCAATGGCCATGTTGATCCCCAGTTTTTTGAGCGCTTCAAGAGTCAGCACCGCGGCATCGACATCTTTCATGACGACACTTTCGGTGATTTCAAATTCCAGCAACTCGGGAGCGGCCCCGGTCTCATCCAATAACCGACACACCATATCGACAAAATCGGGCTGGACAAATTGACGGCCGGAGACATTAATGCCGACCCGAAACGGCAAATAGCCCTGTTCTTTCCACAGGACACATTGTTCGAACACGCGCCGCATCACCCATTCACCCAACGGCAGGATCAGGTTGGTTTCTTCGGCAAGACCGATAAACTGAGCCGGTGGGATGACACCTAATTGGGGATGTTGCCAGCGCAACAGCGCCTCAACGCCCGCAACCTCGTTGGTGATCAGGTCGATCTGCGGTTGGTACTCGATAAAGAACTCCTCCTGCTCCAAAGCACGACGCAGATTGGCCTCCAGGTCCATACGCGATACGGCACGCGCATTCATCTCCTCCGAATAGAAGCGAAAGGTGTCACCACCCGCCTCTTTGGCGGCGTACATGGCCATATCAGCATGACGGAGAAGATCGACGGCTTCATCACCATCATCCGGATAGATGGCGATACCGATACTCGTCGAGCTGAACACTTCGCGCACGCCGAGGTCAAAAGGACTTGACAAAGCTTTGAGAAGTTTTTCCGCAACATGGGGCAGATTGGCGTCCTCTTTGTAATCGGAAAGAATAATGACAAATTCATCACCACCCAGACGCGCGACCGTATCATTTTCGCGCAGACAGTCGCTGAGCCGCTGAGCCGCCAGCCGCAGCATGGCGTCACCGACCGCATGGCCCAAGGTGTCATTGACCCCTTTGAAGCGATCCAGATCGAGGAACATCAGGGCAAAGCGTCCCTTGCGGCGACGTGAGCGGGCCAGCACCTGGTCCAGTCGATCATTGAACAGGGTGCGATTGGCCAGACCGGTCAGGCTGTCGTAATAGGCCAACTCACGAATCCGTTCCTCAGCTTCTTTGCGCCGGGTGATATCCTGAATCACCGGGACCGTATAGAGCGGATTGCCGTTGGCGTCAAAAAACCAGGTCGAGGACAACTGAGCCCAGAAAACCGTGCCATCCTTGCGGATATAACGTTTTTCACAGACGATGGAATGGAGGCGGTTGGCACGGGCGATATTGCGTCGGCTCAAGGTATCTTCAATGTCATCCGGATGGGTGACATCGGTAATTTTCATCTGCAGCAACTCGTCTTCGCTATAGCCGAGAAAATTACAAAAAGCCGAATTGGCCTGGAGAAAATGGCCATCGGGCGCCAGCATGGCAATGCCGGCGACGGAGGACTCGTAAATGGTCCGAAAGCGCTCTTCGGACGTCTGCAACGCTTTTTCGGTTTTCTTCCGTGCGGTAACATCGCGAAAAAACCCCTGAATGCCACGCGGTTCACCGTCTTCCATATACAGGGAGATACTGCCTTCGGCAACAATTTTATGGCCATAGCGTGTTTTGAACTCCACCTCAAAACGGGGCAGGCCCTCACCCTCCATCAGGCGTTGAATCCGGTCCTGACAATCGCAATGAAAATCCGCATGCAGCAGATTAAAAAAGTTCAGTTCTCCGAGTTCCTCTTTGCCATAGCCTAACGTTTCTTGCCACTTGCGATTCGCATAGAGGATACGGCCGTCAAAGCCGACGACCTGAATCAGATCGTTACTGTTTTCTAACAGATCTGCGTATTGCACCTTGCCCTCCGAAGAGAACCATCCTTTCGGGATGGGGAAAATCAAATCCACACAATGTGGTGAGGGAGTAAAAGAAACACTATATGTATATATCCCCACCTCTCCACACTACACTAATCTAAAACAGACACACAATGAAAATCATCTAGACATTCATTATAGCTCACAACATACTAATTTTATTAAATCGTTACAAAATTGTAAATCGTGTTGCGCTTAATGGGATTTACACCATGGTAACACCACGAAAACATCGCACTAAAGAAGGCATTGACAGGAGTATACGAATCCACTAGGCTCAAACCCGATACAAACAGTGCTGATAAACACAACGAAGATGGCTGCTGGGGGAGTGATTCACTGAGAGCTCTGTTTCATTGGAGCGACCCTTGGAACCTGATCCGGATGATACCGGCGTAGGGAAGCGACCTGACAACACCGCATGGTGTTTGACCGCGCCCTATCCGGCCGCGGTTTTTTTTATGACGTCACCCATGAACACATCACCACGGAAAACCCCTCTGAACGGCGTTTACCTGATCACCGACGACAGCCCGGAACATCTCCTGCTGAAAAACGTTGAACGGGCATTACGTGGCGGGACACACATCGTCCAATACCGGGACAAAATCCGCTCCTTCGATGATCAGAAAAAGCTGGCCGAAGCGCTGAAAGATTTGTGCCGACAGTATCAGGCCCTGTTTATCATCAACGACAGTGCCCGACTGGCCGCTGCCGTTGATGCCGACGGTGTTCACCTCGGTCAATCGGATGGCCACATTCGCGAAGCGCGTCAGTTGCTGGGCGACCAGGCCATCATCGGCGTGTCCACCCAAACCCTTGAACTGGCCCGCCAGGCAGAGCAGGATGGCGCCGACTACATCGGTGTCGGCAGTGTCTATCCCACCGGCACCAAACAGGATGCCGTGCATATCGGCCTTGACGATCTCCGCGCCATCGCCGCCGGTGTGACGTTGCCCGTGGTCGCCATCGGTGGTATCACTGCCGCCCGCTTGCCTGACGTGCTCGCGGCCGGAGCCGACAGTGTCGCGGTTGTTTCCGCCATCATGTCCGACCCGCAACCCGAAGTGGCCAGTCGCGAACTGGCGCTGCAATTCCAGCGCAACCATTCCCTGCCTTATGGTCGAGTACTCACCGTGGCCGGATCCGACAGCGGCGGCGGCGCCGGGATTCAGGCCGACCTGAAAGCCATCACCTTGCTCGGCAGCTATGGCAGCAGCGTGCTCACCGCCCTGACCGCGCAAAACACCCTGGGCGTGACCGCCATCCATGCACCACCGGTGGAATTCGTCCAACAGCAGTTGGATGCGGTGCTGAGCGATATCGGTGCGGATGTGATCAAAACCGGCATGCTCTACAGCGCGGAAATCATCTCTGCCGTTGCCGAACGCTTTCGCACTTATAGCGCGCTGTGTGTCATCGACCCGGTGATGATTGCCAAGGGCGGTTCGGCGCTGTTACAACAAGCGGCCATTGAGACCTTCATCCGTGAACTGCTGCCCCAGGCGTATCTGCTCACCCCCAATATCCCCGAAGCTGAAGCCTTGACCGGACAAAGCATTTCCAGCGTCACCGATATGGAACACGCCGCCAAAGCCCTGCAAGCCATGGGCGCGCGCAACGTGCTGGTGAAGGGCGGCCACCTTGAGCAGGATCCGGTGGATCTGTTGCAATACGGCAGTGCCACCATCACCCTGCCGGGCAAACGCCTCGACACCCCGCATACCCACGGCACCGGGTGCACGACGGCCTCGGTCATTGCCACGTTGCTGGCGCAGGGCACGTCATTACCCCAGGCCGTCACACAGGCCAAACAGTTTATTACCGATGCCATTGCCGCCGCGCCGCACCTCGGCCACGGCCACGGTCCGGTAAACCATTATACCGCTGCATTGACCCTCGTTGGTGATCGTCGACCAACGACATTTATGTGAGGACACAACATGACTCTTATGGAATCCGCCCGCCAGGGCATTATTACCGACACCCTGCGCCAGGCCGCAGAGATTGAAGGCGTCGATCCGGAATGGCTGCGGGCCCGTGTTGCCGAAGGCACCGCCTGCATCTGCCATAACATTAAACGTAAAAACGGCAAACCGCTTGCCGTCGGCAAAGGTCTGAGCACCAAAGTCAACGCCAATATCGGCACCAGCAAGGATGACACCAGCATTGACAACGAGATGGAAAAAGCCCGCGTCGCCGTTGCCGCCGGTGCTCATGCGTTGATGGATTTGTCCACCGGTGGTCCGATTGACGAAATCCGCTCCGCCATTATTGCCGAAACCGATGCCTGCATCGGCAGTGTGCCGCTCTACCAGGCCGCCGTCGATACCATCGCCAAAAAGAAAAAGGCCATGGTGCAGATGACCGTCGACGAAATCTTTGACGGCATCAAAAAGCACCTGGATGACGGTGTGGACTTCATCACCGTTCACTGCGGTGTCACGCAAATCACCCTTGACCGGATGGACAAAGAAGGGCGTGTCATGGACGTTGTCTCGCGTGGTGGCTCGTTCACCGCCAAATGGATGGCGTTCAACAATGCGGAAAATCCGCTCTATGAATACTATGACCGCCTTCTCGAGCTGGTTCGCCCTTATGACGCGGTTTTATCCCTCGGTGACGGCTTCCGACCCGGCTGCCTGCACGATGCCACAGACCGCGCCCAGCTTCAGGAACTGCTCATCCTCGGCGAACTGACCAACCGCGCCTGGGATGCCGGTATCCAGGTGATGATCGAAGGCCCCGGCCATGTGCCCCTCGACCAGGTCAGAGCCAACATCGAGTTGCAGAAGCAAGTCTGCCACGGAGCACCGTTTTATGTGCTCGGCCCCCTGGTCACCGACCTGGCTGCCGGTTACGACCATATTGCCTGCGCCATTGGTGGCGCCATCGCCGCCTCGGCCGGAGCCGACTTCTTGTGCTACGTCACGCCCAGTGAGCATCTGTGCCTGCCCGACGTCAAAGATGTCCATGAAGGGGTTATCGCCAGTCGCATCGCCGCCCATGCCGCGGACATCGTCAAACAGGTTCCCGGTGCCATTGAAAAAGACCATGCCATGGCCCAGGCGCGTAAAGACCTGGATTGGGAAAAACAATTTGCCCTGGCCCTTGATCCGGCCAAAGCTCGGGAGCGGCGTGAATCCAACAAAGCGGCCGATGAACACGGCGCCTGCACCATGTGCGGCGACCTGTGCGCGGTGAAAGTGATGGATGACCGCCGCGAAGAACTGGAGAAACAGGCGAGCTGATCACCGGTTGTTCATCCTCAAAAAACAAAAAACCCCTGTCGCAGTTAGCGACAGGGGTTTTTTGCTGATCGTCACCGCGTGAGATCAATGGTTAGTAATCCATCATACGTGTTCAAGTCGCAGGTAGGTCTGCGGTGACAGACCATAGCGCACGCGATAGGTCGCCGTACAACGCAATCCCGCGGCATGCAGATCATGATTTAAAACGTGAAACCAGATCGGAACCCGATCCGTGGCGTGACGTGAAAGCAAACGGTTTTTCAGGTGAAAACGCAGGGAAGAAAAAGCCAAATTATCAAAGTAGGAGACGATCACCACGCTGCGGCTCACTCGAGCACACTCACGCAAGACCCGTTGGCGTAACCCGGAAGTCGGGTAGTGATGAAGTAAACGATTGCAGATAACCGCATCAAACGCGTCCGTTTCAAAGCCCATTCGCATCACATCACTTTGAACAAAATGAATTGTTTCGGATCTCTCAGTCTTCCCGAGACTTTCCAGATAGGCTTGCCGAGCCGTTTCGACCATGTGCTCTGAATAATCAGCCGCAGTCACCCGATAGCCCTGTTGTTCCAGAAACGGTTCCAACCGGCCACTGCCGCAGGGAAGATCCAGCACGTCGGCTCCAGCAGGGACGCCCTGAAGTCCACGCAAGATACACTGCCATTCACGCCGGTTGCGTGCCGTCAAAACATTTTTGCGGGTTCGATAGGTCCGGGCGACTTCGGCAGAATCAAATCGTTTACACGTCTCCAGATAGCAGGCCTGCTCATCAACATCACAAGCAAGATTCTTGGGTTGTAACGTAAGCTCTTTAGCGATTGTTGTTCTCATGATCAGCTCCTTAAACGTCGGTAAAAATGTTCTCGGATCCCTTCTCCACCCAGCATGTTCACAACAATCGCCATGTTGATGCTGAAGAGAATCCGGCAACCTCCGCCTCCAGATTGAGTCAACGCCCGTGGTCCTGCTCTCTTTCTCCCTTTCGGGTCCCGGCCTCACA
The DNA here is from genome assembly GCF_963676955.1 of uncultured Desulfuromonas sp. Classification (NCBI taxonomy): domain Bacteria; kingdom Pseudomonadati; phylum Thermodesulfobacteriota; class Desulfuromonadia; order Desulfuromonadales; family Desulfuromonadaceae; genus Desulfuromonas; species uncultured Desulfuromonas sp. Next base: position 2,010,028 of record NZ_OY781461.1, on the reverse strand, counting down.
CTGATCCGGGACGGGGACGCCTTTGCGGATCATGCACTGTAAAAATTCCGTCGGGAGGATCTACTCACTTAACTCAGTCACTGACAACGCTATGAGCGGTGGCAGGAGCACGTGGTCAAAGACTGTGTGACATCGGGTTAAAATGAAAGCATCGACAGCTCTGCAGGTTATTACAGTTGGCTTGCAATCATAGCCCTTGCTTTTTGCTGCAACAGACCGCCTTAAACAACAGCTGTCCCAGCAAACTGTTTTCGTCCTGTCTGGCAACGGACGCGCTGCGAGCTGTCGGTCGCGAAGACGTGATGGGCTGTGATGCATGTTCACGATGATGCAGATTGTGGCGAATCAGATAGTCCGCGCCCTGGTAATACGCCTCGGCAAGTTCAACATTTGGGTCGTGCGGATCCCCCTGTTTAAGAGTTTCACTGTGCCAGGGATCGTCAATCTGGGAAATCACCTGCTGCGGTTCCAGAATAACCAGCCGATTATTTTGGAAAAGACCGAGTTTCTGGTAGTTGCCGATCAGGGCCCGCGGCTGATATCCCGGGGCCAGGACATCTTCGCCAAAAAAGTGGCTGGTATAATCAATTCCCAGCAAACCGAGCAGAGTCGGAGCCAGATCGATCTGGCTGGCAAGCTTCGTATACTGTGCCGGCGCAATGTGACCTGGGGCATAAATCAACAGAGGGATATGATAACGCGCGATGGGCAAGCCGACCTTACCGGCGCTTCCGGCGCAGTGATCGGCAACCACAACAAAGATCGTATCGTTAAACCAGTCATGCCGGCGGGCATTGCTGAAAAATTGTTCGAGTGCATAATCCGTATAACGCACCGCCCCTTTTCGGCCCGTCCCCGAAGGGATGTCGATTTTCCCATCCGGATAGGTATAGGGACGGTGATTACTGGTGGTCATCAGGTGAAAGAAAAAAGGCCGATGCTCTCCGGACGCCTCGTCCGCCTGTTGAATGGTTTTGGCGTAGAGATCTTCATCACAAACGCCCCAGGCATTTTTAAAGGTGATTTCAGTGTCGGAAAAATTCCCTTCGTCAACAATCCGGTAGCCATTTCCGGAAAAAAACGCATTCATGTTATCAAAGAAACCACGGCCCCCGTACAGGAACGCCGTGTCGTAACCATGCTGTTTCAGCACACCGCCAAGACTGTAAAAGGGGCCGTTATCCGGTCGCTTGACCAGGGAACGTCCAGGGGTCGGCGGCAACGACAGAGTGATGGCTTCCAGCCCACGAGTGGTACGGGTTCCAGTCGCGTAGAGGTCGGTAAAAAACAGACTCTGAGTGGCCAACCGATCCAGAAACGGGGTCAGCCCCTGGTAGTGGGAGGAAGAATCCGGCAGATGATCGAGATATTTTGCGCTGAGACTTTCCACCGTCACCAGAATCACATTGAGAGGACGCTGGTGTTGGTCCACGCCAACCGGTCGGGCAATATCGTACAGAGTGTGCGCCGGTGAGGTGACGTGCAGCTGCCGGCGCAACTCACGAGACAGGGCGTTATCGTCTCCCAAATGGTAAAAAGCTCTGTAATTCAGGGTATTGTTGCGAAAAGCCGCCACAAATTGATAGGGCCCGTTGGTGGCCAGTTCATTGACATAGTTATTGGTCGAGCGTTTGAGGAGTCCATGCGGCAGGGCCACTGCGGCAATAAGCGCCATAATCGCCAGGCCGGAGAACCGGGTGACACGGCGACTGAACGGTTCGGTCGCCGCCAGAGAGCGACTCAATGCAGTGGACATCATTTTGAACAGAATCAGTGACGTCACCGCCAGGTACAGGGCAACAATCCCCATGGGATAGGATTCATAGATGTTCTGCGTGACTTCCCGACGATAAATCAGGTAATCGACGGCAATGAAATTGAAGCGGGTGGAAAACTCCTGCCAGAAGAGGACTTCCGCCGCAACCACAAATGCCAGCCCCGTCATACTGAAGAACAACACGATCCGGCTCAATACGCTCAACGGACGTGACTGAAGCAGACGGTGCGGCATCACCAGCAACAGCAGGGCCACAGGCAGGATGGCAAAAAGCGAAAAGGCCAGATCCTGCACAAATCCGCCGCCGAAAATCACCAGCAACGCACCAGGCGATTGAGGGATATCCGCCCAACTGACCGAGGTCAGATAAAGCCGTAAGAAAAAGAACACCACCAACTGAAGTTGCAGCAGGCGGGTTAACAGCACGAAACGGCTGTCATGGCGGGGAAAAGGGAAAAATTTCAGCATGAACGACACAGAAAAAGCTCCTTCACAAAGAATGCGTTATCAGCGGCACATTGCTCAAAACAAAAACAGCCAAACCGCCATTCTGTTCAGCAAAAACAAAGCCAAAAGATAACCCACTGACAATGCGAGATTTTTCCTGAATCAAGCTTGAAAATCGTACAAATTTTTTAACGCGGAAAACACGATTGAGAAGAGGACGTAGAATTTTTTGAACAAGGGAATCCGACGGCGGGGAAAACTTTTTCGCGGTTACGATGGCACGCTATGACACCTGAAACTGGCCACGTGTTTTTTCCACCTGCTCCGCATAATAGGATAACACCGCCCGCCGCGACAGCATGTACAGCACCCGATCCGGCTCACCGGTACGGACCACGGGAATTTCCTCCAGGTTGCGCGAGGTAATTTTCTTCATCACGTCGGTCAACGCTTCATCCGGCGTGGTATAAATCACCTGCCGTGTCGCCATATCCCCGGCAACCACCAAGCCGGAGGGAATTTCTTCGTTAAGAATGCGCCGGATGTCATTGAGAGAAAAGATGCCCAACATCCGATCGTCATCGTCGACCACCGGGAAATAGGCACTCTTTGCCGTCGAGATGGCGTGAAGAACCTCCGGCAGGGTCATGCCGACCGGAATCAAGGTGGCCTCACGCCCCTTGCTCTCCAGCTCCGCCACGCGTGCGCCCTCGAGAACATCGATGACAAAGTCGCCAAAATGAGCCGGTGAATCAATGCGACTGTCCACCTGTTTTTCATAGATACCATTACGACGCATGGCGATCATCGCCACCACACAGACCAGCATCAACGGGGCCAGCAGACCGTAATTACCGGTCAATTCACTGACCATAATCAGCGTGGCAATCGGCGCATTGGCGACACCGGCGAAAAAACCGGCCATTCCCACCAGTACGTAGGCTTGCGGATCTTGGGTCAACAGCGGAAAGAAATGTTCCGCCACAGCCCCAAACGCACCACCGAGCATGGCACCGATCACCAGGCTGGGGGCAAACACCCCGCCGGATCCGCCGGATGAGATGGTCAGGCTGGTGGCAACAATTTTGGCCACTGCGACGATCAGCATAACGGACAAGGTCATTTTTCCATACAACGCGGCCTGCACCCAGCCATAACCGGAGCCCAACACCTGAGGAACCAGCATGGCGAGGCCGCCAAGCAATAATCCCCCCAATGCCGGTTTCAGCCAGGCCGGACACTTCAACCGTTTAAAATAGTCACGTAAGCCGTAAAACACTTTGACATAGCCCGCGCCGAACAAAGCACAGACCAGCCCCAGAGCACAGTAGAGAATCAATTCTCCGGGATGTTCAAATTTAAAGTGCGGCGTCGCCAGTAACGGCTCCCAACCGGTGACGGCGCCAAACAGAGAATAGGCGGTAATTGATGAGATAATCGACGGGATCAGGCCTTCGTGCTCAAATTCAGGATCACGATAGAGCACTTCAACGGCGAACAGTGCGCCCCCCAGAGGTGAACGAAAGGTCGCGCCAATGCCTCCGGCCATACCGGCGAGAAGAAGGATGCGCCGGGTGGCAACGGTCAGGCCGAGCCGGGTGGCGACAAAAGAGCCGAATCCGGCCCCGATCTGGGCAATAGGCCCTTCGCGCCCGGCCGAACCGCCCGTACCGATGGTGGCAATCGACGCCAGTGTTTTGATCAAGGGAACCCGGCCACGGATCAGGCCGCCGCGGCGATGAAAGGCGTCCAGAGCACCATCAGTGCCGTGGCCTTCCGCTTCCGGAGCATAACGATAGACCAGCCAACCACTGAACAGGCCGCCGACCATCGGCATCAGATAGAGCAGCCAGAAGACATTCATGTGCAACGTATCGACACACGCCATCTCTCGGGTGGCCAGATGGCCTTCGACGGGAGGATGGTAATGCGCCGTCTGGCCAAGGAGAAAATGATCGACGGCATTGGTGGCAAAATAAAATGCCAGAGCACCACAGCCTGCCACGGCGCCCACCAGTGCCGACAGCAACAACAAACGAAAGCCCGTTCCGCTTTGAACCGTTTTCAGCCAGGACCGGACCGTACGTGACAGGGAAGGAAAAAACATCGGCACCCCATTTCATGGCACATAAAGACATCATTGCAGGAGCAAGGGCCGTTCCCCACGCACTCCAGGCGAACGTCCCTTAAACATTAAAACAAAGAGAGAGAGTCCCCGACAACCCTTTTTCCTGTGCGTCACGCCGACCTGCTCTGCAAACAGGCATAAAAAAAGCCCCGTACGTGAGTACGGGGCCCAATCGAAAGGGGTTAGTGGTTAAGCTGTTATATTGATTCGTTGCCCTTTGCCGGTGAAAGCGGCCATTTCAGCCTTGGCACTTTCATCGACCCTCAATTGGTCGGTTCCTTCTATCGCCTTATCCAGAACCTCTAAGGCCAGCTTGGGTTGATCATTGGCGCGATCGAGAATCGCCAATCCTCCAGTGGCATTATTTGCGGCATTAATGTCCATCATAAACCTCCTGACGCCAGCGTTTTTTTGCCGTCGTTATGAAAAGAGTACCCCCGGAAAAGCCCTTTGTCAAAGGGCCTCTCTCACAATTCCGCCAAGTGGCTGCAATGATTTAATAAAAAATCAACAAAGATTAGCGGCTGCGCAACTTGGACAGCAAGCGGAGAATTTCCAGATACAGCCAGGCCAGAGTCACAATCAAGCCGAACGCCGCATACCACTCCATGTACTTGGCTGCTCGGCCATCGCCCTTTTCAATAAAATCAAAGTCGAGCACCAGATTCAACGCAGCAATCACCACCACGACCACGCTGAAACCAATCCCAATCGGCCCGGAATCGTGAATATAGGGGATTTGCCAGCCAAAAAAACGGCCCACAAAACCAACCAGATAAACCAGGGCAATGCCGCCGGTCGCGGCCAGGACTCCACTGCGAAAATTTTGCGTCACCCGCACCAGACGCAATTTGTACACGGCCAGCAAACTGAACAACACGCCAAAGGTCAAACCAACCGCCTGAATCACGATACCGGGATAACGTTGCTCGAGAAACGCGGAAATACCGCCAAGGGCAAAGCCCTCCAGAACCGAATAAATGGGACCGCACACTGGACTGAATTTGGGAACAAAAGCCGTAATCATCGCCACGACAAACGCTCCGATCACCCCCCCCATCATCCACGGCATCATGGCCTGATGCCCCTGATTGTAAAACAGGTTCCAGGTCCAACCGGCACCTATCACCAAGAGAGCCAACAGCACAATAGTCTTATTAACCGCTCCCTGGATGGTCATTACCTGATCGGTCGTCGCCGCGGTAAAAGCACGTTCTTTCAAAATAGGATTGCTGGTACGCATCTGCGCTCTCCTTGACAGAGGTTATTCTCCCCAGTCACCTTGACGTCGGGGACAATTTATAGAAAAATTAAAAAACACTACAGTTTGTAACAAGTTTCCTATCTTTTGTCGATAGGGAGATCAGCTCTCGCCATCATGAATCGTTTTATAAAAGGAATTGCTATGCGCTGGACCGCATTTTTTCTGATTGCTCTACTTCTTACCCTGACGGGCTGCGCCGTCAATCCGGTCACCGGCAAAAATGAATTTGCTCTGGTCGGCGAAGCCACCGAAATCAGCACCGGTGTCGAAAACTATCAACCCAGCCGGCAAATGCAGGGTGGCGATTACACCACCCATCCTCAGGTCAGCCGCTATGTGGAGCGAGTCGGCCAGAAGCTGGCGGCGGTCAGTGATCGCCGGCTGCCTTATGAATTCAAAGTGATCAACGACTCAACCCCCAATGCCTGGGCACTGCCGGGTGGCAAGATTGCCATCAACCGCGGGCTATTGGTCGAGCTGAACAATGAAGCGGAGCTGGCCGCCGTTTTAGGCCATGAGATCGTCCATGCCGCCGCCCGCCATGGAGCCAAAGGCATGGAGCGTGGCATGTTGCTGCAGGGCGCGGTTCTCGCTGCCACCATGGCCTCAAAAAACAGCGAGTATTCCGGTCTGGCCACCAGCGGTGCCGCAATCGGCGCACAGCTGATCACCCAGAAGTACAGTCGCGATGCCGAACGGGAATCCGACTACTACGGCATGCAGTATATGTCACGGGCCGGTTACGATCCTGCCGCGGCCATTGAGTTGCAGCAGACCTTTGTCCGGCTTTCCGAAGGGCATGAGAGCAACTGGCTCACCGGTCTGTTTGCCAGCCATCCCCCATCGCAACAACGGGTCGATGCCAACCGTCAGACGGCTGCGGCGCTGCCCCAGGGGGGCACGCTCGGAATCGACAGCTACCAAAAGGCCATGTCTCCTCTGTTTGCCGATCGTGAGGCTTACCAGGCCTATGATGAGGGGCGCAAAGCGTTAGAGGACGGCGACACCGCCCTGGCCCTGGCGTTATCGGAAAAGGCCTTGCGTCTGCAACCGGCGGAAGCGCTGTTCCATTCGTTCCGCGGTGACATCCGCTTCAAACAACAGCGCTATGACGATGCCGTCATCAACTATGATCGGGCCATCGCCCGTAATGCCGGTTATTTCCATTTTTACCTGCAGCGGGGTCTGGCCAAGAAGGAGCTCGGCCGTCCCAATGAAGCCCGTGTCGATCTGGAAAAAAGCAACGCCTTCCTGCCCACGGCACCGGCTCAGGCAGCTCTCGGACAATTCGCTCTACAGCGCGGTGACCGCAGCCTGGCCAAGCAATTGTTCGCCTCGGCCGCCCAATCCAGCTCGGTGATCGGCCGGCAGGCCCGTCTCGATTACGTGCGCCTTGATTTAAGTGAGCACCCGGAACGCTATCTTGAGAGTGATCTGGCGTTGGACCGTAGCGGCTATCTGGTGATGGCCTTGACCAACAACAGCGGCCTGGATGTTGACAATGTGGTGGTACAGATCCGGTTTCTCGACAATCATTCACGGTTACGCCAGGTTCAAATCAGCCTCCCCGGCATCATCCAACGCGATACCCGCCGTAAACTGGCGACCGGCATCGGTCCAATCACCACGGACAAAGCCCGCAAAGCCCTGGCTGTTCACGTTCTCCAGGCCAACATCGCCGAGTGACCTCCCCGATCCTGACTGTGCATTTACACAGTCAGGATCTGCGATATACCAACTGAATAAATACGTGTTTTACGGTGTTTTTTATCGACGGCGGTTGTTAGAGTCACAACCATCAAAACCTGTTGTGGCAGGCAGGTTTTGATCTCCTTTCTTCCTACTAAGCACTGAAAAAGCCGGATCGGTTGCCTCCCCGATCCGGCTTTTTACGTTTTCTCGACGGCTCTGATCTTGCCAGGATTACTCCACCACCGGCAGATCGATCATGAACGTGGTTCCGACGCCCACCTCACTGGTCACATAAATCTTACCTTGGTGCTGCTCAATAATTTCATAGGCAATGCTCATGCCCAGGCCCGTTCCTTTACCCACTTCCTTGGTGGTATAAAACGGCTCAAAAATCCTTTTGAGGTTCTCTTCAGGAATGCCGCAACCGGTATCCGTAATCCATATCCGGATATGATCATCTTCATGACGGGTCTTGATGGTAATTTCCCCGTTTTTGTCAATCGAATGCGCGGCATTGACGAGGATATTCATGAACACCTGGTTCATCTTTTGTGCATAGCACAACGTCAGGGGCAGTTCACCGTAGTCACGGTTGAGGGTCACTTTGTATTTCAGCTCATTCCAGATGATGCTGATGGTACTTTCCAGACAATCGTTCAAATCAACCTTGGCTTCTTCAGCCTGATCGGCGCGGGAGAATGTTTTTAAATTCTGCACCAGATTACGCACCCGTTCAGCGCCGTTGAGCGATTCATCAATCAGCTCGTTGCAATCCTCAAGCAAAAAATCGAGCTTGAGTTTTTTGCGCAGTTTCGCTACTTCCTGTTTTGCCTCGCTGTCGGGAACCTCCGCCAAAGCCTTTTCCTGGGCGTCAATAAAGGACAGCATTTTCTCAAGGTACTTTTTCAACGAGTTCAGATTACTGTTGATGAAACCGATCGGATTATTGACTTCATGCGCCATGCCTGCAGCCAGCAAACCGACTGACGCCATTTTTTCCTGTTGGAGAATAATCAGCTGTGACGCCTTGAGCTCGGCATAGGCTTCTTCCAACTTCTGCTGACTTTTGGACAACACCAGATTCTGCTCTTCGAGGTTTTCCGCCATGGCCCAGGATTCTTCAAACGCCTGCTGCAGCCGTCGCTCCATTTCACGCCGCTGGCTGATATCCTGAGCGACCCAGATCAACGACAGGACTTGGTCATCATCATCCAGCATCGGAGAACTTGACAGAGAGACCGCAATTTTTTTACCGCTCTTCGCCACCAGAAAAAAACAACCGCGATCATGTTTATCGATCAACAGGGTTGGTTTACTGAAATCGTTGATATTGAACGCACCTTTTTGCCAGCTGGCCGGTAAAATCGTCTCCACCGGTTGATCGACCAATTCTTCGCAACTGTAGCCTAATAACGCGCATGTGGACTGGTTGGCACTTTTGATCAAGCCCTCGCTGGAAATAATCATCATCGCTTCACGCATTGATTCGACAATGCAATCGTAATAATCACGCGACACCGTGGTCTGCTGCAACTGGCTCGACATTTTATTGAACGCCTTAATCAGCTTGCCGATCTCATCATTGGAATCCATCTGGAAGCCCTGATAGATCTTGCCGTCGGCAAGGTGCTCAACACTTCGCGTCATGGTTACCAACGGCTGAAGAATGCGTCGAACCACCAGCACAATGGTGAGGGACGATACCAGCAACATCAGCAGCGTCGAGATGAGAATCGTCTCGCGCATGTGGATAATGGAGTGTTCCGTCTCCGCCAACAACAAACCCAATCGAAAAGCGCCCCAGTGTTGTCCGTCAACCATCACTGGCGCGGAAAGATCCCACATCACTTCTCCGGTATCACGCTCATAAATCTGGCGCAAAATCGGTTGCTGGTCACTGCCGAGAAAACGCGCCGCTTTCAGACCCACCGGATCGTCAAAAATTCGTTTGGTGCGGTTATTATCCCGATCATGAAGTTCTTCACCATTCAAAGGCTGAGAATAACGTCGGTTGTGGGTTGGCACATAACCGTTGCGATCAACCAGGATCGCAAAAACGACGGAAGGATCTTCCATGGCAAAGCGATCGAACAGGTCCTGAAGGTGTTCATCAAAGTAGCGATCATACCGGGTATGAAATTTCGGCGGATCAGTGCCGGCCAAAGGACCTTCAGTAATTAACTGATAATCGGTATCGAACAATGCGTCATGGGTCAGTTCACCGTTTTTGACCGCCTCGGAAAGCACTTTTTCCATGGTCGCTGCGCCAACCAGAACCAGATTGCGCGCTTTGGTCAGCAAGAGGCCCTCGACTGCCCGGGTTCGTTCACGGACAAAATAGACGCCAAAAAGAACCATCAGCACCGTCAGCACAGCAATAAGCGGTAAAACAACTTTCAAAGAGATCTGGCGACGAAACAAAGACAACATAGGCAAAACAGACTCCACGAAAGAGTGACCAGAGAAATAAACAGAAGCCAATTCATTATATTACAGCTTAGCAGACCGTTTCATGCTGACAAGGCAGACTTAGACATTCTAAAAACGGGAAAAAAAATTCATCTTTGAACTTCCGCCAACAGCGATCCCCTGATATGTTAAAGAATACATTAAAAGCACACATGCCACATGTGCCTGTGCTAATTTTACAACCTGTATCAGGAGGGGAACATGAATCGTTTGCTGCGCTCGTCTTACACAGTTTTGCTGACAATGCTCCTTGCTGTGGGAACCGCAACGACAACCTTTGCTCAACCCAGTGTCATCAGTGACGACACTCAGGAATGTCTCGGCTGCCACACGATGGTAACGCCGGGCATTGTTGCCGACTGGCAAAAAAGCCGCCACTCACACACCACACCACAACAGGCTCTGGCTCTGCCGGAGATCGAGCGACGCATGTCAACGGCTCAGGTTGACGAAGCGCTCAGCGGACTCGTCATCGGCTGTGCCGAATGTCATACCATGAATACGGATCAGCATGCACAGGACCGTTTTGAGCACAACGGTTTCGTCATCCACACCGTAGTTTCACCCAGCGACTGTGCCACCTGCCATCCAGTGGAAGTGGAAGACTTTTCCCACAACCTCATGTCCCAGGCTTACGCCAACCTGATGGACAATCCCGTCTATAAGATCATGGTCGACAACACCAATGGTCTGGCAACCTTCAACGGAGCGAGCTTTCATCATGAAGGTGCCGATGACATGAGCAACGCCGACTCCTGTCTGGCGTGCCACGGTACAATTGTCCAGGTGACCGGCAAAGAAACACGTGAAACCGATATGGGCGACATGGACTTTCCGACGTTAAGCAACTGGCCCAATGCCGGCGTCGGTCGCATCAACCCCGACGGCAGCAAGGGAGCTTGCGCGTCCTGTCATATGCGTCATCAATTCTCCATTGAAGTGGCGCGCAAACCCTACACCTGTGCGGAATGTCATAAAGGACCGGATGTCCCGGCCTATAAAGTCTATTCCGTCAGCGTTCACGGCAACATCCAGAAATCCGTGGACAAATACTGGGATTACAAAGCGGTCCCCTGGACCGTCGGTAAAGACTTCACCGCCCCGACCTGTGCCGCCTGCCATGTCAGCGAACTGGTCAACAGCGATGGAGAGGTGCTTGCCAAGCGCTCCCACCGTATGACCGACCGTTTGCCGTGGCGTATTTTCGGCCTGCCCTATGCCCATCCGCATCCGATTAACGCCGACACAACCACCATTGTCAACAAAGGCGGCCTGACTCTGCCCACGGAGCTGACCGGCGAGCCGGTTTCATCGGCGTTGATCTCTGCCGATGAAATGGCGGTACGCACCACCAACATGAAAAACGTCTGCTCCGGTTGTCATGCACAGCAATGGGTGGACGGTCACTTCGACCGCCTTGATCGCTCGATTGAGACGTCAAATCATATGACTCTTCAGGCAACCAAGGTTCTCAGCACCGCCTGGGAAGAGGGCTTGGCCCAAGGTCTTCCGCAGGGAGCCAACCCGTTTGACGAAGCTCTGGAAATGAAATGGATCGAGCAGTGGCTGTTCTATGGCAACTCGGTGCGTTTCGCCACAGCCATGGGTGGCGTTGATTATGGTGTCTTTGCCGATGGTCGCTGGACCCAGGCGAAGAATCTGCAAGAAATGGCAGATTATCTGAAGTTCCTGCGCGCCGGGCAGGAAAAGAAATAGCCTCAATAACGTATGCAGCGAGCCCGAAAAAAACGGGCTCGCTGCCATGTCTCTAACAACACCCCGCCGCCAGCTTTGCATTTCGTACAGCAACACGATTATTTTTTCCAAGCCCCACGGTCAAAAGCACAACCGCCAGGGCATATCCCGGCAGCCAATAACCATAGCGCAAACTGAATGGAGTCCAACGGCGGTATCAGGAAGTCCAATAATTTCTGGGTCAAAGAAAACGGAGTGTCGGCAGACCAACATGCCATAAATTCTTTAAATAGGCTTCGCCTATCTATAACTCGTTTTCTCTTTTATTTCTTCATAGGTCAGGATACAATGCGTTGGATGTACCCAAGGATAACAGCCATGAAAATCATCCTGACACTCCTGTTGCTATGTGGCATCATCAGCGCGGCGCAGGCATCTGACGGTCTGACTTTTGCTGAAAGTGTCGCGATGAATTCTATTTCATTTCGCGGCGGTCTCCACAAACCGGTTAAAGTCACGACGATTTATCCTGACCAGCAAACATCCGATTATTGGCGGCGCAACCTGATCAGCATGACGACCCGTCTGGAAGAGCTCAACATTCGCTATCAATGGCAGCACTTCTCAAGTCAACCGCATCAAACCCGACTTCAGGAGCAGCAATTGGCCAAGGCATTACAGTCCAACCCGGACTTTCTGGTTATCAACAGTGACTCACCCCGGATCAGAAAGCTGCTTGGCCGTGTGCTTTATCGTGGCACTCCCAAAGTCATTATTACCAATCAGACCATTGCCAACCCGCAGTGGCAGCACTATCCCCCACTGCTTTACACCGGCTTTGACCATGAAGAAGGATCACGGCTGTTGGCCGGCTACCTGTTTGACACGTATGGCCATGATGCACGCTATGCCATTATCTGTGGGACCAGGGGGCAGGTCAGTGAGCTCAGAACACGCGGCTTTCATCAGATTGCGGTGGATCGCCACGCTCCGCCGGCGCTGGCGGAATATTTTACCGACCAAAGCCCGGACAGGATTTACCAGGCAACCATGGAGATACTCAACAGTTATAACGATCTGGATTTTATTTTCTGCACCGCGACGGATATTGCGTTGCAGACCTGTCGTGCCCTTGACGACCTGGGCAGAAAAGGCACCGTGGCCGTCAACGGCTGGGGTGGTGGCACAGACGAACTGACCGCGTTGCAGCACGGCGACCTCGCCGTGACGGTCATGCGGATGAATGATGATAGTGGTGTTTCGATTGCCGAAGCCATCAAGTTTGTGCTTGAAGACCGGCAAGAACAGATTCCCCGACAATTCAGCGGCGAAATGAAACTTCTCGCCGCACCGAATTTCGATCAAATCAATGGTCTCAGAAAACAAGCGTTTCGCTACTCGGAGGCGCAATGAACCCGTTAACCTTGTTCCGTCCGCGCCCACTGCGATTGACCACCTACCTGATCATCATTGCTTTTCTGTTTGCGGTGCTGTTTATTGTTCTGCTCTCAGGGTACAGCTACCTGGATAACCACAAAACCGTCCTGCTTGAAGTGCGTAAAAATGCCACACACAATCAACGCATGGTTGAAGCGGTGCTTGAACAGCACGTCAAAATCCTTGAGACCGCATTAAAAAACGCCTCGCGGGTCGTTGCCGAGCAGTATTCGTCGACAGCCCCTCCGGCAAGGCACCGGGCCATCACCAACAGCCTGATGGCTTTTTATGAACGAGATCCCGGTGGAACCGTCGATCTGCTCTGTTTAAAACTGACCGACGGCAGCACGATTGACGTCACCTCGCCATTCTTTGCCTCACCGCAATTACAACACACCATGATTCGCAGCAATTACGCGCTGACCTATTGCTCAACGACCGGCACGGTTTTACTCCAGCAGCAGGAAAAAATCGTTTCTCCGGCTTCCGGCAAAACCATCGGCACCCTGTACGCCGCAACCGTTGTCAATGACAACCTGTCACTGCTGCAGGAACTTGAAGAACGCATCACGGCAGACGCGATCTCTCTGCTCTGGAACAATCAGCCGGTATTGGGCCAGAGCAAGGCCGTGGTCGATCAAAGTCGGCCCGAGAGTCCATTGACAGCGGAAGGACTTCCCCAACAACACGGTGACTTCTTTTATGTTGTCAACCGATTGACGATCCACAATCGGACCAGTGATCTGCTGGTGTCGCAAAAACTCTCCGGCGATCTGCTGACCCAACTGAACGAGTCGTTGCGACAGGGGATTCTTTCGGTCTTTTTTGCCACACTGATTTCCGCCGGCGGCGTCATTATCATCTTTCGCTACCTGACGCGCAGCTCTCTGAAGACGGTACTGAAAATGACCGAGGCCGCCTTTCGCAACACCGAACCGGCTCGTTATCAACCAACCCTGGTTTCGGAATTCAATATCCTCGGCCATTCCATCGTCGATCTTGACCATCAGCGCAAAGAATCGGAAAAACAACTGCTGTTGTCTTCCAGCGTGTTTGACAATGCCGTGGAAGGCATTGTCATTACCAACCTCGATGGCATTATTGAGCAGGTCAATCCGGCCTGCGAAGCCATGTCGGGCTACCGGCACGAAGAACTGATCGGTGAAAATCCACGCATCTTCAAATCCGATCACCATAACGCATCATTTTACCAGCAGATGTGGCAGAGTCTGACCGAGGAAGGCCGCTGGGAAGGCGAAGTGTGGAACCGACGCAAAAATGGCGAAGTCTATCCATTGAATGTATCCATCTCACGCTGCACCAACACAGCCGGGCGACCCAGCCATTACGTGGCGATTTTTCACGATATTTCCGAAATCAAACGCAGCGAGGAGAAACTCCAACATCAGGCATATCATGATGCGTTGACCAATCTGCCCAACCGCAAACTGTTCAATGACCGCTTGAATGTCGCCGTGGCTCATGCCCGCCAGCATGAGACCAAACTGGCCGTCATCTATCTCGACATCGACAATTTCAAAAACATCAACGATACGCTCGGCCACCATTACGGCGACAAACTCCTCCAGCAGATCAGTGAGCGTCTGCTCAGCTGTACACGCCAGGAAGACACCACCGCCCGCCTCGGCGGTGATGAATTTATCATTCTCATGCCGGAGATCGAGGATCCTCACGACATTACCGTGCTCTGCCGGCGCATCCTCAAACACTTGGAAATCCCTCACACGCTGTCAGGACGCGATTACACGGTCAATGTCAGCATGGGGGTCACCATCTTCCCCGACGATGCCGATACGCCGGAAGATTTAATCAAAAACGCCGACATTGCCATGTACCGCGCCAAGGAAGCGGGCAAAAACGGCTATCAGCTGTTCACCACGGCCATGCAGGAAACCATTATGAAGCGGATTGAGCTTGAATCGCGCCTCAGTGAAGCCCTGCACCACAATGAGTTCGTTCTGTATTACCAACCCCAGGTGGATTTGGAGAGCCAACAGGTCATCGGCGCTGAAGCGTTGATCCGCTGGCAGAAACCCGATGGCCAGCTGGTCTTCCCCGATGAATTTATCCCCATTGCTGAAGAATGCGGTTTAATCAGTCAGATTGACCACTGGGTTCTCAAGACAGCCTGTCTTCAGGCCAACCAATGGCGGCAGCACCATCGACGTCTTTTCAAGATGTCCGTCAACCTGTCCTCCGACCAGTTCGCCAAAGATCAGGAACTGGTGCCGCGTGTAAAACAGGTGTTGCATAAAACCGGCCTGCCCGCGGAATGTCTCACCGTGGAGATCACTGAAAACGCCGTCATGCGCGATACTGAAGCGGCCATTGACATCATGACCCAGCTGACCGCATTAGGCGTCAGTATTGCCATTGACGACTTTGGCACCGGCTACTCCTCAATGAGTTATGTCAAAAACTTTCCGGCACGCTACCTGAAAATTGACCGCTCGTTTGTCAAAGATATCCCACACGACTCCGATGACGTGGCCATCGCCGCCTCCATCATCTCCCTGGCCCACAACCTTCACATGGACGTGATCGCCGAAGGGGTGGAAGACGACGCCCAGATCGACTTTCTCAAACAGCATCGCTGCGAGCAGGTGCAGGGCTATTTTTACGGCAAACCGTGTACGGCGGAATTCTTCGAGCAACAGTTTCTCTAAAGAGGTTCCCCCTCTGTTATCTCTTCCCATCGAACGACATCCGCATGCCTGACTTGTGCCACCGTGATGTCGGCAAAACGTGCTGGCGCTCAAACGGTTTACCGTCGACCACCCCAGCGACGTTCTTTACATTCGGCATGACTGAACGGAAGGGCTTGGCTGCAAAGGCTCAAGAGTGATGTCATGAAAGCTGATTGAGAACGCCCCCGAAGAAACTCACGATACCACCTCAGCCGTAAAACCACCGCCAACAGCAGGCACCAAGCGCAAATGGCGCTGAATACAGGCAATGCGGTCTTCATCATGATGGGTCACATACAGCAGTTGAGTGCGCCCCTGGCGCCCCAGATAATCAATCAAAGCCAACACCAGATGGCGATGCACTTCATCAAGCCCCTGGCACGGCTCATCGAGAATCAGCACCCGTGGCTGTTTGACCATGGCCCGGGCCAGCAGCACCAGCCGCTGTTCCCCGTAGGACAAACGACGAAACGGCAGGTTGGCTTTCGCCTCCAATCCAAGTAATGCCAGCCATTGCCGAGCAATCTGGTGCTGGCGACGCGTCGGTGTCTGATAAAGCCCCACCGAGTCATAAAATCCGGATAGAACCGAGGTCAGCACCGTGACCCGCACCCGGTATTCCTGATGAAACAGGGCAGATACCTGACCGAGATGACGCTTGATTTCCCAGATACTTTCGCCACTGCCTTTGGCGCGTCCGAAGAGCACAATATCATTGGCATAAGCTTGGGGATTTTCACCGCTGATCAAGCTGAGCAGGGTTGATTTCCCGCAACCGTTGGGACCGGAGATTTTCCAGTGTTCTCCAGGTGCAACCTGCCAGCACAGTTGATTGAGCACCAGCTTCTGCGTGTAGCGCACCGTCACCATGTTCATGGCAATCAGCGGCTGGCCATGCAAATCCGGCAGCGTCGGCAACGGTGCATCACACTCGGGTAATTGGAGGTTCTTGTGGCGATCAAAATGACACAGTCGCTGAATGGCTCGCTGAATTTGTTCATCGTCCCGGCGGCCCTGCACCAGCACCGTACCGTCATGCAGGTAGGCCAGGTGGGACATCTGCGGCAACAGATTGGTAAAGCGATTGACCATCAGAACGACTTGGCCCCCCTGCTCCATCCAGCGGACAATCAGCACACGCAACGCCTGGCGCGAGTCGCCATCCAAACCATCAAAGGGTTCATCCAACACCAGCAGGCTGGGCTGCTGCGCCATGGCCTGCAGGATCATCACCTTGCGCATTTCACCGGTGGAAAGAAAACGCAGCCCCCGATCCAGCAGCTCCCGGCAGCCGAGCATTTCAGCCAGAGCGTCCACCCCACACTGCGCACCGTCAGCAATGAATTCGCGCACCGGGGTGCCGTGATCAATCCGGTCGAGAAAATCGGAATCATCATGCTCCCGTTCAAACTGCAACACATCGCCAAGGCGTTCAAAACTGACCAGAGCGGCGGGGAGATTCAAACGACAACGACCGGACGAAACCGGCAACTCGCCACACAGCACCCGTCCGAGAACGCTTTTCCCGGAACCGTTGCTACCGACAAACACCCATTGCTCGCCGGGTGAAATCACCAGAGAGATATCGTGTAACCACGGTTGTTTGCGCACCGTCACCCGGACCTTGTCCAGTTCAATCATCATGCTCATTGCCACCCATCCATTCCGATGTCGTCAGCTCTTTGATCAAAAGGCTCATAAAACCGAGCCGAGAGGCGTCCAGGAAAATCCCGCCCCATGCACTCTCCGGCTATTTGTGCAAAAACCATCATGATCCAAAACCATGGAGGGCTTTTTGCAAGAAACTCGACATATCATTGACGAACATACCAAGAATACAGTAAAAAAGGGATTCATTATAAGCAACTCACCAAATGACATTTCCGATAATGGAACAAACATGGCATTTTCTGAATTCGAATTGAAACGGATCGACAAAGTGATCGGCGGACTGTGCCGCCATAAAACCCCGGACACCCTGCGTGATCGATTGCACTATGAATATCTTGTGCGCGACAACACTGTGTTTATCACGGAGATTCGTCCGCACTGGAAAGATCCAAAAAAGACGACGGAAACCGGCGTCGCCGGTTCAGTTATCTGCCCGAAAAACAGCTGTGGAGCCTGTTCTGGCAGAGGGTCAACCTGCAATGGGTACCCTACGAATCCCATTTTGAAGACCGGGTTCTTGACGCACTGGTCAAAGAAGTCAACGAAGACGCGTTTGGCGTGTTTTTTGGCTAACGCCGTCAACACCTGTGACGAAAGGCCGGAGTCATGTCCTCTTCCTCTGATGATCCCCGCTGCAGCTGGTGTCTCGGCGATACCGACTACATCCACTACCACGACAGCCAGTGGGGCGTTCCCCTGCATGACGATCGCCAGTTGTTTGAAATGCTCACTCTGGAAGGGGCTCAAGCCGGTCTGAGCTGGCTGACCATCCTGAAAAAACGCGCCCATTACCGCCAAGCCTTTGCCGATTTTGAGATTGCCGCGGTTGCCGCCTACACCGACGATGACATTGAACGGTTGATGCATAACCCCGGCATCGTCCGCAACCGTTTGAAAATCACCTCGACGATCCACAACGCGCGCGGCGTGCTGCGTCTGATTGATGAATTCGGCAGCTTTGACCGCTATTTGTGGTCATTCGTCGATGGGCAACCGATCATCAACCACTGGCGCAGCCTTGACGACGTACCGGCTCAGACGGCGCTCTCACAAGCCATGAGCCGCGACCTGAAAAAACGCGGCTTCAACTTTGTCGGGCCGACCATCTGCTACGCCCTGATGCAGTCCATCGGCATGGTCAACGACCATCTGGTCAGTTGCCCGCGCCATGCGCAACTCTGTCCCGCACCCTCAACCTCATGAGCGCCCCGCAGCACAGCCCATTCGCTGCACTCTACTCGCCCAACAGCGAGCTTGAGCTCAGCCTGCTGCGCAGTCGTCTGGACGCGGAGGAGATCCCTTACACCGTGACCAACGACCATTTCGGTTCACTGTATATCGGTGTCCAGGTTGAAGCCTTTAACCGCCGGTGGATTCTGGTTGAGGAAGCGTTTCTGCCCCAGGCGCAAGCGGTTCTTGAGGACTTTACCGCCCGACAAAACCACACATCCGTCGCCATGTCGCAAACCAGCCCGGGCTGGTGGGATAAAGTGCGCACCCTCCTGGAAGTCGTGCTGCTGGGCTGGATCGTACCGCGGCGAACTCCCGTTTCACCCACCGCAATGACCTTTGATGTGCGGTTCGATAGCGAACAACATCATTTTACGGCAACCACCGCAGGTGCTCTGACGGCTCAAGGCATGCTGGCGCTCGGCCGAACCTTGCTTGGCCACTCCCGCTGGCAGTCGGGCATGTCGGTCATTTTTGATCACCGCCACCTCGAATTCTCCATGGCCACCCTTGCCGATCTGGAAGCGATTCGCGCCTTCCACCGCAGCCATCAGAACGAAATCGGCAACGGCAGGTCGGCCTTCGTTGTCGGTTCGGGACGCGTTGAGTCCTGGCTGGAGCTCTGGCAACAGGGCGATAAGATATCGTCAGACCATCGGACGGCGGTGTTCGCGAAAATGGATGAGGCACAAACCTGGATCAGACAACCCGACTGAGGTTTTACCAAAGGCGCGCCAGAAACAACTTTTGCATCCCCGACCAAAACCTTTTATGCTGCAGGCAACACTGATCCAGCCTTGTGGAGGTAAATAGATGTCCCTAGAATGGCCCCGATTGCTGTCCCATAGTCGCGTTGGACAACCCGCCCCGTCGTCTCCGGCGAGCGATCAACGCAGCCCGTTTGAAATCGATTATGACCGGGTGGTGTTCTGTGAGCCATTCCGCAGACTGGCCAAAAAGACCCAGGTGCATCCGCTGGCCCCCAATGACCATATCCACAACCGCTTGATCCACTCCATCGAAGTGGGCAGTGTCGGTCGGTCGCTGGGGAAAAAGATTCAGTCTTTTCTCGTCGAGCAACATCCTGACGACAACTCCTTGTTCGATGATATCGCTCAAATCATCCAGGTCGGCTGCCTGATTCATGACATCGGCAATCCGCCCTTTGGCCATGCGGGTGAAAACACCATCCGTGAATGGGTGGCCAAACATCAAGAACTGGTGTTTGACAACCGAGTCGATGCAGCGACACGCAATGATCTGTTACTGTTCGAAGGCAACGCCCAAGGGTTTCGTCTTGCAGCACGCAAGGACAGCACGCCCTATGGCTACATGCGCCTGACCTATGCCTCCCTCGGCGCCATGATCAAATATCCGTGGACCAGTGCCGACCCGCGCGCCGGCAAAAAGAAAAAGTTCAATGTGTTTGCCAGTGAACAGACGATCTTTGACGACATGGTTACCACCATGGGGCTACAGCGTAGCAACGGAACAGTGGCCCGCCATCCGCTGTCGTTTCTCACTGAAGCGGCGGACGATATCTGCTACCGCCTGCTCGACATGGAAGATGCCGTATCCATGCGCATCTTTCCGGAAGAGCCGATCAAGGAGCTCTTTCTGCGCTTGGCCGGATGCCCGGACGAGACCGGAATTCCCACAGCCATGGCGCGCAGCATGGCCGTCGCTGCCCTGATCAATGAAACCTGCCGGGTCTTTACCGACGACTATCCGGCCATCCTCAACGGCGAACGCGAAGCCGACCTGAAAAGCGATTTTGCCGACAGATTCAGAGAAGCGTTTGACGAGATCGGCACACTCTACACCATCATCTTCTCCCACAGATCCAAGCTCGGTTATGAGATCGGCTCCTACAAAATGCTCGGCCGCATCATCAAGGCATTCGTGCTCTCGGCCCAGTCTCTGTGTGACCGGGGCAGCTACAGCAATCTCGATTTCATCTCCCAGCGTTGCTTCAATCTGGCTTGGGATGAGGCCTACATCACAAGCAACGTCGATAAGTCCTATCAGTGGTGGTTACGACAGATCTTTGATTTCGTCTCCGGGCTGACCGACAATTACGCCATCCAGATTTCCGGAGAGATTGAAGGCATTCTGACTCCCTGAGGACGCAAACCCTAAAAAACATTAACCGGAAAAGGCCTTTTTTGTTGCGCGCTTAGGCTGGATAAGGCAAGCTATTGTCCATGCCGAAGTCAGCCTTTAATGCCATTCGCAACAGTGTCAGCTCCTTTCTTGGCGGTGCCAAAGTCGCCTTCAATGAATTGGAGGAGTGCGACCAGTGCGGCGACCACGAAAACGATCTGGCAATCAACATTGAAATTGATGGTGTCCCTTACCATTTTTGTGCACACCGCGACGCATTGGCCTTTACGCCGACGGAAGAAAGCTTTATTCAGGAGATGCTCACCGCATTGGAGGGTCTGTTCTCCGGCTTCTCGGCAAAGGGCTATGCCGCTCATTTCCGTACCGCCCTGCTCACATCACTGATGGATATTGCCGTTGCCCGCTACATTCGCGATGACCGCAAAGGAGTATTCTGGACCACCCAGAACCTGATCCAGCTGCTGAAAAAATTATCCTATCAGCGTTACGAAGGTGTTCCGGCAACCACCGGCTTCCTGATCTACCGTAACCAGCTTGAAGAGCTGCTGCCGTTACTGAAAAAAACCCGCTATACTTGGCTGGATCTGGGGGATGACCGCAAGCGGATCAATGCCAATTTCTTCGTCAATCCGTTATCCTACCGTTTTGTCGATGGCCTGCGCGCCCTGTACATCTGCGACATCCGCATGAACGTCAAAGGCACCATTCGTACCAGCAGTCCGGGCCCGCGTGACTCCATTGATCAATTGTCCAACCGCGAAACGGTCTCGCTGCTGGAAAAAGCCGGTTCCGGTGCGTTTGCCATCTTTGTCAATGAGGCCTCGGAGGTCGAAGTTGTCCTCGACAGTGGTAAACTGCTGGTGTGGCGCCACGGTGACTGGGGTATTTTTGATCCGGATATTTTCCGCGTTTTCCTCGGCGGCCATTTTGACAAGCGCGCCATCGACGTGTTGATCTGGTCGGTGTATGCCCTGTCTAAATCACGCCACGGCACCGTGATCCTGATCAGCAATGAAAAAACCGATCTGCAGGAACTCCGTAAAGGCTCTGTCGGCGGCCGCGACCCACTCAGCCGGGCGCTGATCCGCCACGTCTGCGGAACCCGCATCGGCGTGCTGAAACGTTCTGGCGAACTGATGCGCATTCTGTCTTCGGACGGCCTCACCGTCATCAACCGCAAAGGGGAATTGCTCGACACCGGCGTCATCATCGACACCTCCAAGGCCGGCGATCTGGTCACCGGCGGAGGGCGCACCACGGCGGCAACCGCGGCGTCTCACTACGGCCGCGTCATCAAGGTTTCAGAAGATGGCCCCATTGAACTGTTCCTCAACGGCCAGCTTCTTTATCGTTTCGGGTAATACGCCCGGGAGAGCATCATGACAAGCATGGGACAACAGCGCTGGGTCGTTGTCACCGGCGCCTCCAGCGGCATTGGTCGGGATATCGCCCTGACCCTCTATCAATACGACTACCGGGTGATCGCCACGGCCCGCCGCGAAGAAGACCTCGAAGAACTGCGCCGCCTCGGTCTGACCGTTTGTGCTCTGGAACTGGCTGATCCTCAGAGCGTTGACAGCGCCATTCATGAGATTCTCAAACACTGTGACAACACGCTCTACGCTCTGATCAACAATGCCGCATACGGTCAGCCCGGAGCCGTGGAAGATATCCGTCGCGACACCCTGGAGCAGCAATTTGCCGTCAACCTGTTCGGCACTCACCAACTCACTGTCGGCCTGCTCCCCGCCCTCAAACAGCAACCCGGCGGCCGACTGGTCAACATCAGCTCGGTCCTCGGCCTGGTCGCATTCCCGTGGCAGGGCGCCTACAATGCCAGCAAATTCGCTCTGGAAGGTCTGACCGACACCCTGCGCCTGGAATTGCACCGCTCTGCGGTCAAGGTCAGCCTGATTGAACCGGGTCCGATCCGCAGTCGCTTTCGCCACAATGCTCTGGGTGCCTTTCAGCGGGATGTCAACTGGCAGGAGAGTGCCCATGCCGATGACTACCAGCGGGTCACCGACTATTATGCCGCCAGTGACCATCCCACTCCGTTTACCGGCTCACCGGCACTGGTCACCAAACGGGTGCTGCATGCCCTGAGCAGCCCACGTCCTCAGCCGCGTTATTACGTCACCCTGCCCACCTACGTTCTGGCGACTTGTCGCCGCCTGCTGCCCTGGCGCTGGCTGGACCGCCTGATGGTCAAGTTGGGGGCAATGCGTTAGACCACTTACTGATCCGTGAAGTGCAAGGAGTTCGCTGATGATACGCCTCTGCCGCAACCGGTTCCTGTTTTTCATCACTCTGGTCGTTACCGGAATTTCTTTACCCGGCTGTACGCCGGCGACCCGCATTCCACTGCCGGTGCTCAGTTACCCGCAGGCTCAGCAGCAGGCCAATCTTCTCATCATACTGCGTGGCATCGGTGGCGAAGCCCGTGACTTTGAGCGCCTCGGAGCGATCGCTGCTGTTCGCCGGCGCCATCTGCCGTTTGACGTGGTGGTTCCTGACGCCCATTACGGCTACTATAAAAAACAGATCCTGATTGAGCGCCTTTATGAAGACATCATCCAGCCTGCCAGAAAGCAGGGCTACCAGCAGATCTGGCTGGCCGGATTTTCCATGGGCGGCCTCGGCAGCCTGCTCTATGTGCGTGAACGTCCCGAGGATATTGACGGCATCCTGTTGATCACCCCGTTTCTCGGCTGGGATAGCCTGATCCATGAAATCAAAGATTCCGGAGGACTTGCCGGCTGGCAACCGGGGTCATTTGATCCTACCGACGATTGGCAACGCATGGTATGGAGCTGGATCAAAGACTATCAACAACAGCCGGACATCGCGCCGCCCCTCTATCTCGGCTATGCCGAGGATGACGGTGTTGCCGACGAAGGCCCGCCCTTACTGGCTACGGCGCTAGCGGCCGAGCGGGTCTTTCACATTCCCGGCGGGCACAACAATGAGGTGATGCTGACAATTTTTCGCCGCCAGCTGGATGGACTGGTGCAGCACTTCTGCGCCCAAGAAACACCATAAAAGTGCACCTGACACCTTTTTAGGTTAAAATATTTTTTCAGTCGACTTTTCGCCGGACACCATTAACGCCAGAGGGAATCCAACCCATGTCTGCATTACGACTTTTTCTAATACTGCTTGTCCTGATGACCTGCGCCGCTTCACCACTTGTGGCGGCTGATCCCTATGTCCCTGAAGATCTGCAACCCTGGCAGCAATGGGTGCTCCATGACGATCCGCAACAGGCGTGTACCCTGCTGTGGAACAGCCGAGATCAACACCGCTGCCAGTGGCCCGGCAGCCTGACGCTGACCGCCAATGAGCGTGGCGCCGGATTTGACCAGTATTGGGAGTTGGAACAGCCCGGCTGGGTACAACTGCCGGGAGACAGCCGGTTCTGGCCGCAGCAGGTGACGGTCAACGGCACCACCGCCACGGTGCTGCGTCGTCCGGACACGGTTAACGCGACGGAAGATTCCACGGCGGAAAACCAACAACGTCCGGCTTTGTGGCTTGAAGCCGGGCGCTATGAAGTCAGTGGCCGCTTCACCTGGAGCAGCTTGCCGGAAACACTTAAAGTGCCTCAGGGAACCGCATTGCTCAAATTGACCCGCAACGGCCAGTTCATCCACCAACCGCAAATGGACAGCAACGGTCTGTTGTGGCTCAACAAAGGCGATCAAAGCGCCGAGGCCGTGCAGGACAATGTCAGCTTTCGCATCTTCCGCCATGTCGCCGACACCATCCCTCTGGTGCTGACCACCCGTATTCAACTGCATGTCTCGGGGCAGGCCCGTGAAATGCGCACCGGCGTCATGCTGCCGCAAGGCTTTATCCCTCTGGCACTGACCAGTCCGCTGCCCGCCCGTCTCGAAAACGACGGCACCCTGCGCATTCAGCTCAAACCCGGCAACTGGACGTTGCAACTGGCGGCCCGCTATCAGGGACCGATTGACGTCTTATCGCCACCGACGCCGGACGGTCCGTGGGCGGATCAGGAGATCTGGGCGGTGGAAGCCCATCCGGAACTCCGCGTCATCAGCATTGAAGGCGCCACGGCCATTGATCCGGCCCAGACCGGCATGCCCGGACAGTGGCGCAACCTGCCGAGTTACCTGATGACCCCGGACACCCAACTCACCCTGGTGCCACGCAAACGCGGCGAGAGTGATCCGGCCAGCGAACGTCTGCAGCTGCAACGCACCTTATGGCTTGATTTTGACGGCGGCGGCTATACGGTGAAAGATTTCGTCTCCGGCGAGCTGAAAAGCCGCTCGCGCCTCGATGCGACACCGGTTCTGCAACTGGGCCGGGTCAGCAGCCATGGTGAAGACCAGTTTATTACCCACGTTGACGGCGCTGCCGGACCCGGCGTTGAACTGCGCCAGGGTCAGGTCGCCCTTGAAGCGGAAAGCCGCATGCAACCGACAGAGCTGGGTTCCCTGCCGGCGGTCGGCTGGCAGTTTAATCCGGAGCGACTGACCACCCGTCTCAATCTGCCGCCGGGCTGGCGCCTCATCGAAGCCACCGGGGTTGACAGTGCCTCGTCCACCTGGCTGCAGCGCTGGACGCTGTTGGATATTTTCATCGTGCTGATTCTCACCTTGAGCTTTGGCCGCTTATGGGGCTTTACCGCCGGGGCCGTTGCTCTGCTGGGTCTGGTGCTGGTGTACCACGAACCTCAGGCGCCGCGCCTGATCTGGCTGCATGTCCTGATCCCCATCGCTCTGCTGCGCGTGTTGCCCGCCGGACGCTTTCAACAACTCACCCGGTGGTATCGCAATCTGGCCCTGCTCGGCTTGCTGATCATGGTGCTGGTGTTCAGTGTCCAACAGATTCGCAGTGCCCTGTATCCGCAACTGACACCCCACCGCGGCGTGGCCCGCCCGTATCAGGCGGAGCCGTTGATGTCCGTGGCCACGGATGAGGTGATGATGGAAAAACGCGCCGGCGCGCCGGTCATGATATCGCGGCAGTCGTTGGGTAAATCGCTGTCCAATTATCGGCCGGATCTGAAAATTCAGACCGGACCCGGCCTGCCGAAGTGGCAGTGGCAGCAGGTGGAGCTGCGTTGGAACGGTCCGGTGATGGCCGACCAAACCCTGCATCTGTTTCTGCTGCCGCCGCTGGCAACCCGTCTGTTACTGGTTGCCGGCGTGGTGATGATCGCCCTGATGTTCCTCAATCTGTTCAGTCAGGGTCCGCTGCCACGCTGGAAAAGCGACGCCAACGGCAAGAATCACGACGAGGGCGCCACCACCACGCCCCTGCTGACGGCCCTCCTCGCCGCCGGCCTGCTCACCATGCTGCTCGGCGTTGGCCCGACAACGGCCCAGGGAGCCCAGGGAGCCTTTCCTCCGCCGGAGCTGCTCGATGAACTCTATGCCCGGCTCACCGAACCGGCGGCCTGCGCCCCCTATTGCACCGCCCTTGATCAGCTCGATATTCAGGCCGACGCTCAGCGCCTCAAACTGGAAATGACCTATCACAGTCAAGTGGCCAGTGCCGTGCCGCTGCCGTTTCCGTTGCAGCAGCTCTCGGTACAGACCGTACAGCTTGACGGCAAAAGCCGTATCCCGCTCTATCGGGACCAGCGCCAACAACTGTGGGCACGGGTCCCGGCGGGCAAACACGTCATCACCCTGCATGCGCCGTTACCGGACAGCCTGCAACGCGTCCAGCTGCCGGTGCCCATGGCCGCGGGCATGGTCCATCTAACGACGCCGGGCTGGCGCATCGGCGGCATCAGCAACGGCCAGGCCAGCCATGGCCCCATTGAGCTGACCCGCCTCAGCGGCGGTGAA
The DNA here is from genome assembly GCF_963676955.1 of uncultured Desulfuromonas sp. Taxonomy (NCBI): domain Bacteria; kingdom Pseudomonadati; phylum Thermodesulfobacteriota; class Desulfuromonadia; order Desulfuromonadales; family Desulfuromonadaceae; genus Desulfuromonas; species uncultured Desulfuromonas sp. The sequence continues at coordinate 1,983,561 of NZ_OY781461.1, read as the reverse complement.
GAGAAAAAACTGCAACCGGGCGAGCTGCCCGCCTTTGTCCGCGTCGAGCGTGAGCTGGTGCTCGACCTCGACTGGCAGGTTCACACCACCGTCACCCGGCTCAGTCAGAAAGGCGCGGCAGCCGTGCTGGAGGTTCCCCTGCTCAATGGGGAACGGGTCACGGGGCGTGACATTACCGTCAAAGACAATGTGGCCATCATCAATCTGCCTGCCGACATCGAGCAGGTGCGCTGGCAGTCGTCCTTGGAAAAATCGAGTCAACTCGAACTGGTTGCCGCTGACAGCAGCCAGTTTAACGAGATCTGGCGCGTCAACGCCGATCGCATGTGGCACGTGATTGGTGACGGCATCCCGGTCATCCATCGCTTCCAATCCGGCCGCTGGCTGCCGCAATGGGCACCGTGGGCCAAGGAACACCTGACGTTGAGCATCACCCGCCCTGAAGGGGTCAAGGGGCAAACGGTGACCATTGACAACAGCCGTCTGCAAATTGAGCCGGGCAAGCGCAGTACCTCGGCACGCCTGACCATCAACATCCGCAGCAGTCACGGCACCGATCACGTCATTACCCTGCCGCAAGACGCGGAACTCGACGAGGTCACCATTAACGGCAAGAGCCAGCCCATCAAACAGAACAAGCAGAACCCGCGACTGGTCACCCTGCCGTTGGTGCCCGGCGCCCAGAGCATCGCCCTGCACTGGCATCAACCGCAAGGTGTCAACGGGTTGACCCGAACCCCTCAGGTCAATCTGGGCACGCCCCACGTTGAGAGCCACATCGTCCTCAAACTGCCCGCCAGTCGCTGGACGCTGTTTGTCGGCGGCCCGGTCCTCGGACCGGCGGTCTTGTTCTGGGGCGTGCTGCTGGTGATCCTGGTCGGCGCCGTGATTCTCGGCCGCAAGGCGCCGACACCGCTGCGCTGGTGGCACTGGCTGCTGCTGTGCGCCGGCCTGAGTCAGGCCAGTCTGCCGGCCCTGCTGCCGGTGGTCGGCTGGCTGGTGCTGTTGGGGCTGCGCCGCGACCATGCCGACAAACTGACCACACCGTTACGCTTCAATCTGGCGCAAACGGGTCTGGTCTTTTTAAGCGTCGTTGCCCTGCTGACCATCCTCAGCGCCATCCAGCAAGGGCTGTTGGGATTGCCGGAGATGCAGATTGCCGGCAACAATTCAACAGCCTGGGACTTGAGCTGGTATCAGGACCGCAGTCTCGGCCCGGTTGCGGAAGCATGGACGGTTTCGGTGCCCATGTATGTCTACCGGGTGCTGATGTTGTTGTGGGCGCTGTGGCTGGCCTCGGCCCTGCTGCGCTGGCTCAACTGGGGCTGGGAGAGCTTTAACCGCGGTGGACTGTGGCAAAAATTTCCACCGCGGCAACGGCGTAAGGCGACCGGACCTAAAAAAACGCAACAGGCATCGACACCGGCCATAGCTCCGGCAACAGAAAGCGCGCCGCAGCACACGCCGCCGACGGCTGAAGAACCGGACAATCCCATTGCCAAAGCACCGGAAGAGGAGCTGACGTTTATCATTGAAAGCGCCTTTCCCGAGGATGAAAAAAATAAGGAGTAAGCCATGGACCAACTGGATCAGATTACGGCCGTCATCGCTTTGAGTATGGGCGCGGCCTGGGCCAGCGGCATCAACCTCTACGCCACCATTCTGGTGCTGGGTCTGATGGGTAACTCCGGTGCCATGGTGTTGCCGGAAACTCTGCAGATCGTGCAGGAGCCCATTGTCATCGGCGCCAGCGCCCTGATGTACGCGGTGGAGTTTTTTGCCGATAAGTTTCCCGGCGTGGATACCGGCTGGGATACCATCCACACCTTTATCCGGATACCGGCCGGCGCCGCCCTGGCCGCTGCCGCCACCGGTGGGGTCGATCCTTCGGTTAGTCTAGCCGCGGCCATTGTCGGCGGCACCCTGACGGCAGCCACCCATGCCACCAAGGCCGGTTCGCGGGTGCTGATCAACACCTCACCCGAACCGGTGACCAACTGGGCTGCCTCGCTGAGCGAGGATGTCGCCGTCATCGGCGGGCTGTGGGTGGCGCTCAATCATCCTCTGGTTTTCATCGGTCTGTTGATCGTTTTTATCGTGTTGCTGGTATGGCTGCTGCCCAAACTGTGGCGCGGAATCAAAAAGGTGTTTGCCGCGATCGGTCGGCTGTTTTCCGGCAAAAAAACGTCTGAGGTTGCGCAGGAACCACCGCAAATCGAACCGCCGGCCTAACGGCGAAGGAGGGGCACATGTTTGAATCCGTCGAACTCGGCCAGCAGATTGATAAGCAAGAGTATAAGCAAGCGATTGCCCAACTGCGCACCCAGTTGATCACCGCCCAGATTGCCTGTCAAAAGGCCCCCGGTCCCATCATTCTGCTGATCTCCGGCATGGACGGTGCCGGCAAAGGGGAACTGGTCAATGCCCTCGGCGACCTGCTCGACATGCGCAACGTGGTGATCCAGACCTTTTGGGAAACCAGCGATGAAGAACAGCAACGCCCCGACCATTGGCGGTTCTGGCGCGCCCTGCCCAAACGCGGCCAGATCGGCATCTTTTTCGGCGCCTGGTACACCGATCCCATGCGTCGCCATGTCGAAGGTCAGGCCGATGATTTCGCCTTGGAACACGACATGCGCCGCATTGTCCGCCTGGAAAAAATGCTTGCCGACGATCATGCCGTGATCCTCAAATTCTGGTTTCACCTCAGTGCGCAGACGCAAAAGGATAAACACCAGAAGCTGAAAAAAAAGCACAAAGAATCTCCGGAGATGATCAAGCGGGCCATGTGGCATTTCGACCATTACTCGCGCATCCGCGACGCCGCCGAACAGTCCATCCGCCACACGGATCGCGCCCAGGCGCGTTGGTATCTGATCGACGCCAGTCATAAACGTCACCGACAGCTGCGCGTTTTCACCATCCTCAACAAGGCCCTGCAGACCTGTGCCGAACAGACCCACAGCCCGCTGGTTACCGATGATGTCATCATGGATGTGGACAGCGCGCCGGTGCTCAACAGCGTTAATCTCGCTCACAAACTGCAACCGGAGTCGTACCGCGAGCAACTCAAAGACTACCAGAGCCGCTTGCACCGCCTCATCTGGCAGGCATACAAGAAGCAGTTGTCGACCATCCTGCTGTTTGAAGGCTGGGATGCGGCCGGAAAAGGCGGCAGTATCCGGCGTGTCGCCAACGCCATGGACCCGCGACTGGTGCAACAGATCTCCATCGCTTCACCCACCGATGAAGAGAAGGATCACCATTACCTGTGGCGTTTCTGGCGCCATCTGCCGCGCGCCGGCATGGTGACCATCTACGACCGCAGCTGGTACGGACGCACTCTGGTGGAACGGGTGGAAGGCTTTGCCCATCCGGCGGAATGGCATCGCGCCTACGAGGAGATCAATGAGTTTGAACAACAACTGATTCAGGCCCCCACCCTGCTGCTTAAATTCTGGCTGCACATCGATCAGGACGAGCAATTGCGCCGCTTCAAAGAACGGGAGGTCACGCCGTGGAAGCAACACAAGATCACTGATGAAGACTGGCGAAACCGTGACAAGTGGGAGGATTACGAACGGGCCGTCAATGAGACGATCAGCCGCACCAGCACCCGCGAGGCGCCTTGGCAGCTGATCCCGGCCAATGACAAGAAATTTGCCCGTATTGCCGTCTTGCGGCATACGGTGGAGCAGCTCGAACGGCTACTCAATGAGGTGAAGAAATGAAACGATTTTATCTGTTGTTTTTAGGCAGTGCCATCCCGTTTGCCCTGGTGATGTTCGCCATCTCCATCAGTGACAACTCCTGGCAACGTGCTGTGGCTCTGGCCGTCATCATGGGCTTTCTGTTCGGCTCCGGTGTGGCCCAGGGCTTGACCTGGTGGTTGAATCGGCGTGACAAAAACAAGCGCGACTGAGACCACTACCAATAGTGGGCAATCCAGGTTGACGGCAGCACTTTGTGATGCGGTTTTTTCCACGAAAACCCGTCTAAGGCCTCATGAGGGTTCGGCCGACCATGGAACGCCACAATTCTGGCGTTGTCCGGCGGCGTTTCAGCCTGCAGCATCCAATTGAGCGGAAACGTGCGCTGCAGATGACGTTTGAAGCTGATCACCCACTCTTGCGGCCAATAGCACATATACGGACGGATACAGTGGGTCAGATAGGTTTGCGGTGGATGAAAATTGGCGATCGCCCAATCCATCTCGCGCAGATATTGCTCATAGATAAACCCGAACCGCTTGGCCTTAAAACGAAACACCGACGAATTGCCGATCTGCGGCCGACTGCGGAAAATCGTTTTGTGCGGCGCGATCCAGTTATGGATAATCGGAACCGAATCGGCATCGCCGAACTCAAAGAACGGATCCAGCGGACCGGTGATCAACAGATCAAGATCCAGAAACAGGCATAACCCTTCCAACGGCAGATCATCACGAAACAGGGAAATTTTTCGCCAATTACACCACTCATGGGACGCCGGCGCGTCAAAATGAGGCAACGGCAGAGTTTCAATAAACGGCTCAATCCCTTCCGGTCGCTCGGTAAAGCAGACAAAGCGTGCCGGGCGCTGGAGATTTTTGGCCACGCCGCGATACAACCGATTCACATACTCGACGCCGTATTTATCGCCCCACTTCATGGTGATAACGTTCACGAGATTTTTTGCTTGCTGGTCAGCCATGGCCTTGATTCTCCATCGTCACGAGGAAATGTCTTATGCGCCCTATCTCAAAGGACCCGTATTTTTGCCCAACCGGCGATTTTGAACGTCACATTTTTCAAACCCGTGCGCGCAAAATCTCTTAGTGTTATCATTCTCCCGGAGAATTCAGCCCTTGTTAACCATCGGTATTGATACGATAAGATCAGGTTGGCCAATGTTGGATTTTTGTTGCTGAGAACGTTATTCGACTACGGTGGACGCTTCGCCAAGCGGCGGCTGTTTCGTCGCACTGGAAAAAAACCTTCCTTCGGCTACACTGATAGAAACCCATCTCAACAAATCAGGATATCCCGCATGACAACAAGCGATTTGACCATTGATCTGCGCCAGATGATTATTGCCATCGAAACCGCGGTGTCCTTTGTCGGCATGAACGACATCAACCACGGTAAACGGGTCGGTTATATTGCCGGCCAGTTGGGGCACCATCTCGGCTTCAGCGATGAAGATATTCAGTTCGCCTTTGAACTCGGCCTGCTCCATGACTGCGGCGTATCCACCGAGCAAATGCATTCCAATCTGGTCAACCATTTCGACTGGGAAGATGCCCATATCCATTGTGACATCGGCTATCAGCTGTTGAAAAACTTCGCTCCTCTTGCCGCCTATGCCATACCGATTTACTACCACCACACGCCGTGGCAGCAGCTGGTGGAAACCAGAGTCAGCCGTCGTGATGGTCGTATGGCCAACCTGATTTTTTTAAGTGACCGCATCGATATTCTGGCGGCCTCCCACTACAAAAACGACATCCTCGTCGCCCGTAAGGAGATTGCCCGCTCCATTAACTCTTATGGCGGCAGTTATTTTGACCTGACTCTGGTGGATGCGTTTAACGCCGTGGAACAATCCGAGGCCTTTTGGATCTCCCTCGAAGACCGCCACGTCACCCGTTATGTGTGGAACATGGGGCTCACGCAAAGCAATACGCCGCTAACCTTGGAACAATTGCGTCAGCTCTCGCTGATCCTGGCGTACATTGTCGATCAGAAAAGTCCGTTCACAGCGCAACATTCGCTGCTTGTCGCCAGTCTCGCCTCCTATATTGCCAAGAGCTACGGCCTGTCCGAGGCCCAGTGCGAAAAAATCGAGGTTGCCGGCTTACTTCACGATCTCGGCAAACTGCATACGCCCGATCATATTCTCGGTAAACCCGCACCACTGTCCGCCATCGAGCGCTCCATCATGAATCAGCACAGCTATGAAACCTACGAGATCCTTCGCCACATCAAGGGCCTCGGAGAGATCGCCGAATGGGCCGCCTACCACCACGAAGGCCTCAACGGCGTCGGCTATCCCTTTCACCCTTCGGCGGCCAAACTCTCCACCGAAGCGCGCATTATTGCCGTGGCGGATATTTTTCAGGCGGTCGTGCAGGACCGACCGTATCGTGACGGCAGGACCTTGAATGAAACCATAAAAATCCTCGAAGACATGACGCGCAACGGCAAGCTGGATGAAGAGATTGTGTCGCTGGTCAAACAACACGCTGTGGCGTGTTTTCGTATTGCTTCGGGTGAGGACCAGGATGAGCGGTTGAGTTATCGCGGGCTGTTTCCCGAAGGGATGGGTCAGCAAGTCTCATGAGTAGGAGCAAGCCATCAGTCAAGCAGAGCGGAAAGAGATCCATTGTCGGTTAACCTGAGGGGCGGGAGAAGTTCGGCCGGTTTGTGTATACGTTTGTGCGGCCGGCCAAAAGGATGTCGGCAAAACGCGCCGGCGCTTACCCAGTTTGCCGACGCGCATCACGGCCAAGCTCTCTACGTTCAGCCCGGCTGAACGGGAGGACCTGGCTGCAGACAAAAAAACTTTTCTTGATTCTCTCCGTGGCTCCGTGGTTCAAGGCCCCTTAGCCCAAAGCCACATCCAGCGTCATCATAATGGCAAACCCGCACATGGCCCCAACCGTGGCCAGATCGGTGTTGCGCGCCAGTTGCGACTCGGGGATGACCTCTTCCACCACCACGTAGATCATGGCACCGGCGGCAAAGGACAACGCATAGGGCAACAGCGGTTCCATCCAGATAACAGCCATGGCGCCCAGCACCCCGGCAATGGGTTCGACCGTACCGGACAACTGGCCGTACCAGAAACTCTTGCCGCGCGACATCCCCTCGCGGCGCAGCGGAACGGAGACGGCGGCTCCTTCGGGAAAGTTCTGAATGCCGATGCCGACAGCCAGCGCAATGGCCCCGGCGAGGGAGGCGGAAGGAAGGTCAGCGGCCAACGCCCCGAACGCGACACCAACAGCAAGACCTTCAGGAATATTGTGCAGGGTGATGGCGAGACACAGTAGCGTGCTGCGTTGCCAGCTGGTTTTAATCCCTTCGGCTTCAGACATGGGAAAGCCGGAATGGAGATGCGGCAGAACCTTGTCGACCAGCCATAAGAAGGCGCCTCCGGATAAAAACCCGACCGTGGCGGGAATCCACGGAGTGCCCCCGGAATTTTCGGTCATTTCAATGGCCGGTGCCAGCAACGACCAGAAGCTGGCGGCAATCATGACGCCTGCGGCGGCACCGAGCATGCCATCGAGGAGCTTGCGATTAATCGTCTTAAAAAAGATGACAACACTGGCACCCAATGCGGTCATGAACCAGGTAAATAAAGTACCCACCAGCGCCTGCATCACCGGGGTCAGATTCAAAAACCAGTCGGACATGAGAACTCCTTTTTAGCGGGGGTCTGAAACATCCTGTTAGCGACGGTTATCGGTCATATCCAGCGGCACAATCCACTCGGCAAACTGTTCTTCCGTAACATAGCCCAGAGCCAGGGCGGACTGGCGCAGGGTCAGTCCTTCGTGGTGGGCTTTTTTGGCGATATGCGCGGCCTTGTCGTAGCCAATGTGGCGATTGAGGGCGGTGACCAGCATCAGGTTTTTATCAAGGTTCTCGCTGATTTTTTCCTGCTGCGGTTCAATGCCGACAGCGCAGTGGTCATTGAAGGCATTGCAGGTGTCGGCAAGCAAGTCGCAGCTTTCCAACACGTTATGCACCATCACCGGTTTGTACACATTGAGCTGAAAATTGCCCTGGGAACCGGCAAAAGCAACGGCCGCATCGTTGCCGAACACCTGGGTACAAACCATGGTCATGGCTTCGCACTGGGTGGGATTGACTTTGCCGGGCATGATGGAGGAGCCGGGCTCGTTTTCAGGAATCACCAGTTCACCGATACCGCAGCGCGGGCCGCTGGCCAACCAGCGCACGTCGTTGGCCATTTTCATCAGACCTCCGGCGAGGGTACGCAGCGCCGCCGACGTATTGACCAAGGCATCGTGCGCGGACAGGGCAAAAAATTTGTTGTCGGCGCTACGAAACGGATGACCGCTTTCTTCGGCGATGTAGGCGGCGGTTTTATCGCCGAACTGAGGGTGCGCGTTGAGGCCGGTGCCCACTGCGGTACCACCGATGGCCAGATCATACAGTCCCGGCAAAGAGTCGCGCACCGCCTGCAGACCAAAATCAATTTGTGCCACCCAGGCGCTGATCTCCTGACCAAGGGTAATAGGCGTGGCGTCCTGCAGATGTGTGCGCCCCACTTTAACAATGGCGTCAAACTCCTTGGCTTTCGCGGCCAGGGTGTCACGCAACCGGGTCACCGCCGGAAGCAGCACCGATTCGATCTGATCGACCACGGCGATGTGCATGGCGGTTGGAAAGGTGTCGTTGGACGACTGACCGCGGTTAACATGGTCGTTGGGATGAACCGGAACTTTGCTGCCCATGCTGCCGCCGGCCAGCTCAATGGCGCGGTTGGAGATCACCTCATTGGCGTTCATGTTGGATTGGGTACCGGAACCGGTTTGAAACACCACCAAAGGAAAATGCTCATCGAGGCTGCCGCCGATCACTTCGTCGGCCGCTTTACAAATCAGCTGAGCCAGATCGTCGGGCAATTCGCCGAGTTCGGCATTGGCACGCGCGGCCGATTTTTTCAGGATCCCCAACGCCTTGATCACCGGACGTTGCCATTGAAAACGGCTGACGCCGATGGGAAAGTTGCCGATGGAGCGTTGGGTTTGAGCCCCCCAGTAGCGATCGGCCACGACATCAATGGCCCCCATGGAGTCGGTTTCTTTGCGATAAGTGGTCATGGTTCCTCCTGATATATTCAGACATCTGATACAAATCAATTGCGGGGATGGTGTTGCCACATTGAGAATAGTAACAGAAATATCGCTTACTTGAACCCGAATTAAGCCAGGGGGACCATTTCACAGATAAAAAAAGGCCAGCCGGATGGGAAGCCGGCTGGCCAATTGCAGGGTAGGACACTGATGTTTTAGCAGGGTGTTAAGAAACAATCTGCGGAGCCCATGGATGGGCGACCAAAATCAAGAACAGATTTGTAAGCAAGACGGAAATCGCATTTTCGGCTTGCGTCGTTGGAAAGTCCCCGGATGGGACTTTTTCAACATCCTGTTATTTGAGATAGGCCTTTTCCAGGGTCGCGGCCAGTTCCGGTTTTTTCTTATCAACCTGGAAGATCACCGTTTCACCATGGGGACCGGCACCCAGCAGGGTTTTGGTGTAAGGGAGGTGTTTATGGGTCGAAAATTTTTCGTTCATCGTGGCATCGCCGATGACAAAGATACGGCCTTTATATTTCCAAGCGGTATAGATGTCGTTGCTTTCCAGCATCCAGGCGATTTCGTTAAACTTTTCCATCAGGTTTTCGGCGTAGGCCGAATCTTTTTTATTGACCTCGTAGATCACCGTTTCACCTTGAGGACCCGCGCCAAGAGTGGTCTTGGTGTAAGGCAGGTGCTTGTGTGCGACAAAAGAGGCTTTGGTCTCTTCGTCGCCGATCACATAGAGGCGGTTGTTGTAACGGTAAACCGAGATCTCTTTCTGATCGACATTAAGCTCTACAGGGCGTTCTTCAACAGCGGTTTCGCTCGCTGATTCAACCGCTTTGGGCGTTGTTTGCGACGCGCAGCCGACAACACACAACAGCACACTGAAAACCGTCAAAATTTTTACAAACATAGCATCGTTCTCCTTAAGGGTTATCAGGACAGGTCACGACGCTACTGTGCTCAGCGGATGTTAGGGTTTTGCTCAAGCCAGGTCAGGAATTGGTAAACTTACCAGCTTATCTACTTACGGGTTTTAGCGCCCTTGTTGTTTCCCTGCCCCTTGCCTTTGTTGCTTTTGTTTTTGCCCTGATTCTTGCTACGACCTGAATTGAGGTCTGAATCCGCATAAAAGACAAAGTTTCCCTGACGGATGCGATGGAATTGAGCCGATCCCGGTTTAATGCCGAGGTCCTGAGCGAGCTGCCCCCAACCTTTATCTCGACGATTCCGGTAGCGCTCCATAACCTGCGGCATCGGCACCCGGCTCATGTCTGACAGCTGCAGACACATAAAGGCATCGGCCGGGGCGGTCACCCGGCGCAGCAGCCGGTCAACATCCGGCACCGGCACACCAAAATGCGTGCTGAGCCGCACGGAAAAATCACGCAGATCCGCTCGGGCACGCATATTCATATCCGTCATGAAACCGCTCAGGCTGGCCTGTGCCAACCCCGCCATCAGGAGCAAAGCAATAACGAGACTAACAATTGTTCGAGTACGTTTCATCGTCCCCCCCTTCAACAGGTCCCGGCGGCCTTTCATTCGCCGCCGAGAATTTCAAGAACTTCGGCCGTCTTCTGTTCCATCAAAGCCTGATCACCCCGTGATTCAACATTGAGACGCACCACCGGCTCGGTATTGGACATGCGCAGATTGAAGCGCCACTGATCAAATTCGAGGCTGACGCCGTCGGTAAAATCTTCACTGATGGCCTGGGGACTGTAATGGGCGCGAACCCTCTCGATGGTGGCCTGGGCATCATCAACATGGCGATTGATTTCACCACTGGCCGGAAACAGCGCGATGCGCTGATCGACCAGACTCGACAGGCTGTTACCGGTACGGCCCATGATCTCCAGCACCAACAGCCATGGAATCATGCCGCTGTCGCAATAGGAGAAATCGCGGAAGTAATGATGCGCACTCATTTCGCCGCCGTAAATGGCATCTTCGCTGCGCATCCTCTCTTTGATAAACGCGTGGCCCGACTTGCACTGGATGGCCTGACCTCCGGCCTCGCTGACCATATCGATGGTGTTCCACACCAGGCGCGGATCATGAATGATCTTGGCGCCGGGATTGCTCTGCAGCAGCGCTAAGCCGAGCAGGCCGACCAGATAGTAGCCTTCAATAAACCGGCCGGTTTCATCAAAGAAGAAGCAGCGATCAAAGTCACCGTCCCAGGCAATGCCGACGTCGGCCTGATGCGCCTTGAGGGCATCAACGGTCGCAGCACGATTTTCCGGCAGAATCGGATTGGGAATGCCGTTGGGGAAATGCCCGTCCGGTTCATGATAAATTTTGATGAATTCAAACGGCAGATATTTTTCCAACCGGTCAATGGTGGGTCCGGCGCAACCGTTACCGGCATTGACCACCACCTTGAGCGGCTTCAGAACACTGACATCGATGTAGCTGAGCAGATGATCAACATACTGCTCGGTCACATCGAGGGCCTGTACTTTACCCTGGCGTTGCGGCTCGGCAAAGCGATTGGCGGCAACCATGGTCTGGATCTCTTTGAGACCGGTGTCACTGCTGATCGGTTTCGATTGCTCACGCACCAGTTTCATGCCGTTAAAATCCATGGGATTATGGCTGGCCGTGACCATGATGCCACCGTCCATGTTCTGGCTGAACGTCGCAAAGTACACCTCTTCAGTACCGCACAAGCCGATATCAAACACATCCACCCCGGCATCGGTCAATCCTTCGGCCAGAGCTTCACATAGCGAGGCACTGGACAGACGCACATCGCGTCCGACAATCACCTTTTGCGGCTTGAGAAATTCCGCATAGGCACGACCGATCCGGTAGGCAATCTCTTCATTGAGTTCATCGGGCAGCCGCCCGCGAATGTCATAGGCTTTAAAACAGGTCAACTCCATTGAGGTTTCACCTTTCCTTGTCAAAATAATTCACCATTCACTCAGGATCAGTCCGGCAGTTGCGCGGTCTGCACTTCCACCGGGGTCAAGCGCCAGATATCTTCGTTGTATTCGCGCATGGTGCGGTCGGTAGAGAAGCGTCCACTGCGTGCACTGTTGATCAGACTCATCCGCGTCCAGGCCACTTCGTCAGTAAACAACTCGGCCACCCGCTTCTGGCACTCCACATAGCTGCGGAAATCGGCCAGGGTCATCCACGGATCATGGGGACTGGTCAACGAGGCAATAATATCGTCGAAAATCCCCCGTTCAAAACGGTTGAAATGTCCTGACTTGAGCAGTTGCATCACCAGTTTGAGGTCATCATCACCGGCAATGACGGCGGCAGGCCGATAGGTTTGGCGCTGCTGCTCCACTTGGTCGGCATGCAGGCCGAACAGAAAGAAATTCTCTTCGCCGACAGCCTCGCGAATCTCGACGTTGGCTCCGTCCAGGGTGCCGATGGTGATGGCACCATTCATCATGAATTTCATGTTTCCGGTGCCGGAAGCTTCTTTTCCGGCGGTGGAAATCTGCTCGGACAGATCGGTTCCGGCGCAGATTACTTCCATGGCTGAGACGTTATAATCCGGTAGAAACACCAGTTTGAGGCGGTCGCCGATTTCCGGATCGTTGTTGACCACATTGGCGACATTATGGATCAGTTTGATGATCTTTTTGGCCATGGCATAACCGGGAGCCGCTTTGCCACCGATGATCACACAACGGTTGGTCCAGTGGCTGGGGCGTTCAAATTTAATCCGCGCGTAAAGATGGATAATATGCAACACATTGAGCAACTGCCGTTTGTATTCGTGAATACGTTTGACCTGGACATCGAACATGGCCTCGGGATTCACCACAATCCCGGTGCGTTGATGGACCAGATCGGCAAGGCGCTTTTTATTATGCTGGCGGATCTGCCGCCAACGCTGGCAAAAGCCCCGGTCATCAACATAGTCTTCCAGTTTGGACAACTGCGACAAATCGGTCATCCAGCCATCGCCGATGGTTTCAAACAAAAGTTCACGAAGTTGCGGGTTGGCGCAGGCCAGCCAGCGCCGCGGCGTCACACCGTTGGTCTTATTGTTGAACTTTTCCGGCCATAACTGATAGAAGTCTTGGAACAACCCTTCACGCAACAGGCGCGAATGCAATTCAGCCACGCCGTTGATGGAAAAGCTGCCGACCAGAGCAAGATGGGCCATGCGTACCCGGTCGTTGGGGTCGATGAGTGACATCCGCTGCACGCGTTGTTCATCACCGGGCCACTTCATGGAAACCTCGGCGAGAAAACGGCTGTTGACCTCGTAAATAATCTCCAGATGACGTGGCAACATGCGCCGCAACAAAGAGACGGACCAGGTCTCCAGAGCTTCGGGCAACAAAGTGTGATTGGTGTAGGCCATGGTGCGCGTGACAATACCCCAGGCCTCATCCCACTCAAGATGTTCTTCATCAACCAGCAGACGCATCAACTCAACCACGGCTAAGCTGGGATGAGTGTCGTTCAACTGAAAGACATTGTTTTCGGAAAAAGTGCTGAAATCGGCACCATGGGTGCGCTTCCAGTGCTTGAGGATATCCTGCAAACTGGCCGACACCAGAAAATACTGCTGCCGGAGACGTAATTCCTTGCCGGACTCGTTGGCATCATTGGGATACAGCACCATGGTGATGCTCTCCGCCTCATTTTTCTCCGCCACCGCTTCATAGTAGGAACCGGCGTTAAACTCCGACAGGTTAAAATCTTCGACCGAGGCCGCCGACCACAACCGCAACGTGTTGACCGTCTGGTTTTTATAGCCGGCAATCGGGACATCGTAGGGCACGGCCAGCACTTCCTCATCATGATCCCAGTGAACGATCAACCGGCCGCTATGCGGCTCTTTGTACATGCGTGTGCAGCCGCCAAAGGGGATGACACAGGTGTAATCGGCGCGTTGCACCTCCCAGGGATATTCGCCGTGACGCAACCAGGGATCCGGGTCTTCCATCTGATAACCGTTCTGAATCCGCTGGCGGAACATGCCGTATTTATAGCGCAGCCCATAGCCCATCACCGGCAGCTGTAAGGTGGCACAACTGTCCATAAAGCAGGCGGCCAGACGGCCGAGACCGCCATTGCCCAGTCCGGCATCACGTTCCGCGCTTTCCACCTCTTCGAGGGTCTCGCCGAGCTGATGCAACACCTGCCGTACCGGCTCTTCGATATCCAGGCTTAACAGGTTGTTGAGCAGCGAGCGGCCGATCAGAAATTCCATCGACAGATAATAGGCTTTTTTGGTGCCGGCCTGATAATGGGACAGCCAGGTATCCCGCCAACGGGCCATCAGCCGGTCGCGCACGCTAAAAGACAGTGCCTTGAACAAATAGTAATGGGGCGATTGCAGATGACGTCCGAAGGTGTTGTACAGGTAATGGAGAAAACTCGCTTCGAGGCTCTCCTCGTCATCACCCAGGCACTTCAAAACCTTGCGGACAACGTTTTCCGTTTCACGCTCAAAATCTGGAATGACCATCACATCCCTCCCGAACGGTAAACTTGCAGATAACGCTCAGCGCTGCGTTGCCAGCTGAAATCCTTGAGCATGCCGTTTTTCTGTAATTGCTGCCAGCTGCGTGGACGCCGATACAGCGCCAGAGCCCGCAACACGGTATCACGTAATGCATCACTGGATGGCGCGTTGAAGACAAACCCCGTCCCCTCACCCAGTTTGAGGCTGTCGGCTGTGGCATCAACCACCGTGTCTTTAAGGCCACCGGTAGCATGAACCACCGGTGGTGTGCCATAGGTGAGACTGTACATCTGATTAAGACCGCAGGGCTCAAAGCGCGACGGCATCAAAAACAGATCGCAGCCTGCTTCAAGCAAATGGGCCATGTCCTCCGAATAACCGATATGAACAAACACCCGCCCGGGATGGCGCTCGGCCAATTCACGCAACAGCGTCTCATACTGCGCCTGACCGCTGCCGATAAACACAAAACAGGCGTCACTGTTTTCCAGCCAGTCGGGTACGGCATCGACGATCAGATCAATCCCCTTCTGCTCTACCAGCCGCCCGACAAAGCCGCACAACGGTGCGTCAACCGCAGCCGCCAGCTGCTCACCGGCCATTTGAGTCAGGAGCGCCTGTTTGTTGCGTTTTTTCTGTGCCACCCGCCCTTTGTGCACCGTGTAACGATAGGGAATATGCTCATCAGTGGCCGGGTTCCACACGCGGGTATCCATGCCGTTGATGATGCCGCTCAAACGCTGTTCAGCACGACATTGCTGCAAGGTCCCATCCAAGCCGAAACCGTGCTCGGGCAGACAGATCTCCTCGGCATAACTGGGACTGACCGTGGTCACCTGATCGGCAAAAACAATACCGCCCTTGATCATCGACAGGCTGTTGTAGAATTCAAGTTTGCTGTAGTGCCACCAGTCGGCAGGCAGCTCAAGTCCCGCAAACAGCGCATAGGGAAACCGGCCCGGATAAGACAGGTTGTGAATGGTGAATACCGTGCGCGGCCGCGGCGTTTCGAGACTGAGGAACGCGGGCACCAGACCGGTCTGCCAATCGTGACAGTGCACCACATCGGGCTGCCAGCGCACACCGGCGCGATCCATGGCCATCTCAGCGACGGCGCGACTGAACAGGCCAAACCGTTCACCGTTATCCCACCAGTCTTCGCCGTCAGCGTTCTGATAGGGATTGCCGGGCCGATTGAACAGATCATCCACCGCCAGCAGCAACACTTCGGCGTCAAACGGTTTCTCCACGGCTGACAGCACCGTGACGGTGCGGGTGACACCACAGCCCGTGACGTCATAGGTGGCCAGCTCCTCGACCGCGCCAACAGCGGACAGGGCGTCGCGATACGCCGGGATCACCACCCGGACCTCTTCTCCCAACGCGTGTAAGGCCGCGGGCAACCCCGAGCTGACATCGGCCAGTCCGCCGGTTTTAATCAGCGGATAAGCTTCCGAGGTCGCAAACAGTATTTTCATCAGAGATCACCTTCCCATTTCAACACCAGCATCGCCAACGGCGGCAGAGTGACCACGCCACTGACCGGTCGGCCCATCCACGACTGATCTTCACTGCACAAACGACCCGACAGGCCGACATTGCTGCCACCGTAGATCTCGGCGTCACTGTTGATCAATTCCCGATAGCAGCCGCGGCGCGGCAAACCGATGCGGTAGCCTTCACGCACCACCGGGGTAAAATTAAACAGGCAGATGAGTTGTTCGTCACCGGCTTGACGAATAAAGCTTAACACAGACTGCTGGTGATCATGGCAATCGATCCAGTCAAACCCCTGTGCCTCAAAATCGTGGAGATGCAGGGCGGTTTCCTGGCGATAGAGGCGGTTGAGGTCGCGCATCAGTAACTGCACGCCGCGATGGCCCGGGTCCTCGCATACCGACCAGTCAAGACTGTGGCGACAGTCCCACTCGTCCCACTGGGCAAATTCACCGCCCATAAACAGCAGCTTCTTGCCCGGATGGACCATCATGTAGCCGAACAGCAGCCGCAGGTTGGCCCGCTTCTGCCACACATCGCCGGGCATCTTGTCGACCAGGGAGTGTTTGAGATGCACCACTTCGTCATGCGACAGCGGCAGGATAAAGTTCTCGAAATAGGCATACATCTGGCTGAAGGTCAGCTCATTGTGATGGTAGGAACGATAGACCGGATTCTGCGAAAAATAGCCGAGGGTGTCGTTCATCCAGCCCATATTCCATTTCATGGAAAAGCCCAGTCCGCCCATCCAGGTCGGACGTGACACCATCGGCCATGAGGTCGATTCTTCGGCCATCAGTACCGCTCCGGGATACTGGGCATGAATCTCGGTATTAAGCGTTTTGATAAAATCGATGGCGTCAAGATTTTCGTTGCCGCCGTAAGCGTTGGGCAGCCATTGTCCCGGATCACGTGAATAATCGAGATAGAGCATCGACGCCACGGCATCAACCCTCAAGCCGTCAAGATGAAATTCGCGCATCCAGTACAGGGCGTTGGCAATGAGAAAATTGCGCACCTCGTTGCGGCCGAAATTAAAAATGTACGTGCCCCAATCCTGGTGTTCGCCGAGACGCGGGTCTTCGTGCTCATAAAGCGCAGTGCCGTCAAAGCGGGCCAGGGCATAATCATCCTTGGGAAAATGGGCCGGCACCCAGTCGAGAAAGACACCGATACCGTTCTGATGGCAGTGATCGACAAAATAGCGAAAATCGTCGGGATCACCGAACCGGCGTGTCGGGGCATAGTAACCGGTGGTCTGATAGCCCCATGATTCATCGAGGGGATGCTCGCTGATCGGCAACAGATTGATGTGGGTAAAGCCCATCCACAGCACATAGTCCACCAGACGGTGGGCCAATTCGCGATAGTTGAGAAAGCGCTGATCGTCGCGCCGCTGCCACGAACCGAGATGTACTTCGTAAATACTCAGCGGTTGATGCTGCCAGTCGTAGCTGCGGCGTTGTTCCATCCAGTCATGGTCGCGCCAGTCATGCTGACTGTGATGAATGATGGACGCGGTGCGCGGCCGCATCTCCATGGACCGGGCGTAGGGATCGGTTTTCTGATGGACCTGGCCCCATTGGTCACGAATCTCAAACTTGTAGCGATCATCGGACCGCAACCCGGGGATGAACAGCTCCCAGACCCCGGATTGGCCGCGGGAACGCATGGGATGGCGCAGACCGTTCCAGGCATTGAAGCCACCCACCACGGAAACCCGCTCCGCCGAAGGCGCCCATACCGCGAACAACACGCCGTCAATGCCGTCGAGGCTGCAGGTGCGGGCGCCGAGGACCTCATAGAGATACCAGTGGCGCCCTTCGGCGAACAGATGCAGATCGACATCGCCGATCTGGGGTAAAAACGTGTAGGGAGAGACGAGCTGATGCTCGGAACCGTCGGCTTCCTGCCAGGCGATGTGATAATGATCGCCGAGACGCTGCCTCTGCTCAGCACTGATCAGCGCACGGAAGATGCCGCTGTCGCCGACGGCCTCCAGTTGCGGGCCATCAACGATCCACGCCCGTGTTGCCGTCGGCAACCATTCACGAATGATCCAGTCGTCCGTCGGTGTTTCATGGTAGCCAAGCAGGGCAAACGGATCGTAATGACGGCCCTCGACAAGGCATCTGACATCGTAATGATCCGCAGTCAACGGTTCTTCAATCATACAATCTCTTTCATTTGGCAAAATCAGTGCGTGGACAATATACCACGAGGGATGACAGTGCTCTACGCACTGTTTCAGATGTTATAGGCGGTCACAACGTCTCAGCCAGTGACGAATCGTCGCCGCCAGTGTTGACGGAACCTGGCTCCAGTCAAAACGCCAGTTCCAATTATTTTCGACGGTGCCCGGCGTGTTGAGACGATGGTGTTCATCCAGAGCCAACCAGTCCTGCATCGGCACGATGGCGCGTTGGGCCGGAGAGTGCAACGCCGCAACAATCAGGGGCCAAGGCATGGCTCCGGCATCTACGGGTAACACCTTCAGCACCTGCTGCTGGAGTTCTTCATCCAGAGACTGAAACCAGCCGAGCGTGGTGTTGTTATCGTGGGTGCCGGTGTAAACCACGGAATTTTCCACCTGGTTATCAATACGGTGCGGGTTATCTTCCATACCATCAAAACCAAACTGTAGAACAGATAGGCCGGGTAAGTCAAAATCATCACGCAACGCCACCACGTCTTCGGTGATCACACCGAGGTCCTCGGCCACAAACGGCATGTGGGGGAAATCCTGTTTCAGGATTTCCAGCAAGGCACGACCCGGCGTTTTCACCCAGGTACCGTCAATGGCGGTTTCCGCTTCGGCGGGAATCTCCCACAACGCTTCGAGACCACGAAAATGGTCGATGCGCAACAGGTCCACTTTGCTCAACGCCATGGCAACGCGTTGTCGCCACCAGTGAAAACCGCTTTTCTCCATGAGCTGCCAGTCGTAATGCGGGTTCCCCCAGCGCTGGCCGGTTTCGGAAAAATAATCGGGCGGCACTCCGGCCACCACAGTCGGCTGCAGATGCTCGTCCAGTTTAAACAACTCGGGATTGGCCCACACTTCGACACTGTCATAGGCCACGGCGATCGGCGCATCGCCCAACAAGGTGATCCCACGTTGATGGGCGGCGTCACGAACCTGCTCCCAGCGCAAAAACAGCCGATACTGTTCTTTTTTCAATCCCTCGAGGGTGTCGTGGTGACGCTCAGCGATCGCCGCTAAGGCGTGGGAATCACGAAAGCGCAGCGGCTCCGGCCAGGCCGACCAGCTCTGCTGATTGAAATAACCGCGTAACAGGACAAACAAGGCGTAATCATTGAGCCACCACTGCTGCTTATCAACAAAGCGATGGTAATCGGTTTCATCGATCTCGTTTTGCTCAGGCGCTAGTAACGCCGGGTTCAAGGCATGACAGGACAACGCCTGGTAAGGAGAACGATCTCCGTGAGGCGCACCCAGCGGCAATATCTGCCAAATGCCCAGTCCTGCGTCACTCATCCAATCGAGAAAACGGATCACCTCATGATCAAGCGTTCCCCCGGGCAATGATGTCGGATGCAACAGCACCCCGGCTGTTCGGGTCATCCCCACTCCTTTAGATCAATAAAGTTACAAAAAGTCATTCCAAAACCACACAATCGTTACGACAAAAGATTCATCAAGGTCATCACGTAGTCTTACAGGTTACGCCGCATGGTCCCGGCGTTTTCCGCATGACCACCACCATGCGATAAGGGATTTTTCAGCTTTTGCGGTGGAATTTTTTCCAGCAATTGATAAAGACGGATCAGATGACGGCGAAACAACTGATCAAAATCACGCACGCTGTCAGAAGGGTTTTGATCGCCAAACCACCAGAACCAGTCTGATCCTTCACACACGGCCAGCTGTTCGGTGGCGCGCGCCAGTTTGTCCTCCGGCAGAACGCCGGATTGGGCGACACGGTCGTAACATTGCTTGGCTTCGACCAACAAATCCCAGGCGGCGTTTTTATCCCGTTCTCCGATCCAGGTGGAAAACGTGCCGTACACCCAGCTGCCGGCTTTAAGGACGGGCAAAGTAAGGCGATTTCCATCTGTCGGCGGCGCACACAGCTCACTGAACGTCGCCATGGACAGAATGGGATGCTCACTGAGTCGTCCGTACAGGGCCTGAAGAAACTGGTGGGCGTTATCAGGATAATACTCCCAGGCGTTCTCGCCGTCGAGAATCACCGTGATCACCCGTTCCCGATCATCATCGGCAAAAAATCCGTGAATGGTTTCCAGATGATGGCAAAAATCGGCTGCGGCATCTTTGGCGCCCCAATCTTTGTAACGAAAGCCGATCAGATCGGATAACCCATCATCGCGGAAAAACAACCGACAACGGCTCGGCGGATGCTCGGCCACCCGGTAAAGCGCTTTTTTGTGCTCCATCAGCGCAGGGGCCACTTTCGACGCCTCACAGGAAGCCCGCCACACCCCTTCGCCGGAAGCGGTCCAGGCAATATTGTACTCATCAAGCAAAGCCAATGCCGAACTGCTCACCGCCCCTTCCGACAACCACACCCCCTGGGGAGCGACGCCGAAATGTTCCTGAAACACCTCAATGCCCCGTGCCATATGCCAGCGGCAGCGATTCAGTCCACCGGGATAACCGGCACTGCGCGGCTTCGGAGCCTCGGGTTGTCCGTCATTCATGCTGTTGAAATCAATCAGTAGCGGCACGATGGGATGACCGTACGGCGTCATGGACAACTCAATCTGCCCCGCTTCCATGAGCGCCTGATAGCGAGGCAGGATACTTTCCACCACCTCGGCCATCACCTCCATCAACAGCATGCGGTCGATCCGGGTGAAATTGTTTTTGCGCGCCATCAGCTGCGCCACCCGAGCATCGTTGTTTTTGACGCTGGTGCCCAGCCAGGCCAGGTGATACCAGACCAGCAGATCGGCAAAAAACTGCGAATTAAGATAGCTGATGCGCATGGTGTCGAGTTCACCGCCGACGTACTGCTGGCGGGCAATATCGAGCAGTTCGCGAAACGGCGCGTAGCGATCAATCATGGTCGGCGCATAGGCGCGCTGACAGGCGGTGATAATATCGGCCCGCAGCTCCGGCTCCGGTGGGATGGGAGTGGCGCCGGACACCAGATTGAGCAATGGGTCCTGCATGGGAATCTCTTCGCGAATCCAGCCACGCATCTGCTCGCCGTAATCATCGAGTTGTTCCAGAAGAACCGGAGCAAAATTGACCACCACCTTTGCTTTGGGAAACGCTTCAAGGTGCGCGACCATGTCGGCGTAATCCTTGATGGCGTGGAGATACACCCAGGGCAGACGATAGTCGCCGTCCAACGCATCACGATAATGGGGTTGGTGCATGTGCCAGCACAGCACCACCCGGGTTTTACCACTCATAGCCACCTCATGAAAAGGCACGGCCCCGACCGGGATGACGACATCCGCTCAGGGCCATGGCAACACTGGGTTAACGCACCATGTGCAGATGTTGACCGAGCATGTCCGGCGTCACCAGGACGATGCCGTTTTCGTCCACATAGAAGCGCTCTTCATCTTCGGCGCGATTCTCACCGATGACGGTTCCCGGAGGGATCACACAGGATTTATCGATGATGGCTTTGGTGATGCGACAATCCCGGCCGATATCGACATGGGGCAGGATTACACTGTCCTTGATAAACGAATAACTGTGCAGAAAACAGCCGCTGAACACAACCGAACGTTTGACCCGGGATCCCGAAAGGATACAGCCGGCAGAGACCATGGAGTCGATGGCGGCACCGCGACGGCCCTGATCGTCAAAAGCGAATTTGGCCGGCGGCATCTGCGCCTGATAGGTCCAGATAGGCCACTCTTCATTGTACAGATTCAGCTCCGGGGTGATGGAGCACAAATCCATGTTCGCGTTCCAGTACGAGGCCAGGGTGCCGACATCACGCCAATAGCCCGGCTCACCGTAATCATCGACAAACGGATAGGCCTGAACATGACTGTTGGCAATCAGTGACGGGATAATATCTTTACCGAAATCCTTCGAGGAGTGCGGATCATCGTGATCTTCGATCAGCTTATCGAACAGAAATTGCGGTGAAAAAATGTAAATGCCCATGGACGCCAGCGCTTTGTCCGGTTTACCGGGAATCGCTTCCGGGTCGGCGGGTTTTTCAGTAAACCGGGTGACACGCAGATCACTATTCACCGACATGACGCCGAAACCGGTGGCTTCCATACGCGGCACTTCAACGCAACCAACGGTCACATCCGCCCCTGAGGCGGCGTGAGTGGCAATCATGTCGCGGTAATCCATGGCGTAAATATGATCGCCACCCAACACCAGTACATACTCGGGATTGTGGCGTCGCAGGATATCCAGGTTCTGATATAGCGCATTGGCCGTGCCCTGATACCATTCCTTGCCCAGCCGTTGCTGGGCGGGAAGCAGTTCAACGAATTCGCCGACCTCGTAGCGCATGAAGCTCCAGGCCCGCTGAATATGACGGATCAACGAGTGCGACTTATACTGCGTCAGCACACCGATGCGGCGGATATCGGAATTAACGCAGTTGGACAAAACAAAGTCGATAATTCGGTACTTACCACCAAACGGCACCGCCGGTTTGGCCCGCCACTGAGTAAGATCCTTGAGGCGACTGCCCTCGCCGCCGGCCAGTACCAGAGCCAGGGTATTACGCGTCAATTCAGAAACTTTATCAAACTTCTTCATACCTCTCCTTCACTCTCCAGTCCGGCCAGCCGCCGGGCAGAGCGCATCGCCCCTTTGAGGCCAAGTAACTCATCCTTAACCAGATAAACGGGCATCTTTTCAACAACACGGTTCATCGATTCTTTGGCCAGAAAATAACAGGTAAAATCCTCCTGGGTCATCCAGCGAATAATTTTTCCGGCAATGCCGCCGGCAATATAAATGCCGGCACGTGCCGGCCAGATCAAGGCGACATCACCAATAAACTGACCGTAAATATGAACAAACATGCGTAAGGCGGCAATCGCGTCCTCATCGCCGAGTTCCGCCAGTTCATAAACCGTCTCTGCGGAGCAGGGATAGGGGCGTTCACCTGTATGCTGCAGATGATAAAATCGGTACAGCCTCTCCAACCCGTCACCGGACAACAGATCTTCGTAAGAGATATGGCCACGTTCCTGATGCAGCCAGTCCATGAGTCGCGACTGTTCGGTGGTCACCGGAGCAAAAGCGATATGTCCCCCTTCAGACGCTTGCGGATAAAAATGGCCTTCGAGCTGATAAACCGGCGCCACCCCCAAACCGGTTCCGGCACCAACCACCAGCCGATTTCCACCTGGGTCGAACTCACCGGGATGCAGGCAGACAATTTTATCCTTGCTCAACGCATCAATCCCCAAAGCCGCAGCCTGAAAATCATTGATCAAAGAGATCTGATCAAACGGCAACTGATCCTGAAGTTCACAGGCATCAATGGTCCACGGCAGGTTGGTCAAGGTGACCTGACAGCCCTGAACCGGTCCGGGCAGGCCGAAGCAGGCGACATCCACGTGAGAAATATCGCTGTCAGACAGCAGGGTGGTCAGCAATGCCGTAAATGAGGAGAAGCGTTTGCTCGGATAATAAAACAAGGTGGAATGAGACTCCGGGGCCTCAGTGTCCAGCCATTGAAAGCGGGAGGTGGTTCCCCCGATATCACCTGCCAACAAGATCATCGTCAATCCAATCAACGCCTCGACAAACAGACGGTTAAGCCCATGGCGAGTAAAATCAGCCAGCCCCATTTGAGCTTTATTAGTGGTTTGACTGATTTCGTAAGCAAGACGGAAACCACATACGATTTACGTCATTGAAAAAGTCCCCGGATGGAATTTTTTTCCTGCCGGGAGCACCACAACCGGCTCGCCTAAAACGTTTACATCACAATGTCTAATCGTGCCAAGAAATCCCCAGTTGTCAATACAGGCGGGGATTTCTTACCAAATCATTGCACTTGACCTCAGCGGAGACGGCTGTCACGACAACCACCATAGATTATTCACGTTGCCGAGCAAAAAAAGCATCTCACCCCCTTGAGAAAGCCCACTATTGTCCGGCATCAGGCTTGAATAGTCGGCAATACGCGTCCAGAGCATCATCCTCTACCCGGCCACCAAGCACCTGCTGGGTCAACAATTTTCCCAACTGAACGCCTTCCTGATCAAACGAGTTGATATTCCACAAAAAGCCCTGAAACATCACTTTGTTCTCAAAATGAGCCAGCAGACTGCCCAATACCCTCGGCGTCAGCTGGGGCGCATAGATCAGGCTGGAAGGTCGCTGACCGGCGAAGACCTTGTTGGGATCGTCATGGCGACGCCCTTTGGCAAAAGCGACAATCTGTGCCATCAGGTTGGCATTGAGTTTCTGCTGGCTGGTCGACCCCTGAATCACCCGATCCGGACCGCCCTGCTCACGTAGAAAGCCGATAAACTGTAATGGGATACGATCCGTGCCCTGATGCAACAGTTGATAAAAGGAGTGTTGGCCATTGGTGCCCGGCTCGCCGAACACCATCGGTCCGGTGGCATACCTCAGGGTTTGGCCCTGACGATTGACCGACTTGCCGTTGGATTCCATGTCCAGTTGCTGCAGATGAGCCGGAAAACGACTCAATGCCTGACTGTAGGGCAACACAGCCGTGGCCGGATAGCCGAGCACATTGCGCTCATAGACGCCGATCAGGGCATCGAGCAATGCCGGATTTTCATCCATGTTCGGATTCAGAGCCAGACGATCCTGCTGGTGGGCACCGACCAGAAACTCTTTGACCACGGCTTCGCCAAAGGCCAGCATCAGCACCGCTGCGCCGACAGCGCTGGTGGAGGAGAAGCGGCCGCCGACAAAGTCATCCATATAGAAACTGGTTAAAAAGCCTTTGCTCTGAGCCAGCGGGCTGGTTTCACTGGTCACCGCCACCATATGGCGGGCCGGGTCAAGCCCCCGGGCACGCAAGGCCTCGCGAACCAGGGCTTCATTGGTCAACGTTTCCTGGGTGGTGCCGGACTTGGACACCAGAATAAATAAGGTTTGGGACAGCGGCAGTTCCCCTAAAACCCGGCCGGCATCATCGGGATCGACATTGGAGATAAACGACGCTTCCAACTTCAACTGCTCCTGACAACGCTGTCCGTGGGCCAGAGCCAGGTACATGGCGCGCGGTCCGAGGTCGGAGCCGCCGATACCGATCTGGCACACCTGGGTAAAGCGCTCTTCGCTGCTGCTACGCACCTCGCCGCTGTGGACCTGCGCGCAAAAAGCGGTGATCCGGTCAAGTTGCCGGCGATAAAAATCACGCAATGAATTGCCGTCGTGAACCACATCGGCTCCCAGTTGACCGCGGGTGAGATGGTGCAATACCATGCGCTGCTCACTGCCGTTCATCACCGCACCGTCGAGCAACTGTTGGTACTGGCTGACCACCTGCTGTTCATCCGCCAGCTGCTGAAGCGCTTGCAGAATCGGCTCATCCACCGCTTTGGCGGCATAATTAAACCACATGCCGTCGCCCATGGCGACTTGCGCGCCAGCCACTCGCTGCGGCGACAACAGACGGGCCAGATCGGCAACCGGCTGCAGCGCGATCAACCGGGTAAAGGCTTCACAACTGTCGAGGTTTTTCGTCGTTTTAGTCATAAAAAATCCGCTTAACGTTGTAGATACGCCTCGGTGACATAACGGCGCATCATGACATGGGTATTGAAGTAATAGGCGTTTTTGCCGATGGCGTTTTTCATCACCTGAATCCACGCCTGGCGCTGCTGGTAATACAACGGCATAATCACATATTCAAGTTTATTGTACAGATCGAGAGCATCTTCATCGCGGCTGCTTTCATCGGCATGCAGCTCCGTGGGCGCCGCACCAATCGACCAGCCGGTCACCCCTTCGATATGCCCTTCGATCCACCAGCCGTCGAGCACACTGAAATTGGGCACTCCGTTCAACGCCGCTTTCATACCGCTGGTGCCGGAAGCCTCCAACGGACGGGTCGGCGTATTCAACCACACATCGACACCGGGAATCAGCCGATAGGCGACATCCATGTTGTAGTTGGGCAGATAGATCACCGTGATACGCCCTTCAAGGGTTTTGATCATTTCGTGAATGCGTTGGATCAGCCGTTTACCCTCCTCGTCATGAGGATGGGATTTTCCGGAAAAAATCAGCTGCAATTTCCCTTCGCCAAGAGCGAGTAAACGCTCCAGGTCATGAAAGATCAGATCATTGCGTTTATAGGTGGCGACACGGCGGGCAAAGCCGATGGTGAGGATATCGAGTTCGAGTTTTTGACCGGTCACCTCTTTGATGTACTGCGCCAGATAGGCCTTGGCGCCCTGGTGCGCCTCCCAAACCTGCAGATCCGGAACGAGATCGATCCGCACCAGCAACTCCGGCTGCACCGCCCAGCCTTGAATGAAGTCGTTGAACAGGGCGACCATATAGGGCGACGCCCAGGTCAGTGGGTGGATGCCGTTGGTGATGGCGTGGATCTCATAGCCGGGGAACATGGCCTGGGACACCTGGCCGTGCTTTTTTGCCACGCCGTTGACAAAACGGCTCAGGTTGAGCGCCAGGGTGGTCATATTGAGATCTTCGTGTCCGGCCAGCTCGCGCAGCTCTTCGAAAGGAAGCAGGGTATCACCGAGCACCTCAGCCACCAGGGTATAGGGGAATCGGTCGTGGCCTGCCGGTACCGGGGTATGGGTGGTGAACACACAACGCCGCGCCACGGACTCGCGGTCCATCTCCAGGGTTTCGGTCCAGGTGGCGGCAGACAGGTTGCGCGTTTTGTTGAGCAGCTCCAGAGTCAGCAGAGCGGCATGCCCTTCGTTCATGTGAAACTGGAAAATCCGGAAGCCCATGGCCGCCAACAGCCGGACACCGCCCACACCGAGGACAATCTCCTGTTTGAGGCGATAACGCTGGTCGCCACCGTACAATACATCGGTGATGGCCCGGTCTTCGGGAGTATTCTCTTCCAGGTCGGTGTCAAGAAACAGCACCGGAACCACCCCGCCCGCAGGGCTCTTGGTGCGATACAGCCACGCCTGCACCACCACGGCCCGCCCTTCGATGGGCACGGAAACCCGCACCGGCAACCGTTCCATCTGGGAGGCGATATCCCAGGAAACCGGCTGCTCGTGCTGATAGCCGTGACTGTCGATGGTCTGCTCAAAGTAGCCTTTGCGGCTGGCCAGGGTCACGGCGACCAGCGGAACGTTGAGGTCGGCGGCACTTTTGATGGTATCTCCGGCGAGGATTCCCAGACCACCGCTATAGGTCGGGATCTCTTGAGACAACCCGATCTCCATGGAAAAATAGGCGATGCGGGTAATCTCGGTAAAACGACTCCATTCCATAACATTCCCCCTGTTCACCCTTTTAAACGGGATGGTACAAAAGTCCCCATGGGCACCATTTCAATCCACCAAACACCAAACAGGTCTTCCGTCTGAAGACAACAGATCAAACACTACCCAGTGTAGCGAATTTTAGGCAAATGTCGCCTGTCCGCGGAGAAAAATCATGATCAAGAGGGTTTGGAGATTTCCCCGGCGAGGCGCAAGGCTGTTTTGGAGACAATGGGACCGATAATCTCATGGACAATGGTCGCGCCGATAATCACATTGACGAGAATGGCGGCGAAATCGGCAAAGGTTGCATCCTGACGAATCAGCAGCGCCAGGCCAATGACGATGCCGCCCTGCGGCAACAGACCGCCGACGGTATACCGTTGCACAGCCCGACTTGAATGGGCCAGCCTGCCGCCGAGAAACGTTCCGGCCAGTTTGCCCGCACTGCGGAACACAACGAACAGGGCAATGATCGGCAGATTGGCCATGAGCACTGAAAAATCAAGATGCATGGCGCTCAAGGTGAAAAACAGCACAAAAATCAACTCTTCCGTGTAGCGTTCGAGAATCTGAAAAACCTTGTCACGCTGGGGATTGTAATTGGTCACCACCACGCCCATGGCCATGGTCGACAACAGTTCGTCGCCGCCCAGGCTGCTGGTCACGCCGTAGCACAAAGCCAGCAGGCTGAACACCAGCGTAATCAATACCCCTTCCTTTTCATGACGGATCAGGCGAATCAGCCGATTGAGAACCCAACCGAACAGGACGCCGACCACAATGGAACCGACAATCTTGATGACCGGCTCGAGAATGGAATCACTGCGCAAGGGTTGATGGAGCACAAACATGGCGGCAAACGAGATCGCCAAGCTGTAGTTGATAATGCCGAGGATATCGTCGAACGCGGCAACGCCCATGATGGTTGAGGTGACCTCGCCTTTGGCATGGTATTCGTGGACAACGGCCAGGGTGGCTGAGGGATCCGTGGGCGCGGCGAGAGCCCCCAACAAAAGTGCCAGCGGCACCAGATGACCGACAACCGCCGCGCCACCATAGCTCCCCAACCAGGGTGCAATCAGGACAAACGCTGCAGTAACAAAGAGGAAAGCACATTCCGCCTCAAACAGGGTGATCAGAACAATCGGTTTGCCCAGCGTGCGAATTTTTTCCATCAGCAGGGTGCCGCCAACGGAAAACGTGATGAACGCCAGAGAGATATTGGTGACCAGGTCGGTATGCTCGACAAAGTCGGCCGGAATAATCGGCGTCAGCCGAGGATTAAGCAGCAGGCCGGCGAGGATATAACCGGACACTTTGGGTAAGCCGAGCCGCATACACAGCTCGCCCATAACGAAACCGCCGAACAGGATCAGTCCAATCACCAGAATGGGTTGCAGCATGTCCGACTCCTTAGGGGGGCAATGAGAAAAATGAGATATATTTTGAGCGATTTTTCGTGTCAGCAAGGCACGGGGAGGCGCCAGAGTTATTCTATGACAACGACCTGTACCGAAACAGTACCACATAACCCGGAGCGCACACTCCCGACAGGATTACGCGGGTCTCAGGACAACTCGGTGCCGTGACGTGCGTACTCATATTTATACCCTACGCCATAGACGGAATGAATCAACTCGATATCGGGCCGGCACAGGGTAATCTTTCTGCGCAGCTTCTTGATATGGCTGTCAATGGTGCGGTCGGAAACCACCCGCTCGTCGCCGTAAATCTGATCCATCAGGGCCTGGCGGCCGTAAATCCGTCCCGGATGGCGGGCCAAAAACTGCAGCAGGTTGAATTCGATGGCGGTCAGATCCAGCGGCCGGCCCTCGACCATGGCACTGTGACGAGCGGCATCCAGCTCCAGGCCATGGTGTTCCCCGACGCCCCCATCCGGGCTGCGCCGCAACACCGCCCGCACCCGTGCCACCACTTCGCGCGGGCTGAACGGCTTACAGATGTAGTCGTCCGCACCCAGCTCCAGACCGAGAATCCGGTCGATCTCTTCAACCCGGGCGGTGATCATAATGATCGGAACGCTGGAAAAGGTACGAATTTCACGGCAGATTTCCAGACCGTCGCGGCCCGGCAGCATCAGATCGAGCAGAATGAGATCCGGCCGACAGCCGTGCACGGTCGGCACGGCGTCAAGACCGTTGTCAACACATTCGACGCGAAAGCCGTCCTGAACCAGATAGTCACGCAGCAGCCCGGCCAGTTTGCTCTCATCTTCGACAATCAACAGGGTTCGTTCCATTATCCCTCACCCAGACCGGGCAATACCACCCGGATCTGTACGCCGCCCAGTTCGGAAAGACGGGCCGAGATCATCCCCTCATGCGCCTCGGCGATATTGCGGCAAATCGTCAGCCCCAAACCGGCCCCGCCGCTGCGTCGGTTGCGCGAATGTTCTACCCGGAACAGCCGGTCGAACAGACGCGGCAGGTCTGCCGGCGCCACACCCGGAGCGGAATCATCGATTTCCACCACCTGTCGGCCGTCTTCGTTACGCCGTAACCGGACCCGCACCCGGCCGCCGGGGTCGGTATATTTCAACGCATTGTCCAGCACATTGGCAAACAACTGGCGCAGGCGGCCGTCATCACCCAACACCAACCAGGCCGGTGCCTCGCCGGGCATTTCCACGTCGAGGTCCAGATCCCGTTCGGCAAACGCATGCTGATACGATTCAACCACATCCGCCACCAGCTCGACAAGATTCAATTCCTGTTTTCGATAGCTTAGCGCCCCCAGATCCGACATGGACAACTGATAGAGATCGTCGATCAGCCGCCCAAGGCGCAGGGTCTCGCCATGCAGTGATAACAGGGCCGGTTCATCCAGAGGTCGAATGCCGTCGAGCAAAGCTTCGATCTCGCCGCGCAGAATACCCACGGGCGTTCTCAGTTCATGGGAGATGTCCGCCACCCACTGACGCCGGTCCTGTTCGTTGCGCTCCAGGGTCATGGCCAGGGCGTTGAAGTCACGGGCCAGCTGCCCCAGCTCATCGCGGCCGAAACCGGGCACGCGGCTGGAAAAATCGCCACGACGCAAACGGTGGGTGGCCATCGCCATCTGGCGGACCGGACGCAACAGACGGCGGGCCAGCAACACAGAAAGGCCCGCTGAAATCACCACGACCAACAGCATGACGGCGATAAACGCCTGGCGTTGGTCCTTGAGAAAATGGAGATGGCGGTAATCGGTGACCCGGCGGGTGGGAATGTAGCTGAGGTAGCCGACCAACGTGCCCTTCGGCCCAATCAACGCCAGCCGCTGGCGCGGCTCTTCGCCGAGCAGCGGGCCGGCCAGTTGCCGGCCGTCGGCATCGAGCAGACAGAAGCGCTGCGACAGATAGCGGATCAGGTGGGGAGGCACGCCACGGCGTGGTTGCTCTTTTTTCGTGTCCTTCCCGGCAACCGGCTCATCCTCGGGAGCCTCATCATGTAGCGTCAGCAGAACGAGCTCGCGCCAGCGGGTTTCGTCTTCCTGCAACGCCCGCCACCCCGGAACGGTGGCGTAACTCGCCTCCAGAACCCCGGCCAGCCGGGCCGCGCCCTCTTGTTCAATCTCCTGAACCATGCGCAACAAACCGCGATTGAGATTCCACTGGGTCAACACCATCAGGCTGAATGCCGACAGGGTTGCCGCCAAAAAAAGAGCCAGAAACAGGCGGTGACTGATAGTAAGCTTCACAGGGGCCTCCTCCTACGAGATATTCCCAGTGTGCCACAAAAAATTCCCGTGCCGTCGCGCGACGGCGAATTTGCACATTTGTTCCTCATTTCTTGCATTTTTTCCTGTTAGGTTAAACTCAACGGCAGAGGTCCACGCTGCCCTGACCCGCATCTCCCGAAAAGGTGACTGACGCCCATGAAACGACCTGCCCTGATCATCCTCGGCCTGTTGCTGACCCTGTCCGCAGCGGGGACTGTCTTTTACCTGCGCCGGCCTGAACCGCCGCCGCAACTCGAAACCGCCGCCGTCAGTCGCATGGATCTCGAAGAGACCGTGCTCGCCACCGGCACCATCAACGCCTTCAAAACCGTTGAAGTGGGCGCCCAGGTGTCCGGTCAGTTGGAAAAACTGCATGTTGATTTGGGCGACCGGGTTGAGAAAGGGATCCTGCTGGCTGAAATCGACCCGATCCTGCAGCAGAACAGCCTCAAGGAAGCAACCGCCGAGCTGGATAACATCAATGCTCAGATCGTCAGCAAGCAGGCGTTGCTGGAGCAATATCAAAAGGCCTATGACCGTCAGATGAAGATGATTGAGCACCAGGCCACCTCCACCGCCGAGCTGGAGAGCGCCCGCGCCCAGCTCGACAGCACCCGGGCGGACCTGGAGGCTCTCGACGCCCAACTGCGCAAAGCACGGATTTCCGTGGACACCGCGCAGGCCAACCTCGGCTACACCCGCATCAGCGCCCCGATCAGCGGCGTGGTGATCAGCATTGATTCGGAGGAAGGCCAAACCCTGGTCTCTTCCCAAACGGTTTCCACCATTCTCACCCTGGCCAATGTGGATAAGATGACGGTCAAGGCGGAGATTTCCGAAGCGGATGTGACCAAAGTGGCCCCGGGCATGGCGGTGTACTTCACCATCCTCGGGGAGCCGGACAACAAACGGCATGCGACGTTGCGCGCCATTGAACCGGGGCCGGTGGAGGATGCCACCAGCTCGTCGAGCAGCAGCGCTATCTATTACAATGGTCTGTTCGATGTCGATAACAGGGATCACCGACTGCGTGTCGGTATGACCGCCGAAGTCACCATCGTTCTCGCCCGGGCGACCAACGTGCTCGCCGCTCCCGTTGCCGTGCTGCGCAATACCCGGAGCAGCGGCACAGCCACGGTGGATGTCGTTCGTGACGATCAGCCGCAACCGGTTGAGGTCCTTCTGGGCCTCAACGACAAGGTGCATGTCGAACTCAAGGACGGCGTTGCGGAAGGGGATCAGCTGGTGATTCACCAGTTGTCTATTGCTCAGGATGAAGAAAACACCAGTCGCCGTCGCATGAGGCCGCCGGGAGCCATGCGATGAATGATGTCTTACTGGAGCTGCGCCGGGTGTCACGGCTGTACCCGACGGGAGATGAACCGTTTCGGGCCATCGATCGCATCAGCCTGAAAATCCAGTCCGGCGAAATGGTCGCCATTATCGGCCCGTCCGGATCGGGAAAATCGACGTTGATGAATGTGCTCGGCTGCCTGGATACGCCCAGCGAAGGCGATTATTTCGTCGCCGGGCAACCCACGGCATCCCTCGATGCCGACGCTCTGGCTCAGCTGCGCCGCAACCATTTCGGCTTTATTTTTCAACGCTACCATCTGCTGCCCCACCTGGATGCCGCCCAGAATGTCGAAATTCCGGCCATCTATGCCGGCATGCCAACCCCATCGCGCCATGAGCGCTCTCAGGAGTTGCTGACCCGGCTGGGGCTGGCGGATCGGCTGCATCATCGGCCGGGTCAACTGTCCGGAGGCCAGCAGCAACGGGTCAGTGTCGCCCGCGCTCTGATGAACGGCGGCCAGGTGATTCTCGCCGATGAACCCACCGGCGCCCTCGACAGTAAGAGCGGTGAAGAGATGATGGGCTTGCTCAAGGAGCTGCATCGCAACGGCCATACCATTGTCCTGGTCACCCACGACAGCCACGTTGCCGCCCATGCCGACCGGATCATCGAAATGCGCGACGGCGAAATTGTCGTCGACAACCGTCACGGCCAGGCCGCTGCCGTTGACACCACCAGCCGACCGATCGCTCATGAGGACAAGCCTTCGTGGCGTGCCATGGGCGGTCGAACCTCCGAAGCTCTGCGCAT
This sequence comes from uncultured Desulfuromonas sp., assembly GCF_963676955.1. Lineage (NCBI taxonomy): Bacteria > Pseudomonadati > Thermodesulfobacteriota > Desulfuromonadia > Desulfuromonadales > Desulfuromonadaceae > Desulfuromonas > uncultured Desulfuromonas sp. The sequence continues at coordinate 1,950,588 of NZ_OY781461.1, read as the reverse complement.
GGCCGGATTTGCCATGGCCTCGCATCGCATGCGCACCCTGCTGACCATGCTCGGGATCATCATCGGTATCTCCGCGGTGGTGTCGGTCGTCGCCCTCGGCCAGGGCGCCCAGCAAAAAATCATCAGTGACATTAATTCCATGGGCACCAACATCATCTCCATCAATCCCGGCAAAGGCTGGGGCGATTCGCGCGCCTCAGCCATTCACACCCTGATTCCATCGGACCTTGTCGCGCTTAAACAGCAGGATTATGTCGACAGTGCCTCGCCGTCCCTTAACAGCAGCGTGCTGCTGCGCTATCGTAACCTGACCGCGTCGGCCTCCATCACCGGCGTCAGCCCGGACTATTTTCGGGTGCGCGGTTATGAAATCGATCAGGGGAGGATTTTTACCGACGCGGAAGTCCGTCAACTGGCCCAAACCGTGGTGATCGACGCCAATACCGCCACCACCCTGTTTCCCGGTGCCACCTCCCCGGTCGGCGAGGTGCTCCTGCTCGACAGCCTGCCGTGCCGCATCATCGGCGTCACCAAAGAAAAAGACAGCCCGTTCGGCAATAACGACAGCCTCAACGCCTGGATTCCCTACACCTCGGCGATGGGGCGGCTGATCGGCCAACGTTATTTCAACTCCATCACCATTCGCGTCACCGACGGTTATGACAACGAAACCGCCGAGGCGAATCTGACCCAGCTGCTCAGCCGACGCCACGGCAGCAAGGATTTTTTCACCAACAGCAGCGACACCATCCTTAAAACCATCAACAAAACCACCTCGACCATGACCCTGCTCATCGCCGCCATTGCCGTCATTTCCCTGGTGGTCGGCGGCATCGGTGTCATGAATATCATGCTGGTGTCGGTCTCGGAGCGCACCCACGAAATCGGCATCCGCATGGCCGTGGGCGCCCGGCAGAGCGACATCATGCAGCAATTTCTCATTGAGGCGGTGCTGGTCTGCCTGATGGGCGGCGCCCTGGGCATCGGGCTGTCTTATCTGATCAGCCTGGTGTTTCCCCTGTTTGTCACCAGTATCACCATGCAATTCACCTGGTGGTCGATTGTCTCGGCGGTCAGTTGTTCCACCCTGATCGGTGTGTTATTCGGTTTTTTACCGGCGCGTAATGCCGCCCGGCTGGATCCGGTGGAGGCCCTGTCACGGGATTGATATGATGACACCACGTACCCGCAGTTTCATGTTGACCATGTTCTTTGTTCCCCTGACGTTCGGGCTTACGGCCTGCACGACATTGGCCCCCCGCACCTACCAGGAACCCGCGGCACCGCAAGCACGCCAATGGCAATCGCCGAGCACAGGGGAGCAATCGGCACCGGGCACCCCGTTCTGGCAGGGATTCGCGGACACCGAACTCAATCGGCTGATTGATGAAGTTTTACAGCGCAACAACGACATCCGCAGCGCCACGCTGAACATCCGTCGGGCGCGGTTGGCCGCCGATCTCGATCGCACGGATCTGTTTCCCCATCCGTCGCTCAATGGATCGGCCAGTCGCAGCCGCGATCTGGACCAGGATGACACTTCACGCAGTTACGGTCTGTCCGGCGGCTTGAATTATGAAGTGGATTTATGGGGACGGGTTGCCGATCAATACGACAGCGCCCGGCTGGAAGTGGCGGCGCTTGAAGAGGATCGCCTGACCACCATGCTATCTCTGGTCGCCACCACAGCGCAATTGTACTGGCAAGGGGGCTATCTGCGGGAAATCCTGGCCCTCGATGCCCAGACCATTGATTATGCCGAACAGAGTCTGGCCAAGGTCGAAGCGCAATTCAAGGTCGGGGCTGTCTCAAAAATTGAGCTGCTCAGCAGCCGTCAGGACGTGCTCACCGCCCATAACACCTTGACCGGGCACCAGAATGACTGGCGTCAGAACCGCCATGCCCTGGCCTTGTTGCTGGATCAGGAGCCACAAAATGATGTGGCGCAGCCCCCCTCCATTGCAGCTCTTGCCCTGCCCGGTATTGCCGCCGGCATTCCGGCGGATGTTCTCAGCCAGCGCCCTGATCTGCGGGCGGCTGAACGCCGTCTGCGTCAGAGCTTCATCGACATGGAAATCACCCGCAAAAGTATCTATCCAACGCTGAGCCTGACCGGTTCACTCGGTTACAGCAGTACCCGGCTGCGTGATTTGCTCGACAACCCTCTGGCCACCTTGGCAGCGGATCTCACCCTGCCCCTGATTGATTGGAACAGCAGTCGCCTGACCATTGAGCAGGCGCAAACCGACTATGAGTTGCAGGCGATCACCTTTCGCCAGACCCTGCTGACCGCCCTGCAGGAAGTGGAAGATGCCTTGTCAGCACGCCGACAAAGCCTGGAGCAGGATCAACGCCTCACGGAAGCACTGCAACTGGCCCACGCCAGTGAAGCCCTCTATGAGCAACGTTATCGTTGCGGTGAAACGGCTGAACAAACCTGGCTCGACAGCCGGGAACAGCGCCGCAGCAGCTATCGCTCCTGGCTGGAAAATCGCCTCACCCTGCTCAACAACACCATGACGGTGTATCAAACGCTCGGGGGGCCGTGGCCATCAATGGAGGGAAAAACAACCAAAAACGACGACGAAGCGAAAGGCCGTGGAACAGCAGATCATTTGTAAGAAATCATGTCCGGGAAATCTCGGCACCAGTCTACGATCCGGTCGTTCCGGTCACCGGAATCCGCAATTGGTTGAGCACATGGCCGCGGCCACTGAGCAGCAGATAGCCGTTGACCCGCGACTGAGGCTGATCCGGCACGTGGACCGTCAAGGTTAAATCAGCACTCTCCCCGGGCTCCAGGCGTTGCGGCAGACCATCCACCGTCATTCGCCGCGATGTACAGCGCACAACCACATCGGTCAGCGGTCGGTCGGAAAGGTTGACTAACGTCAGGGGAACCTGCATTGTCCGGGCTTTTTCGACCACGCCCAGCGTGATGCGTGACGGCTTTAACGCCAGCTCCATCACTATTTTTCCCCGCAGGCGCAGTTCGGTTTTGCCGCTCGGATCATTGGTGTACAACATAATCTTTTTCAGCACGTTGCCACGAAATCCTTTCGAATTGAACTGTACCGCCAGCTCGGTCGATTCCCCCGGTTCAATCCGCTTATCACGGGTAAACGCCGAAGTACAACCACAGGATGTACGCACCTTGTTGATCACCAGCGGTTTGTCGCCGTGATTTTCGAGGACAAAGGTCTGTTTTGATTTCTGCCCGGAATACAAAACGCCCATATCCACTTCACTGACGGGAACATGAATCCGCGCGGCACTGAGCGCCACCCCGACCCAACATAAAACCAACAAAACGGCTAAAAGAACTCGGCACACGGAACCCTCCGATTAAACAGGGGATAAATTGACATTAAACGGCGAAGTTGTTATAGAATTAACGGTTCAAATCCGCTAGAATCGACCCTTATGCAGACAAGGCTACCATGAAGCTTCTATACGCCCAAGAAGAGATTGCCCGGCAGGTCAAAGAGCTTGGCGCACAGATCAGTCGTGATTATCAGGAGCGCGAACTGATCCTGCTGGTGGTTCTCAAAGGCTCCATACTGTTTGCCGCAGATTTATGCCGGGAGATCACCGCGCCGGTCACGCTTGAATTTATTCGCGTTTCCAGCTACGGCAGCGATACCACGTCAAGTGGCCGGATCGACTTCAAGGTTCCACTGCAATGCGACATCTCCGGCAAGCATGTATTGATTGTTGAAGACATCATTGATACGGGTCTGACCCTCAAAGTGCTTCACCAGTACCTGCTCAAACAACAACCGAAGTCGCTGAAATGCTGCACGCTGATCGACAAAAAAAAATACCGTCAGGTTGATTTTGAAGCCGATTATGTCGGCATCACCATGGAAGACGGCTTCATCGTCGGCTACGGCCTGGATTACAATGAACGCTTGCGTAATCTTGCGGGAATTTATTTGCTGGACCCCACTAATCTGCCATTTCAGGGAGAGGCTTAATGCTCATTCAATGCACACAGTGTCAGACCGTTTATAATTTCGACGACTCGGCCCTCCAGGACTCCAGCATTGATGTCCGTTGTGCGCGATGCCAGACGGTATTCACGATCGATGCCTCTTCCGCGGTCGGCGAAGACGTTTGTCGTGTCGATGAAAGTGAACTGCAAGGCATGTCTTTCCGTTCCGCGGCAACAGACACATCCTCGAAAGCAGCGCAACCTGCCAGTGAAATGCCCCTGTTTGAGCCGGAGCCGGAGCAAACGTTTGAAGCGCCTCCGGTCACGCAAAGCCATCTTGGTCTGCATCCCCAGCCGGAACCGGCCCACGAAGAAACCGGCGCCGAAGAAGAATTTTCCTTCGCACCGACTGAACAGCCATCAACTGACGACGACACCGGTTTCGACTTTACCCCTCTGGACGAAGCACCGGCGCAAGAGAAGGCACCGTCCGATGTTGCTTTTACCGCGCCGGACGGAACCGCTGAGGCTGAAAAACCTGTAGAATCCGCGCAACAGGAACAACCTCGCGACCTTTTTGCTGAACCCGAAACCGCCCCCAGCGATGAAGAGGAAGAGCCGCAATGGCAAGGCACCCCTGACGACTTTACCTTTGAAGACAGTGGTGAAGATTTCAGCTTTGAAGATGAGGCGTCCTGGTCGACGGATAAACCAGAAACACCGGCACGCGCTGATGGACCATCGCAAGCCACCGAGGACTCTCCGGATTTCATCTTCGAGCCGTTAACCAGAGAAACAAAACCGACCCCGTCGCAACCAGCCCCGCTTGCCGAAGAAAGTTCCCTGGCGTCTCAGGAGGACATGGAACAAACCGTTGCTGCGCCGGCGGAACCTGAAAAACCGCAGACGACGGCCCGCCCAGCGGAGCGTGTGCCCCGTCCGCAAAAACGCGGCACGTCAAAATTTCTGTTGTTCATCCTGTTCCTGCTGCTGGTCGTTGCCGGAGCTTACGGTTACTTCTATGCCACGTTAGGAACCACGGATGTCCGGGTCATGATCCGTGAGATCCAACAACTGGTCATGCCGTCAGGACCACAGCAGCCGCAAGGCGCACTGACGATCATCCGTTCGGAAAGCTACTACATCGACAACAGCGAGGCGGGCGCTCTGTTTGTCATTCAGGGCACGATTCGCAATGATTATAAAGAGCCGCGTGCGGAACTCAGCGTCACCGCCACCCTGTACAAGGACAAAGGCCAGCCGTTTACAAAAAAAACGGTTTACTGCGGCAATGAGATCAGCCGTCAAGCCCTTGAAACCACGGCCTATGCGACGCTTGCTGAAACAATGAGCAATCCGTTTGGTACGGCACTGGCCAATGTCGGAGTCGCGCCGGGCGCGTCCCTGCCGTTCATCGTCGTCTTTAATGATCTCTCTGATGACCTGAGCGAGTTCAGCATTGAGCCGGCAAGTTCTAAACCGGCCTCACAGTGATCAACCGTTTCCCAGAGTCACCATGCCGTAGCAGCCATCCTGCTACGGCATCTTTTTTTATTGAAATTAAAACCACTGTTTCATTCGGACAGGTTGCACGCCCCTGAAAAGACCATCAGATAAAACCTTCTGAAATCAGCATCCCCCATCCATGCCGTCCATCGTAAAAATGCTTGCCATTTAGATGAAACGTCGTATACATAAGTTGTGTTTAGCAGTACTAAAAAGGACAAAAGCCCTTGCATTATAAAGGATATTTAGCTATCCTCTATAACGCTTTACTGCTCTTTTTTCCCTTAAAAACAAATAGTTAAGAAAACAAATAGATTTTATTTGCCGATAGATAAAACGGCATTATGTAATTTAGATTACATAGATACCCCCCTGGGAGGAGAACCGGTTATGGATATTCTTGCTTTGAACTGCGGCAGCTCATCAGTCAAGTATCAGTTATTTAACTGGGACAAAAAGGAAGTGATTGCCAAGGGCGTTGTCGAGCGTGTCACCATTGGTGACTCCTTTATCGCCCACGAGGTCCCGGGCCGTGACACCTATAAGGAACAATCGGAATGTCCGGACCATCGGGTGGCGATTGACCTGATTATTCGTACCCTGACGCATCCGGCGCACGGCGTTGTCAAACAAATGTCTGAAATTTCCGCCGTCGGTCATCGTGTCGTCCATGGCGGCGAAAAATTCACCTGTTCAGTACGCATTAACGACGAAGTCCTTGACGCCATTCGCAGCGTCCAGCACCTCGCCCCGTTGCACAATCCACCCAATATCTCCGGGATTGAAGCGGCTCAAGCCGTGTTACCGACAGTGCCGCACATCGCGATCTTTGACACGGCATTTCATCAAAGCATGCCGCTCACGCGTATACCTACCCACTGCCTTACGAGTGGTATGAAGAGTACGGCGTGCGCCGCTATGGATTCCACGGCACCAGCCATCTCTACGTGTCGAAACGGGCGGCAATCAATCTCGGCAAACCGCTGGAAGAGTGCAACATCATCACGTTGCATATCGGCAATGGTGTTTCCCATACAGCCATCAAGGGCGGCCGTTCCATGGATACCAGTATGGGCCTGACCCCGTTGGAAGGCGCCATGATGGGAACCCGCTGCGGTGATATCGACCCGGCGATCCCGCCGTTCATCATGGATCAGGAAGGGTGTACGCCACGCGAAATCGATTCAATTCTTAACAAGAAATCGGGATTGCTCGGCATTACCGGTCGCTATACCGACCGCCGTGATGTCATCACCGAAGCAGACAACGGTGATGCGCGCTGCCAACTGGCCCTGGATGTTGAAGCTTATCGCCTCAAAAAATACATCGGCTCATACGCCGCAGCCCTTGGCGGGGTTGATGCGATCGTCTTTACCGCCGGTGTTGGTGAAAATGCCG